>NZ_JBSFJW010000007.1:0-159434 GCF_053598255.1 Streptomyces sp. NPDC001157
CCGCCACGGCGGCAAGATCAACACGGACGCGATCGACAACAGCGCGGGCGTGGACACCTCCGACCACGAGGTGAACATCAAGATCCTGCTCAACGTGCCATTGTTGATGCGGTCAACAGGGCCCAGCTGTATGCACAGCGCAAGGGCACGCTCAATGTCGCCGCTGCTTCGACGCTTCTCAGCCCTCGTTGTCCTGGTTTTTGTCCACAGCGGGTGTCTCTGGGGTTCCCCAGATAGCTTCGGCGATCTTCCGGGCCACGTCCTTGAGCATGGCGTCCGGTACGTGGAGGTACCGGGCCCGCATGCTTGCGGAGGTTCCCGGCTCCCACCCCATGATCTGATCAATGACCCGGGCGGGGACACCGAGCAGCATGAGCACGGTGGCAGCCGTGTGCCGGGCGTCGTGCAGCCGGGCGTTCCGGACCCCTGCGTCTTCCAGCAGCCGCTTCCAGTCGTGATAGTCCGTGTTCGGGCTCAGCGGGCCACCGAGCGGCTTTGTGAACACGTAGTCCGACTCGGTCCACAGGTCGCCGGCCGCCTTACGCTCCCGCTCTTGCGTCTCGCGGTGCGCACGGAGCATGGCGACCAGCGGACCCGGTAGGGGCACAGCGCGGCGGCCCGCGCGCGACTTGGTGTTCTTGGTCTCACGCCGCACCTGCACCTTGGCCGGGCAGTACCCCGCTTTCCGGCCGCACGGTGAGGCTTCCGGGCACCCGTGCTCGTACCGAGGTCGTAGACGGTTCCGGCGCAGCTTCAGATACTCGTTGTCCAGGTCGACGTCAGACCAGCGCAGTCCGAGCGTCTCGCCCTGGCGCAATCCGAGCGCCAATGCCAGCATCCAACGGGCGCTGTTGCGGCGCTTGTTGGCTTCGAGCAACAGGCACTGAACCTCTTCTACGGAGTAGGGCTCAACCTCGGATTCGTCCTCTTCCATCCGTGGCGGCTTCGCCAGCGCGGCAGCGTTCTTCGCCGCGTAGCCGCGCCGTACTGCTTCCCCGAGCGCGGTTCGGGCGGTGCGGTGGGCCTGGTGAGCCGTACCGGCCCTTCGCTCTCCGTTCGCCTGCATACGGCGGTACAGGCTTTCCAGGTGCTCGGGCTGCAAGCGGTCAAGGCGGTGCTTGCCGACACCGGGCACGAGGTGAACGCGAACGGCGACTTCGTACCCGTCGTACGTGTTCTCGCTGACGGTCGGCTTGGCGATGTTCTCAACCCAGTGCTGAAGCCACTTCTCAACCGTCCACGGCTTGCCCGGCTGTTGCGCCGAACCCCCGTCGCGCTGCTTCTCCAGCTTCTTGACCTCTTCAACCAGGTCATCGCGCGTCTTGCGGGTCAGGTGTCGACGGTAGGGCTCCCCATTGTCCTTGTAGCCCATCGGCACGCGCGCGTGCCAACGGCCGTCCGCCCCGAAGTAGATCGCGGATTCGCCGTTGGCGCGGCGGGTTCCCTTCTTCTTCTCTGCCACAGGCAGGCTCCTGTTTCTTGGTGTCGGGATGGGGACCGGGGCGGCGGGCTGTCCTGTCCGGGAGTGCTGCCGCCCCGGGCGTGGTCAAGCGGCTCGTTTGGCCGCGCGTCGGCGGGCGAGGTATTCGGCGGGTGCGTCCGCCGGGACGCGGCGGAGGCGGCCGATGTCGATGGACTCCAGTTCGCCAGTGCGGATGAGGGCGAAGCAGGTTGTACGGCCGATACGGAGTCGGCGGGCGGCTTCTTCGACGGTGAGGAGAACCAACGTGGTGTCGTCGTCTGCGGGGGTCGCGAGGGTGCCGTGCTTGTCCAAGGCTCGCTCCTGTGGGGCTGAGTTCATGGGCAGGTGCCGCCGCACAAACCGCAAAATCCGCAGAAATACCGGGGAGTGGCGTTGACCTGCGGCGATGCGGTACGGGGGCGGTGGTGGACGCTGCCCCGCAAAAATCCGCGATATTCCGCAAAAATCAGGTGCGACCAGTGACCGGCCCCGGCGGGTGGGTGGCGCTCGGTTTTTTTGCGGAATATCGCGGGATTGTGCGACGGGCCGCCGACCGGGACGGGGCGGGGGTCCCGTCGCAGGTCAGCGGGGCGTCCGGGGGTTATTGCGGATTTTGCGGTTTGTGCGGGAGGGGTTGCGTGCGCTGACGGGGTCACCGGCCGCCGTGACGCAGGGACGGGTGGGCGGCAAGGCGGGGTGCCGGGGGGCGTCCGCGCTTGCCGGTGCGCTCGGGCTGGTAGGACCGCAGGTATCCGTGGTCTTCCAGTAGCGCGAGGGCGGGTTCGAGGTCGGCGACGGTCGGAACCTCGCTACGGGACAGGACGCTGAAGACGTCCCGGCGGCTGACGTCCTCCCATCCGTTGTCCCTCAGCGCGTCCAGCACGCTGCGGGCACGGGACAGGGTCACGTCAGCCCCCATGGCGTCGAACACGGCGAGGGCGTGGGCGGTGTAGTACTCCCCCAGTTCGATGGCCGCGTTCATGGTGGCTTCGGTCACCGGGTGGGCGTAGCCGTTGCCGCCGTGTTCGGCGAGGTGCAGCAGCGCAGCCATGCGGGCGGTCGCGCCGACCAATTTTCCGGCCCAGTCGTTGATGTGACCCAGTGTCCCGCCGCGCTCCTTGAGTCGCGGTTCGACCCGTTGCTGATAGGCGATCAGGGCCGCGTCCGCCTCGGGGGTGAGCTGGATGAGCGCCGGGTCGGTCCAGCCTGCGAGCGACAACGTGAGGTCGATGACCCTCGCGGTGTACGTGGCGGCCGTCTGCTCGGGGACCGGATCGGTGATGACCTTCCGCTCGCCGACCGTCGACACCGGCAGCGAGTACAGGAAGCGGCCCAGCAGACCGCGCCCCTTCCCGCCCTTGATCTTCCCCATGTCCACAAGCACATCGGGCTGTACAGCCAGTCCCATGGTCAGGGCGGGGGCGTCAACGTACTCGCGGCGGGTCTGCCGGTTCACCCTCAGGCGACCCCCGGCGTGGCCTTTGAGGAAGACCTCCATGTTGGGGCTGCCTGAGTAGCGGCCGGCGATGATGTCGAAGATGCCGCCCTCATCGCTCATCACCGACAGACGGCCGCCCTGTTCCGCGATGAGCGAGGTGACCGTCTCGGGGGTGCAGTCGTCCGCCAGCAACAGGGGTTCGGCCGGCACGGTGAGCGTGTCGGCGGTCTGCGCGAGGCCGATGGCGGTGGCCACCATCTCATCGCGCTTGTCGGCGTCGGCGGACGCGGCCTTGGCGGTGGCCTTGTCCGCCGCTTCCTTGGCCAGCCTCGCCGTCAGCTCCGCTTCCACGATGACCGGCTTCATGGCCGCCTTGAGCTGCTTCTCCGCCTCATACAGGGGGTTGGTCAACAGCGAGAAGACGGCGGACTTGCGGTTGCCAGGCGGGAGCGCGACCACCGTGTAGAGGTTGGTGGGCTCACGCCAGTTGCCGCGCACGTGGACCACCGACCGGCCGCCGGCCGCCGTGGCGAGCACGGCGAGGGCGATCGACCCGGCAAGGTCCACCGGGGTCTGCGTCTCCTCCGCGACGGCCGCCACGAACTCCCCCAACCAGGTGGGGAAGACGTGGGCGGGGAACGACGGACGCTCCCGGCGGCCGGTGAGGGGAATGGGGTCCTCCCACACGTCCGGTGCCGCGTCGTCCTCGCCGGGCGGGTCTTCCAGGGTGGGCAGTCCGGCCCACAGGTCGGGGCTGTCCACAGGCTGTGGAGTCATGAGGCCGCCCTCCCTTCGGCGGTGGTGGTGTGCGGGCAGACGCCGACGCGGACTCGGGCGGTCAGCCTGATGACGGCGGCGCGGCCCCGGGCGCGTTCGTGCTGACCGCAGGCACAGAGCCAGTCCGCCACGGGCACGCCCTCGCACTGGATCTGAAGCCCCGGGGTGATGCCGGTGACGGTGACCGTCTGCCGGTCAGAACCAACGGCAGAAAGGACGCCCTTGCGGGCGGCGCCCTTCGGCTCGCCCACGCACAGCTGTGGCGGGCCCTGTACGGCGCCCTGAGGGCCGTTCGTACGGCTTCGGGATGCTTTGTTCATGCCGCACACTCCCCGGCCGCCTCAAGGCCGTTGGCGACCGCGCGGCGCGCGTAACCCTCCGGAACGCCCACCAAGACAGCGGCCGTCACGATCTCCTCACCGAGCACGGCGAGGCCACACGGTCCCGGGCAGTCGGTGTGCTGTGCAGCGAGGAAGCGGGCGACGCCGAACGCCTGTGATCCCGCGCCGGATTCGGTGCGGGCCCGCACCAGGGTGAGGCCGCGTTCCAGACCGGTGCGGACGTAGCGTTCGGTGTGGCGGCACCCGGTAGCCACCTGCCGCGACCACAGGGTGCGCGCCGGGAGAGAAGAGGCCACCCCGCGGCGGGCGGGGGTGGTGTCTTCCTTCACCACCAGGGCGCGCACGGCGGCCGGGAGGATGGCCATAGGGCCGGTTCCGGGTCCAAGCCAACGGGCGTACTGCATGAGGGACTTGATGTCGACGCCGGGCCGGACCGCGTTCGAGGACGGCATGGCGCCCTGGTAGAGCCAGTGTTCGCCCCGCGTCGTCGGCACGATGCGGGTGGCGGGCAGGGTCTCGCGGGCCCACGCGACGGCCGCCGCGTCGTCGAGGTCGACCACGGTCAGTCCGGCCCCGCCTGGGTGGTAGGCGACCGCCACCGCCTCACGCCACACCGCCGCCCACACGGGCGAGGTGAGGACGTGCGGGTCGGTGGTGGCGGCGGCCCACGCGTGGCACGGAGCCGGGCACCGGCAGGGGCCCGCCGCCTTCATGTTGGGCCGTCCGCCGCACGCGTTCCCCTTGCACGTGCGGCAGTTGCCGAACGGGACCTTGCCCGCCCGCAGCGGCAGGACCGGGACCCCGGCCGCCGCGAGGACGAGGGCGCCCCTCAGGAGATCATGCGCCGTGCTCATGCCGCCTCCCGCAGGGCGAGAGCGGCGAGGAAGCCCCGGCCGATCCATTCGGTGTAGGCGGGCGGGATGCACTCGCGGATGCCGTCGCGGTTCATCCAGTCCACGCCCATCACCCGGCGGGCGAGGGGCACGCCGGAGAAGTTGCCGATGAACTGCCCGTAGTGGCCGGGCGGGACGGGGCGGCCCATCTTGGCCTGAGGGACGGTGTGCACGGGGTGGGGGAGCTGCGGCAGCTGGAGGCGTCCGCCGGGTTCGAAGTAGCGGTGACGGTAGGTCTCCAGCCCGAACATGGGCCCGCACAGCATCACCGGACGGTGCAGCTTGGGCAGCGCGCCGCGTACGTTCTCGATGACCCACGGACGCCCCGTGGACTCCAGCGCGGCGCGGGTGGGGCCGATCAGGTCGGGGTGGGTGTTGCCCTGGATGCGCTGGCAGTCGCTGTCGTGCTGGCACGGCGGGGACGCGTGGATGAAGTCGAATTCGGCGCCGTGCTCGCGGATGAAGGCGACCGCGTCCGCCTGCACGAAGGTGAAGGGGTAGCGGGGCTGCGGGGCGAGGTCGACGCCTACGACGTCGAACCCGGCGAGGTGGTAGCCCATGCCCGCCCCGCCCTGGCAGCAGAACGCATCCAGCAGACGCGGCCGGGACAGGCGCCCCGAACGGGTGGCAGGGGCCGAAGGGCCCTCGCCGAAAACACGCAGTTGGGTCATGCTTTAGGTCTCCTGTTCTGCAACGTCGGGACTCGGAGACCGTGGGCGGTGGGCTGTCCTTGTCCGGGAGTGCCACCGCCCACGGGCGTAGCTAGCCGTTGAAATGGTTGCGCTTGAACACGGCCTTGCGGATGTTGAAGGTGTTGCCGCTCTTGCTGCCGCTGGGCTTGAAGATCTGCACGGCGACGTATCCGCCGAAGATGACGGCGGCGAGCGTGATGAGCTGAGTGATCAGCGCCGTGAGGGCGGTGATGAACGTGGTGAGCAGCAGCAGCCCGCCGCACACAGCGAGGAACCCGACGCCCCCGAGGGCGACGTTGACGGCCGCGCGGGAGACGGGCGGCTTGGCCTGGACGGGTTCGGGCTTGGCGGGTTCGAGGGCGTAGCCGGTGACGACGCGGCCGTCGGGCAGGACGATGCTCGCCACGGCCGGGACGATGCCCGGCTGGACGGGAACGAGCGGCGCCAGCGTCACCGCGGCAGGGGTGATGGGGGTGGGCTGGTGGACTTCCACGGCCCGCTCAGCGGGCACGCGGCGGGCGTGCTCGGGGTACATACGGAATCCCTTCCGAAGGTCGTTCGGGGAGGCAGGGACACCCCCTGCCGGGAGGCTTCTGGAGGGGGTTTCGGGGGGCTGACCTGGGACGCCTCCCCGCCTCCCCGAAACGGTGTTTTCGCTGATCAAGGCGGGGGAGGCGGGGCGGGGAGGCAGTTGGGGAGTTCTCCCCGCCTCCCCAGCGAGGGAGGGTGTGCCTCCCCGCGATCAGGAGGCAGAAGCGGAACCATCCGCATCGCGATTGGCGAGGGCGCCGGAGACGTCCTCGGCACGGACCACCATGCGGCCGTGCGACTTCTTCGCCTCGATGCCGGCGCCGTCCAGGACGCGGGTGAGGTCACCGAACGACCAGCGGCCGTAGGTGCCCGCGTCGAGGGCGGCGAGCTTCTTGATGACGTCCTGGGTGAGCATCCGCTTCTCGCCCCCGAGCACGGCGAGGATGTCGGCGAGCGGATCGCACTCCTCGCCCTCGTCGACCGCGCGCAGGGTGGTGACGCCATCGCGCAGAGCCTTGGCGCGCGCAGCGATCTCCTTGGCAGGGTCGTCGTCGATGAAGTGGGTCCGCACCGTGATTGACGCCTGCCCAGCGGGGATGGTGATGCCGTCGGAGGCGACCACGAGGGTTCCCTTGTCCAGACCCTGACGCAGCAGGTGCGGAGCCGCGCCGGCGTTGACGGCCTTGGCACCCAACGCCATCTCCGCCTGGGACTCGGTGCCCACCACGAGGGATGCGCGAGTGTGAGCGCCCTCGCGGACCAGCTTGGGAAGGTTCTGGTCGGTGGGGTCCTGCGTGCCCTGCCACATCAGCACGTCGACCGCACGACCCTGGTTGTGAATCTTGCGGACGGCCATGAAGTAGCGGGACGTGGCCTTGGAGCCGCCGTAGGGGCGCTTGTCGTCGCCGACGACCGGGCACATGAACGCCAACTGCGCCTCGTCCACCAGCACGATCAGCGGATCGAACACGACGCCCGGGTCACGGCGACGCTCCTCGATCCGCCGGTTCATCTCCTCGACCGCGTCCTCGACCATCTCGGTCGCCTGGATGACGTGGTCGTCCGAGGGGCCCTCGATCAGCACCTGTGCGATGCCCTCGAACATGGCCCAGTCGCCGATGCCCTTCAGGTCGGCGATCCAGAACTGCACGGAGCGGTCCAGGGCCAGCCACAGGGCGAGCGCGCGCAGCGACGCGGTCTTGCCCTGGTTCGACAGGCCCGTGACCAGCAGGTGCCGCTGATACAGGCTGATCATGGCGGCATCGCCACGCAGATCCTGACCCCACGGCGCCTTACCGGTCTTGTAGTTCGCGGTCATCGTGGCGTCGGTGACCAGCGGGGACGGGCCGATCGGCTCATCCAGCGCCCCGGAATCGGCGATCCACAGCCGGACCGTGCGCGCGGCCTCCGGGATGGTGATGAACACCTCGTGCTCGTGCCGGGTCAGGTTCTCCGCCAGCTTGCGGCGCTTGGCCTGCACTTCGTTCGTGGCCACCCCGGAGGGAAGCGTGACGTCGACCTCGACCCCGCATCCGGCGATCCGGATGGGTCCGAGCATCGAGGCGCCGGCGTCGCCCATCTCCGTAATCGCCTTGCGCAGCGCTGGCACCCCGAGGTCGCGCAGGGCCTTGACGACGATGGACGGGGTGATCGGCTCACCCTCGCCACCCCGGACGTTGTCCGGCAGCGCCCACGCAGGCGCGGCCTGCTGCTTGCTGCCCACCGCCCACAGGGCGAGCAGGGCCAAGAGCGGGCCGATCGTGAGGGCGGGACCCCAGACGACCTGCACGATCCGGATCAACAGGCCGATGAACTCGATGGTGGCCGCGAGCGGGGTGATGACGTCGGTGACGTCGTGGTTGTTGATCGCCATGACCACCCCGAGCGCGACCAGCACGCCGATGCTCATACCGACCCCGACCCCGACGCCCTTGGCAACGTCCAGCGGAGAGTGGAGCAGGTCCATGCGGCGGCGGTGGCGTGCCTCGCGGAAGCGCTGAAGGCGCTCCTCCCACTCTTCGGCCACCTCGTAGTTCCCGGCGGCCTCCGCCGCCCGCAGCATGCGTTCGTAGCGGGCACCGGTCTTGCCGTCCCAGGTGCGGCGGGCCACGATCCGGCCCCCGTTGAACGTGTAGAGGCCGTGGCGGGCGACGGCGCGCGCGGTGGTCTTGGTGGTCTCGTGGGTGACGACCGTGCGCACGGCGCGGCCGGAGCGCACCCACAGCGGTACCGGCTTGGCCGGGGCGGGGTCGGGGACCACGGTCAGCGTGGTCACGGTCGCCGACTCGCCAGCGTCGGGGGCCGGTTCGGGGTTCTTGTGCAGGTGAACGACGTTCTCGGACATGCTTGGGGTGCTCCTGACTGCCCCGATTAGGGCGGGAGTTGAGGGAGAGCGCCGGGGTGGCCGGGTCCGTGGCAGGGACGGCCGCCCCGGCGGCGAGCAGGAGGGCTCTAGCGGCGGGGGGTGTGGGTGGTGGGCGCGGTCACCACCACTTCGACTCCTTCTTGGGCTCCTTCTGGTCCGGAGGGCAGCCGTTGTGCATGTGGTTCAGGCACGGCAGGCAGTCCTCACGGGGCTTGAGGCGCCGGTGGATGCTCCGGTCGTAGGCGTGCTGCCAGCACTGCCGGCACTGGCCAGGAGGCGTCGGCTTGACGGCCACGGTCACCACCGCCCCGAGGACTTCTTGGCGGCCTTGTCGTTGGCGGCCTGGGTGACGATGCGCTGCCGCTCCATCTGCAACGCGGTCAGTTCGGCGGTCAGCCGCATGTTGACGGCGTTCCAGACGTTTTCCAGGGCGCGTTCGGCGCGGCCGCCGCTCTTGCCGCGGGCGACGCGGTACGAGCCGCCGATCATGGCGCGGGCGATCTGGCGCCGTTCCTGGCTGGTCAGCGGCCACATTTCCTCGTTCTGGACCGCTTCGATCTTGCGCTGGGTCCGCTGGATCTCTTTGTCCAGGCGACGGGTATTGGGCTTGCTCATGGTCAAGCACTCCTGAGGGAGGGGGAGTTGTCGGGGAAGGCGCAGGTCACGCACATGCCGAGCGAGGGCGGGATGACGTATCCGGCATCCCGGCGGCACTCGGGGCAGGTGCGGCGCGCGGTGTTGGCCTTGGCCAGTGCCGCCCACCGTGCCGGCGTCATCGGGCGGACCGGTTTGGCCAGGTCGACGCGGTACAGGTACGCGACCAACGGGCCCCGGCGGCGGCGCGGCCGTTCGAGCTGAGCGGCCACGTCCTGACCGCCGGGGCGCAGGTCGAGCGCGCGGAGCTGTCGGCGGGTGGCGTAGCCGTCCGGAGCCAGGCGCCACCGGAACACCGGAAGCGCACCCATCAGGGCGTCTGCACGGCCGCAGCGGCGCGTTCGGCGAGCAGAGCGTCACGCAGCATCCGGGCGTTGGCCGGTGAGGTGTGGATCGCGCGGCGGATGCCCTCAGCGGTCACCTTCGCGTCCGGCAGGCCTGCGGTCGCCGACCGTGCCTCAGCGAGCAACTGATCGGGGGTGCGCTTGGGGCGGGGCGATCGGGCAGCGTCGGGAACCCGACCGGTCACCCCACGCGGCGGAGTCGATCCCGCCGCCACACTCCGCCCTACCGGCGCGGCGATCGGTGCCGGGGTCGGGGCAGGGATGGCGGGCATCGGCTTGAGCGGAAGAATCGACTTGCCCAGGTCGACCGCGACCGGTTCCGGCACGACCAGCCGGGTCAGCGTCACGACAGGGGCCGGGGTCGATTCCCCAAGGTCAGCCATAGACCGTTTCCTCATAGTCTCGGTAGATTCCTCCGCATTCACAGGAGCGATGAGCGCGGGGGCGGCGGGGGTGTTGAACATCGACGCGAGCGCGGCATCGGCACCCTCGGTGACCCGATCGCGCTGGACATCGAGCAACCTCGATCCCAGCGCCGTGTCACCGACGCCGATCCGGCGGGCCAGGCGCCACGACTTGCGCTCCGACGACTTCCTGACCCACTCGGTCGGGTGCTGAGCGGCACGGGCGCGGTGGTAGGCGAGGGCCTGCACGAGATCGGCGGTGCGCCGCTCGTGTTCGGCATCGCGGCCGTCGGTGTGCACTACGATCCGCCGGGCCAGGAACGCCATGCCCTCAGCCGAGACAGACATGCCCATCGGGGTCAGGGCGTAGATGACGGTGCGGGCGGGATCGGGCGCGGCCATGGCGCCCATCACGGACGCGGCGGCGGGCAGCGCCCACAGACCGATGCGTACGACGCGCGGGGAGGACTGGCCCAGCATGGTCAAGCCGAGCAGGACCAGCGCGAGCACGGCGGTAGCACCCTCGCCCGCACCGAGCGCCCCGAGCGCGGTGCCACGGCCGTAGGCGTGCCCGATGTTGCTGTACGTACCGATACCGCCGATCACGCCCGTACCCAGCATGGGCACGAACGCGGCGGCAAGCACACCAATCTGAAGCTTCGTCAGCTCGTTCCGGTTCACAGGGCACCCCCGGCGCTGAGCAGGAGGGCCAGAACGAGCAGGGCGCCGCCGGTCAGGGTCAGGTCGACCGCGCGGCGCAGACCGGTGAACTTGACCACTGCGAGCCGAGACAGGCCCGCAACGTCGGCGGCCAGGTCGCCGGACACGACGTCGGCGATCTGTTCGGGGGTCAGGGTGGCCCACAGCGGGAAGCCGTGAGGGCCGGACAGGTTCGGTCGTACGGAGCGCAGCAACAGACCAGCAGCCGCGACCAGCAGTGCCATCCCGCACCCGCCCACCACCAACGCGGGCACATTCAGGGACAGGTCACGGGCGATGGACCAGGCGCCGGCCAGAACCGCGCCGACGAAAGCCAGCAGCAGCGCAGTCTTGTTGTCCGTCCGCGCAATCTCCGCTTTCACTTCGGCGTGCGCCGCCTTCAGGTTCTCGGTCACGGTGCTCATGCCGCTTCCCCCGTCCCCGACCGGTGGCCGCGAGCGGTACGCAGGAACGGCACCGTCCGGGTGAGCGCGTCGGCGTACAGGGCGTCCCAACCGGCGATCTCGTCACCGGCCTCCGCCTCCGCCCGCAGGTCGGCGAGGATGTCGTGGGCCGCGTCCTCGCGGGCGGCACGCTCGCCGTCCGTCTCGAACTCCAGCGGGCCCCGGAACAGGTCGACGTCGATACCGAGCGCCAGTTCCGCAAACTCGATGTCGCCGTGCGCTTCCTGGCCGGCGACGAAGGTGCGCATACGCATGGTGGATCTCTCCTTGGATACGTCGGGATGGCGCGGGGCGGTCGGCTGTCCTGTCCGGGAGTGCGACCGCCCCGCGAGGGGCGAGGTAGAGGGGGCTAGCTGATCTGCACGTGGCCGCTGGTCACCCGGCGGCGGACGTTCAGGTGACCGGCGCCGGTGACGCGGACGCTGCCGGAGGTGGCGTTCACGGACAGACGGCCGCTGGCCTGCGAGGTCGCGGCCATGCGGACACTGCCGGAGGTGACGTTCAGGCGGGCGTGATGGCCGCTGTAGGCGCCGACGTTGACGCTGCCGGACGTAAGGCTGATGTCCAGCGGGCCGTTCACCTCGCCGACGTTGACGCTGCCGCTGGTCACCGTGGCTTCCAGGTCGCCGACGCGGTCAGCGGTCAGCATCCCGGACGTGCCGTCGTACTCCAGTCGGGCCAGCACGCCCGTGACGACGGTGTTCGCGGTGTGCGTACTGATCGCGGCCACCGACTTGGCGGGCAGGTGGACTTCGGTGCTGATCGGCGTCACCGCGTCCCCGGCCGGGCCGGTCGCGGTGACCTCGCGGCCGTTGACGAACACCTTGCCGCCGCCGTGGCCGGTGATGTGGACGTTTCCGTTGATGATCTGCACACCGTTGCCGCCGGAGAACGTCATGGTGTAGCCGCCCCTGCTGACGGTGGTGATGCCGCTCATGCCGCCGGCAACGTCCGGGACACGAACCCTGAGGTTCTGCCCGTTCAGACTGACCGTGGTGTCACGGATCGCGTCGGCCGACGGGCCGGAAGCCGCCTCCGTCGACAGCACCATGCGCGCCTGCTTCAGCGTGGGATCGACGACGACGCGGATACTGCCGGTGTTCATCGTCAGATCCAGGGCGATCGGGCCGACGACGTCCACGGGGATGATGCGCTCGGTCATGGAAGAACTCCTGATTGCGTCGGGAATGGGTGATCCGGCGCGGCGGGCTGTCCTGTCCGGGAGTGCCGCCACGTCCGGATATGAGGGCCAACGCCGCGCGTCGCGGCGGGCCGAGTGACCCCGGGCGGAAGTCGATTCCGCGCCCTCACGGCTGGATGCCGGGGCCGACGGCCGTCACCCGGCCGTCACGGGGACGGGGTCAAGCCCCGTCGATCTCAAAGCACTCTGTTGAGTTCTCAAAGAACAGGCGCTGCCTTCGTACTCACCCCCGCGGGCTTTCCTCCGGACGCTGTCTGTGCAGGTCAAGCGGTTTCCCCTTTGAGTCGGGGCGACCTCTTGATGACTAGCTTGCACTAGTCTGCTGTGGTGCACAACCCCTGTGGGGTGATGCGCACTAGTTCGCTGTGGTGGGTACCCTCAAGGCATGACTGTCACAGGAGGGCCCAAGCCGAAAGCGGTGCAGGTCGCAGACGCGCTCCGCGACGACATCAAGAAGATGAAGCCGGGGGAGAAACTCCCCTCTCAGCGTGAGCTGATGGACCGCTTCGGATACGCCAGCCAGACCATCCAGAACGGGCTAGCCGCACTCCGGGCCGAAGGTTTGATCGTGTCGGCGGGGAACCTGGGCAACTTCGTCAGCGACGGGTCTGCCCCGGGTGGCGACGTACGTGACGACATCAAGGAAATCCGCTCCCAACTCCAGGCGTTGACCGAACGGCTCGAAGCGCTGGAAAGCCGCTCCGCACCGGGTGGCGCTTGATCTGCAACCAGCATGGGAGTAACGGAGTGTGTGAGGTAAGTGACAGCCAGGGGGACGGCGAAAGGGGGTGGGGACATGTCCAGTGACACCCCCCTGTCCCCTTCCCTGTCCCCCCTGCTCGCGCGCGAGACTCGGAGTAGGCACTCGGAGGAGGGCGCATGACTGACGACAGGCCCGCATGGGCGCGACGCATCGCTGCCGAACGACAGGCGCGCGACTGGTCACAGCGTGACGCGGTCAGGGCCCTGCGTGCGCACGCACCCACGGAGCTGCCGGCAGAGGACAGCATGATTCGCCAGTGGAAGCGCTGGGAGTCCGGCCAGGCACCGAACGACTTCTATCAGCCGATCATCGCGGCCGTGTTCGGCACGGTGACGCACGCGCTCTTTCCTGCTCCGTCACGGCGGGACGGCGACAAGGAGATCTTGACGGCAAGCGGGATGGAGACTCTGGAGATCGTGAGTCGCCTGAACCGGTCCGACGTCGACGGCGCGACGCTAGATGCTCTCCGGATCACCACGGACCGCCTCTGCTCTGAGTACCCCTACATGCCAAGCGATCAGCTCCTCATCGAGGGGCGGCAGTGGCTTCGCCGCGTCGTTGACCTGACCGCGAAGAACCTCACGCTTGCCCAGCACCGCGAAGTGCTCGCCCTGTCGGGCTGGCTCGCCTTGCTAGTCGGCTGCGTCGAGTACGACACGGGAGACCGCCACGCAGCCGAGTCGACGCGCCGCGCTGCCCTGTCGCTCGCGACGGAGGCAGACCACCCCGAGGTTGCGGGGTGGGCCCATGAGATGCGGGCATGGTTCGCCCTCACGACCGGCGACTATCGCGGTGTTATCGCAGCAGCACAGGCCGGATCAGAGGCAGCACCGAACCACGGCGTCGCCGTGCAGCTCGCGGGCCAGGAAGCCAAGGCATGGGCGCGACTCGGAGACCGCCGACAGGTTGAGGTGGCACTGGACAAGGGACGCCGGCTCCTTGAAGGGATGTCGCACCCCGAGAACCTGGACAACCACTTCGTGGTGGACCCCGCCAAGTTCGATTTTTACTCGATGGACTGCTACCGGCTGGTAGGAGAAGACCGGCTTGCTCGGACGCTCGCGGACGAGGTTCTACGCGCGGGAACGGACTTCGACGGCACGGAACGCTCACCCATGCGGAACGCCGAAGCGCGGGTAACGCTCGGAGTCACCGCAGCACGTGAGGGCGACCTCGAACAGGCCCTCATCCATGGCGAGCGAGCACTACAGGGCGACCGGCAATCCGTCCCCTCCCTCATCATGACCAGCCGAGAACTCGCGGCCGTCATGAGGCAGCGCTACAGCAAGGAACCGGCGGCGCAGGACTATCTGAACAGCCTGCAAGATCTTGGAAGGGAGAAGCCGGGATTCCTCCCCTCCTGAGCGGCAGAAACAGAAAACGGGCGCGGCCTCCCAGCGAGGCCGCGCCCATCCCTGTTGCGCTATCGCGCCGTTCGACTTATCGCCCGGAGCAGGTAGTCGTTGTCTTCATCGCCCTGCCACTGAATTACCTCAGCAGATGGAGACTCGACGGAATGCCTTTCATTGAATTGTCTAGCACTGGGAGAGAGGGCAGCATTGGTGACAATCAGAACCCCCGCGTCACTCCCTACCTGGTTCCGCACATATTCCAAGTAGGCGCCGGCATCCTTGCCGTCAAATGGGCGCCTGGTTCGATACTTTGTTTCAATCAAAACACTCTTACCGTCGCCGAGAGTAATCCGGAAGTCCGCCGGCCCCGAATTCCCACCCACAGGTTCAATCCCACCCCCTACCAGTCTCCGCAGGGATCGAAACAATCTCTCCTCGTATTTCATGGAACGGTAGATTGGCGACTCAGCCAGCTTCAAGGCGTCAATCACGTTCCTTGCCGCATTTTGATAGGATTCCGCCTCCGGTCTCGTAATAACCGGACCAGTCCCGTGAACAACCTGGTTACGTAGCTCGAACAAATCGTTCACCAGCGCGACAAGAGGGGAGGACAAGAACCCTTGGTCTGCAACCCTATTAATCAACTGAACAATCGGCAGACTCCCTCCAGCCTCAATTTTGAGCGACTTGTTCATCGCTTCCTCAACGGCGCGCCATGAATTCAACACTAGAGATGTCGGATCTACCCCTTCCCTGGAAATTAGGGATCGGATTCGAACCTCTACATCTTGGTCGACATCGAGGATTTCACTAAAGGAATCGAGAGACCCTCGATCTCCATTAGACTCTTCCCTTTCGGAACTTCCACTGGGTCCAGCACTGGCCAACTGCGAGGAAATCTCATCTCCGATTTCAGCGGCAGCCTGCCCCACCGCGCCCGTCTTCTCCACGAAGTTGGCGGAACCAACCGGCGTCTCCAACGACTGCAACCTACCGATTAGGCCACCGACCTGTTTCTTAAAGGTGAATCCAAGCACCAGGACGATGATGGGCCAAATAAGGGCCTTAATGTATTCGAGCGCTAGCTCCCAAGACATGGACGCATCGTTGCACAACCGCGAGTGCGGTGTAGGGAGTTCATCCACGTTCACGCGAGTGGAGACCAACTCCGGGTTCCCGGCCCGCCTTCCGGCTCAGTCGCGGGGTGCCGCACCTCGCCTCCGGGCTGACGCCTCGACAGGCGAATCCAGGTCGTGAAGTCGCCGCAGCAGCACCCCCATTTCCGCCGTACTGGCCGTAAGTGTCGCCGTCGGCGAGCCCTTCCCAGCCGCCATCACGCCTGGTTCGATGCTATCCCTGCGAGGCCACCGGATCCGGAAGAGAGACAATCTCGCCGAGCAGCACGTACGAGGAAAGAAAGAGGTACATGGCCTCCGACGCTGCCACATCGGAATGAACGCCGGTTGAAACGCGCCCATAAATGTCACTCACTGCCCTTTTTAGTCGATCGCCGCGACTTTTACGGTCAGTGTGGTCATCGATATGCGCCTTAATCCGATTCAGCCGCTGCTGATCACCAAGCTTGATCGTGTTTCCCTGACCATCCGTCCGCGTCTGATCTGTGGCAGGGAAGACGGCATCCGCTACGGCATCAATAAGGCGGCGCACGCTGTTCATTGCGCCCGCGATCGACTCCGGGTCTCCAGCTCTGATATTAGTATAGGCAGAATCAATCTTCCGCAAGGCCTCTCCCGGGACACCGGCGAGGACCCTGTCGATATTTGACTTCGCAACATCAAAGAGTTCGCCCTGATGAGTCGAAAAGCGAAGCAAGTAAAAGTGCTTGCTCACGAAAGAGTGAAGTACGCCCTTCACGGCCGAGAGGATAGCCTGATGCTCCAGGACCGTGTTCCTGACACCGGCAATATGAGTCCGCGTCTCACGAACAGCGATTACCCCATAATCACCCGAGCCACTGGGGAGCTTCATATTTTTTAGCTCCTCCTCAAGCGTGCTCACGTAAACGGAAAGACGCGCGGCGCCGACGTAATCGGCTTCATTTTTGTTGGACCTGCGCCCAGTGAGCAACCAATACTTTCCATTGAAAGCACTCGCTGGGTAACCGTTCAATTCAAACGAAACCCATTCAGCGAATTCGTCGTCATAAGTCAGACGCGCCAACCTGGCACCTTTGAGGAGGAGCGCATCCAAAGGTAGGCGGCTTAGCTCAATATCGGCTAGCAGCTCATCGGCCAATTCCAAAGCATGCGAATGCTCTTCCGGCGTCATATCAGCCTCCTACTTGTGTCAAACCTGCACAGTCCACGAATTCATCAACCGTCGCACCTCCGCCGCCGAAGGGAAGGCAGCCGTGCTCAGGGGCGGCCCAGTTCGCCATGACTCTGTTCCCTCAGGCGTCCGACGGCTGAACCTATTCCTCCGTCTCGGGCAACGCCACTCGTTGTCCAGGTCTTTGTCCAGTACACCGACGGCCGCGCTCGTTCGCAGCCGTACGCGGACCCCGCCTGACCTGCCCATTGAACCCCTCCGAACCGCCCTGAACGGCCGCGCGGACAGTTGGAAAGCGTGTTGGGGGCAACCCCTCACGAGTTCGAATCTCGTATCCTCCGCCAGTGCCTCACCGGGCACGATGTCGAAGGGCCCCACCGTTCGCGGTGGGGCCCTTCGACGTTGTCCGTGTTGTCCGTCTCGGTTTCCCGTCTCAGTTGGGCTTCAGCTGGTCTTCGGCGGCTCCCAGAGAGCGTCGCCTACTTGCCGGGCGACCTTCCGCAGGAGCGTTCCGGTGACGTGCATGTAGCGGGCGCGCATGCGGGCCGCTCCCCCGGGCTCCCAGCCCATGATCGCGTCGACCACGACGTCCGGGACGCCGAGGATCAGGAGGACGGTCGCGGCGGTGTGGCGAGCCTCGTGGAGACGGCCGTCTCGTACGCCCGCGCCCCTCAGGAGCCGCTTCCAGGTGTGGAAGTCGGTGTTCGGGCTGTGGGACCCGCCGGTCGGGGAGGCGAAGACGTATCCCTTTCCCTTGTCCTGCCAGTCGGTACCGGCGGCGGTCCGTTCCCTCTCCTGCTCCTCCTGGTGCTGGCGAAGCAGCTTGATCAGCGGGTCGAGCAAGCCGATCGTGCGACGTCCGGCACCGGGACTTGGTGGACTTGCGCTCACGGCGGGTCTGCTGCTTCTGGGGGCAGTAGCCGGCCTTCCGGCCGCACGGATTGTCTCCGCGGCCGTCGGCGTATTTGGGACGGAGCCGGTTCTTGCGGATGCGGGCATACCCGGCGCCCAGGTCGACGTCTTCCCAGTGGAGTCCGAGTGCTTCACCTTGGCGCAGGCCGAGGGCCAGGGCGACGACCCGGCGAGCGCTGTTGCGTAGCTTGGCCGCCTCCACGAGGAGGCTCTGTACCTCCTCGACGGTGAACGGCTCGATGTCCTCTTCTTCGAGCCGCGGAGCCTTGGCGATCTCGGCCACGTTGGTGACCACGTGCCCACGCCGGTTGGCCTCACCGAGGACGACGCGGATCGTGTGGTGGGCGTGGTGAGCGGTGCCGGGGGCGCTCCCCGAGTCCTGCATCTTCCGATAGAAGCGCTCCAGGTGCTCGGGCTCCAACTTGTCGAGCTTGTGAGCGTCCGGGCCGGGCACGAGGTGTACGCGTACGTCGACCTCGTAGCCGTCGTACGTGTTCTCGGAGACGTAGGGCTTGGCGATGTTCACACGGGCCAGCGCCCGAGGAGAGCCACCAGCCCAGGAGACCTCAGCGACCACCACGTCCAGCTCGGATCGAGATGGCAGGCACACGGAGGACACGCTCTAAACGAACCTGCGAGTCCTCGGGTCCACCTTCCCAAGAGTGCACACCCAGAACATCATGTCGATCATCCCAAAGGCCATGCGCAGCGTTAGCCGCACCAGAGAGATCGCAAGCCCAATCACGTCAGCTTCCTTCCAGCAGCGCCAGCACTTTCGGAGCCGGAATCAGAGATGATTGATAGGTCACTTCTACCTCACTGGTAGTAGCTCGACATCCACCTCATAAGGATTGTCTCGTACAGTTCGCGTGACCGCGACCGTGCACTCCTTCATTTCGCCACTTCCCGGATTAATGCGTTTCACGACGACAATGCACGCCTTTTGATCACCAAGATGGTGCGTCACCCTGTAGCCATGGGGCTTACTATCTGTGTTAGCTATCGGAATGCTGCACGTTGCCCGAATCGGCTTATCCAGTGGCCTCTGGTACTCATCTTCTGCATACACAGTCTGGCACCGAATTAACTGGCCGTTCAATACGTCAGACCCGGTGTATGACGAGGGTGAAGGTGAAGAGGATGGCGAAGGCGAAGGTGCGCGCTCAGGGCGCATGGGTAGTCCCAGCACAGCGTCTCGGCACCCTCTCCGCCACGCCCCGTTGTCTCCCGTACTGTCCCCCGGTGGGAGTCTACGCTCGGTTGAAAAGTAGTAGTCTCTAGCCTTTCCGCACTCCCTTCCCGCAGCATTCTCTTGGCCGGCCAGGACATGACGGGCGTATCCCTTTTCTATGGCGTCTTGCGCAAAGTTCCACGCCTGCTCATAGGCCTTCGTTAGTGCATTAGGAGTGTACTTTGCCGGGGGATGAGCCGGCGCATCGTCTGGCTTTGACGTCTGGCAGCCAGCGCTGACCAATAAAGCAAAGAGTGTTCCGGCGATGACGATCTTCAGCCTCCCCTCCGACCCATTGCGAAGCGCAGGCATCACTTACCTCTCCAATCTCCCTCTACTGTGGCACCCATACGCGACGTGCTCCGTAGGTGTAGTAGTCGCCACCGGCAGGGACTCTGGCCACCTCCGTGGTCAACAGTCATACCGAAGCAACTGCCTTCAGGCGAGTACACCTGTTGCGCCACAGCTCTCGCCGGATACGTGCAGACTTGGTGAAAGAGTGTGAAACTTACAATCTCTCCCGGCTTCGATTGAGGAAACATCATCAACAGTGTTGCCGATGGGTCAACGGGCCTCAGAAGTTGTGTGCCGTCGACGCGTAGGGGGTCACGTGAGCTTGACGCACCAAAGGACGCTTCGGCGTTGGCTACTGATAGTGCTTGCAGAATCTGGAGGCGGGGCAACCAAAAGCAACGCCCTACGAGCCATTCGGGCAAAGTTTGGGCATAAGCTGACTGATGCCGACCAAAATATACAACCATCTAATGGTGAGACAAAGTGGGAAAACCGGACTGCATATGAGCGTGCCAATCTAGTCCGGGAACATCTGATCCGGCCCCGGTCTGAGGTGCCCAAAGGGTGGTGGGAGCTGACTTCGGCCGGACGGGCAGAAGCCCAACGACTCATCGCTACGGGAGCCGAACGACAGCCGTTGTGAGGCCAAAGCTGTCAACGGCGGCAACGATGCCTGGCGAATCCAAGTCCAACTTCGCCGGAGCCGCTCGAGCGTCGGCCTCCGCGTTGAGACGGTCGGGCGACATGTGCCCGTACGGGGGCGAGCTGTCGCCCGGCGCGCTCCAGCCCGCGTGAGTAGCCCTCACGGCAAGTCCCCGCCTGCGCTGCCGCAGACGGACTCCGCCCTGTGCGTTAGTTCCTCCGGCGACGCCCCTGCGCATAGGGGCCGCGGCGATCATGCTCCCGCCATTCCTCCTCATGGGGGTCACGGTCTTCGCCGCCCGCGTTGTCTCCAGGAGTCGAAATGTGTTCCCCCTTGTTGACCTTGGCCAGCAGCGAGGCGAGGGGATCGGGGGGATCGTCGCTGAAGCGATCGGAGCCGCGCTCGGGCGGCGGCCCCGGCTCCGTCTTGTCGTGACGCGACCGTGACGTACCGCTCATGAGTAGCCCCCTCCGAACTCACTGAGATGCACCCGAGACCTTTCCCTGGAAGGCCGCGGGTAACCCGACTTCGACCTTGCCAGTGCTGTGCAGTCTTGCCGGAAGCCGACCGCCATTGGACACACTCCAGACCTCAACGTCCGTCCGTACCTGGAGCTTCTTCGCACAAGATCTACGAGCTGCGTGGCCCGAAGCCGCGGAAGAAGCGTTCTGGCACTGGAAGGCCCTGGCCCACGGCCCTCTCAGACAACTCGCGGACCTACTCGCGGGTCCTGACTGTGGCCGCGTGCGGGATCCGGGCAGGCGAAGGGAATGTGCGTGCGCGCGTGCCAGTGCAGGCAGGCGGCTTCGAGGGCTGAGCGGGCCTGGCCGCGTTCGTTGAGGGCGTGGAGTGTCTCGGCTCGTTGGTGGTCGAGTCCGGAGCGGGTGTACGAGGTGAAGCAGCCGGACGGGTCTGCGGCCCGGTCGTTCGGCGGCCGACAGGTCCGCCAGGGCTTATGTGGGTTCCGTTCGACGGCGCGGGTCAGGACTCGCCGTGCGAGGAGGACGCGGCGGGGCGGGGGTGGACGAGCCGGGGGCGCCACGCCCTGCCCGAGCGGCCGATCACCCGGTGTCAGACGCTGTACCGCAGGCACACATGCGGGCGACGGCGGCGATCTCGATCCGGTGGTTCCCAGTGAAGTCGCCCTTCATGGCCACCTCACATCGCCCGGACTTCACCAGTCACCCACCAGCTGCAGCCAGTTGGAACGGATTCGCTGAAGGCGCTGTGCTGCGTGTTCGGGGCGGTGTTCTTCAGGGACGGGTCTGGGTGACGCGCCACAGGCGGCGGGGCAGCTCGCCCTCCTCGAAGGCGTGGACCTCATGGAGGGTCCAGCCGTCAGCGAGGGAGTCGACGAGGGCACGGGTGAAGAAGTGCACGGCGAAGCCGGCGTGCTCGTAGATGTCGTCGCCGTGCGGGGTTCCGGCGCCGTAATGGGCATCGCCGGTGTGGCGGACGGTGTAGATGAATGCGCCACCCGGACGGAGCACGCGCCGGACGTCGTGGACCAGGTTGTGGATCTCCTGGGTGGACAGGGCCATGCACAGCAGCATGTGGGCGAACACGGCGTCCGTGGCGGCGTCGGGCAGCGGCAGCGGCTCGCGCACGTCGTGAACGGCGGTGGTCACACGATCGGCGAGGCCCCGGGACTGTGCGGCGTCCTTCAGCTGTTCGAGGCCGACGGCGCTGAAGTCGGTCGCCTGGACGGTGAACCCCTCGCGGGCGAAGTACAGGGTGTCGCGGCCGTGGCCGGCACCGAGTTCCAGCAGGTCCTTGGCGCCTTTGGTGCGGAAGACCTCCGCGGCGTGGACCGCGGGCGCGGAGGGTTGTCGGCCGTACATGCCGGGATGGGCGACGTAGGTGCGCTGCCAGTGGCTTTGCTGGGCGTCGGCGAGATTGTTGTTGTCGTGCTGCATGGCTTCTCCCGCCGGGTCTACTGGGTGAGGTTCGTCGAGTGTCGTCGGTCTTTTCACGCGAAGCGGGCCGGCACGGCGCCGAGGTCGGCGCGTTCGTGCTGTTGACCGGACTGGGAGAACGCCCCCGGCAACCTGCGTGCCGAACCCCAGGCCGAGCCGCAGGACCGCGTCGTGTGTGAGCGGTCCGCTAAGCAGGCGAATCGGTGACTGTGGCGTTTCGGGGAAGGAGGGCTGCGGCAGTGAGGCCGAGGAGGCCTGTGGCTGCGAGGGTGATCATCGCGGCGGCATAGGCGTGTTTGGTCAGTTCGGCGACGAGGATGGTTCCGGCGATGGCCGTGCCGAGCGAGGACCCGAGGTTGGAGATGCTGCGGGAGAGGCCGGAGATCTCACCCTGCTGCTGTTCGGGGAAGCTGGACTGGACGATATTGACCGACGGGGTCAGCATCAGGCCGAGCCCGAGTCCGATCAGGAGCAGTCCCGGTGCGAACGCCCAGGCCTTCGGGGAGCCGGCAACCAGGGCGAGCAGGACGCCGATGCCCGCGGTGGTGAGGGTGAAGCCCGCCATGATGAGGGTGCGTTGGCTGCGTCGTCTGGCGAGACGTTCGGCGGCCAGGGACGAGGCGAGTAGGCCCAGAGTGGCGGCGGTGAAGATGACGCCGGTCTGGATCGCGTCGTAGCCGCGGACGACCTGGAGGTAGGCGGCCACCACGAAGGACGTTCCCATGAGCACCAGCCACTGGATGTTCTGGGTGATCAGGCCGAGGTTGGAGGTGCGGTCGCGGAACAGTGACAGGGACAGGAGAGGTTCCTCGCCGGCCTGTTCCTTGGCCTGTGCCGACCGGAGGAACCACACGAGGAAGAGCGCGCCGGCCAGGAGCAGGCCGGTCATCAGCCAGAGGTTGTCGTCGGCCGCCAGGATGCCCATCACCAGGAGAATGAGGCCGGTCGCGGACAGCACCGCGCCCTGGGTGTCGAAGGGGCGGTCGGGGTCCGGTGGCAGGGGGTCCTGGATGCGGCGGCTGAGCAGGATGATGACGGCGATCACCAGGGCCTGGAAGACGAAGGCGAACCGCCAGCTCAGACCCGAGGTGATGAGCCCGCCGATCAGCGGTCCGGCGGCGGCGCCGATACCGCCGAGCGCCATGATGACGCCGAAGGCACGGGCACGTGAGGTGATGTCGGTGAACAGGATCGTGGTGAGGATGTAGACGGGCGGGATGAGCAGGGCGGTGCCGACCCCTTCGAGGATCGAGTTGCCGAGGATGAGCACGCCCAGGCCCGGGGAGACCGCGCTGAGCAGGGCGCCGACGCCGTAGACGACGAGCCCGGCCACGAAGCAGCGTTTGCGGCCGTAGCGGTCGGTCACCTTGCCGCCGGGGATCATCAGGGCCGCCATGACCAGCAGGAAGATCGTGATCGCGACCTGTACGCCCTGCACGGTCGTGTCGAGGTCCTCGCTGATGTCGTTGATCATCACGTTCATGTTGGAGCCCGCGAAGCTGCAGATGAACTGGGCGAGGGCGAGTGGCAGGAGCACTCCCCGGCGTGTGTCGGCGGGAGGGGCGTGCACGTCGGCCCGCGTCATCGGTGCCGGCCCTTCAGACCGCCGACCAGGGCGATTCGGGGTGCGGCCGGTTCGTCGGGGTGTCGAGTTGTTCGTCCAGTGCCATGGCGGCGGTGACCAGGGCGAGGTGGGTGAACGCCTGGGGGAAGTTGCCGAGTTGCTCGCCGGAAGGGCCGATCTCCTCGGCGAAGAGGCCGACGTGGTTGGCGTAGGTGAGCATCTTGTCGAAGGCGTAGCGCGCCTGGGTCAGCCGGCCGGCGCGGGCGAGCGCTTCGACGTAGAGGAAGCTGCACAGGTTGAAGGTGCCTTCGGAGCCGCGCAGTCCGTCCGGGGATGCTTCGGGGTTGTAGCGGTAGACGAGGCTGTCGCTGACCAGTTCCCGGTCCATGGCGTCCAGGGTGCTCAGCCACGCCGGATCGCGCGGTGAGAGGAAGCCGACCCGCGGCATGAGCAGGAGCGACGCGTCCAGGACCTCGGAGTCGTAGTGCTGTACGAATGCTTCTCGTTTCGGGCTCCAGCCGCGTTCGACGATCTGGTCCAGGACGGTGTCGCGGGTCCGCGCCCACCGGGTGGTGTCGGCCGGCCGGGCGTGCTGGGTCGCCACCCGGACGCCCCGGTCGAAGGCGACCCAGGTCATCAGACGGCTGTAGGTGAAGTCCTTGCGGCCGCCCCGGGTCTCCCAGATGCCCTCGTCGGGCCGGTCCCAGGTATCGGCCAGCCAGTCCAGCATGCCCGCGAAGGCACGCCAGCCCTGCAGGCCCCCGACTTCACCGGCCGCGGCCAGGGCGTCGGCCGCTTCACCGTAGATGTCCAGCTGGATCTGGTCGGCCGCCCCGTTGCCGATCCGTACCGGCGCCGAGCCCCGGTAGCCCTCCAGGTGATCGAGGATCTCCTCCGACAGACTGGGGTCGCCGTCGACCCGGTACATGATCTGGAGGGGCTCGCCCGATTTGGTGCGCCCGGCCGCGATACGGTCGCGCAGCCAGTCGCGGAAGGCCTGCGCCTCCTCGGTGAAGCCGAGATCGCTCAACGTCCGCACGGACAGCGAGGCGTCACGGATCCATGTGTAGCGGTAGTCCCAGTTGCGCTCACCCCCGATCTGCTCCGGCAGGCCCGCGGTGGCGGCGGCGATCGGTGCACCGGTCGGGGCATAGGTGAGCAGTTTGAGGGTGATGGCCGCCCGGTTGACCATGTCCCGCCAGCGGCCCCGGTAGGTGGAGGAGCGCAGCCAGCCCAGCCAGAAGGACCGGCAGGCGTCGAACTCGGCGCGGACGGACTCCCGTGACAGCGGGGGCGGAGCGGCGCCGCCTCCCGACACACTGGTGAGCACGACGGCGGCGACCTCCCCGGCTCCCAGGGTGAAGCGGGCGGTGATGTCACCGGCGTCGTCATGGAACACGACGGGTCGGCTCGCCTGCAGATGCAGATCCAGGTCGGGGCCGTGGAAGACCACCGAGTCACTGTCGGTGTGCTCCAGGGTGTGGGCCGCCCGTCCGTAGTCGAAGCGGGGCCGGCACACCAAGGTGAAGGGCAGACTGCCACGCACCACCCGCACCACCCTGACCAGGCGGTGCCGGTCGGTCGGCGCCGAGGCGGGGAGCGGCTCCATGAAGTCGGCCACTTCGCCCACCCCGCCGGCCGCCATGAACCGGGTGACCAGCACCGCGGTGTCCGACAGATAGAGCTGCCGGACCGTGGCTTCGGCAGCACCGGGAAGATCCGCGCCGAGCCGGCAGAAACCTCCCCGCTCGTCGTCGAGCAGGGAGGCGAAGATGCTGGGTGAGTCGAAGCGTGGCGTGCACCACCAGTCGACCGATCCCTCGGAGGACACCAGCGCGGCGGTCTGAAGATCACCGACCATGCCGTGATCGGCTATCGGCGGGTAACGGTTCACCGGTACGTCTCCTTCGCCAAGGCCCGACACACCTGGGCCCCGCTCAAGCGGGCGACCGCTCGGCTGTCGGCGCACTCATCTGCGCACCACCCTGTGATCCCGTGCAACCGCTACCGGACCAGCTCTGCTGCGGTTGGAGCGCACCGCAGGGCTTTCCTCCAGCGTGCGCCCGTTCAGGTCGGGGCGCATTCCCGGCCCGAGACCGCGGGCTGCCGTGGGTCAGGCCCGGCGGCGGCCTCGACCGCCTCTCCCCGCGGAACCGCGAAGAATCAGTGCTCGTGCGGTCCGGGCCGGTGGACGGGGCCGTGGGCGTCGTCGCAGTGTTCTGCGGGTTCTGCGGGTTCTCCGGCGTGGGCGGTGATCTGCAGGAGTTCCTCGGCTTCGGCGTCCTCGCCGAGGTGGTCGACCTGGAGGGTGGCGTGGCCGATGCCGTGGGTTTCGCGCAGGAGGTGCTGCAGTCCGCGGCGGACGGCGTGGCAGTCGCCGCCCGGCTCGACCAGGACGTGGGCGGAGAGGGCGGGCTGGCCGGAGGTGATCGTCCACACGTGCAGGTCGTGGATCTCCACGACGGACGGCTGGGCGGCCAGTTCGTCTCCGATGGCGTCGGGGTCCAGGCCGGCGGGGGCGGCTTCCAGGAAGATCCGGCCGGATTCGCGGACCAGCCCGATGCCGGCCTTGAGCATGAGGACGACCACGACGAGGGAGGCGATGGCGTCGGCGCGGGCGAAGCCGGTGAGCAGGACGATCAGGCCGGCGACGGCGGTGCCGATGAAGGCGTACAGGTCGTTGAGGATGTGCTGGAAGGCGCCCTCGACGTTGAGAGAGGTGCGGTTGGCCTTCGACAGACACCAGGCGGCGGCGACGTTGACCACGATCCCGGCCAGCGCGGTGGCCAGGACCAGGCCGCCCTCGACGTTCGGCGGGCTGATCAGCCGGCGCACGCCCTCGTACGCCAGCCAGGTCGCGAGCAGCAGCAGGGTCAGGCCGTTGGCCTGTGCGGAGAGGATCTCGGCGCGCTTGAGGCCGTAGGTGAAACCGCCGCGGGCGGGCCGGGCCGCGAGCCGCATCGCGACGAGGGCCAGCACGATCGAGGCCGCGTCGGTCAGCATGTGCGCCGCGTCCGAGATCAGGGCCAGTGAGCTCGCGACGACGCCGATGACGACCTCGACCGCCATGAACGCGGTGATCAGGGTGAGCGCGATGGTCAGCCAACGGCGGTCGGCGTCCGCCGAGACCCCGTGGGAGTGACCGGCGTGACCGCCCCCGCCGTGATCGTGTCCCGAGCCATGCTCGTGGTCGTGGCCGTGATCGCTCATGCTGACGTCTTCCCCCTTGTGACGGGTGCCGTGTCCGCAGTGAAACGCATGCGTACGCGAATCACCAAAGGCTGCATCGGTGACCGTTGTCATGCCCGTTAACATGCCGCTGACCTGTGGAAATATCTTCGGCGCGCGAGCTGCTCGCGAGTTCGTCCGAACGTCGGCGGGCGGAGCCGCGTCGTAGCGGTAGCCGTCCTCGAAGGAGCCGTCATGGCCGCCGTACGCTCTCCCGCCCGGGCCCTCTCCGTCACCGCGCTGGCCGGGGCCGTGCTGTGCGCGACCGCCGCATGCGGTTCCGGTGGGCCGAAGAGCCACACCGCTCCCGCCACGACGACCTGGCGGGAGCCCGTCTCGTACACGTACACGCTGACCTCCACCACCCAGGTCCTGGCCGGGACCTTCCGGGTCGAGGTCCGCGACGGCAAGGTGACGGAGGCGGACGGCGTCGACGAGGACAGCCGACGACAGGTGCGGGAACTGCCCGGTGAAATCCCCACGATCGGCGAGCTGTTGAAGAGGCTGGCCAAGGCCCGCAGCGACGACGCGCACACCGCTAAGGCGGAGTACGCGGCCGACGGGCACCCCCTGCGGATCACCCTGGACCGGGACGAGAACGCCATCGACGACGAAGCCCTGTACGTGATCAGCGCCTACGAGCCGGCAGCCTCCTGACGCACCTCACCGGGCCCGTGCCGCAGTCGGCACATCGCCCCTCGGCCGTGGGCCACGAGGTCACAACGAGGGCGCAACGTGTAGGTGGCAGCGCTCCTGCTCGACGGGCGACGTCCTTAGCATCCTTGGGTGTGAGGGGACCTGACAGCGGGCCCCGGGGGCAGGGGGGCTCCATGCGGACGACCGTTCCACCGCCGGCGTTCCGCCGCGTCGTCGGCCTCGTCACGGCCGGCCTGGCCCTGACCGCGACAGCAGGGTGCACGGTTCCCATCGATGCCGTCGCCGGCATCTCCGTGACCGAGGACGGCCGTCTGCTCGGCGTCATGATGGTCTGCGGGCATCAGATCGACGGCGCGACCCTCTACGTGGGCAGCGACGATGTCGACGACGAGCGGACCGTCGGCTCATGGACCGCCGACCGGCCCCTCAAGGCCGGCATCACCACATGGCCCCTCGATGCTCCTGCCGCGGGCTGGACCACGACCACAGCGCTCACTCGGCTCGACGCCAGGACCACGTACGTCCTTTACGGCTGGACGAAGGACAACTCGTGGTCGTCCGGCAGTGTCTCTTTCGCCCTGACCGATCGGACCCGGCTCACCCCGGGCAAGGTCCTCTACGACGACTTCTCCGCCGACGGCGACGAATCCACGGCCATCGCCTCCCTGGCGGAGTTCAAGGCCGCGGCCTGCAAGGACGTCTAGTGGGCCACCACCGCTGCAGACCGCGGTCAGGCGTACGCCGACGAAGGGGAGACCGGTGGCGGCCGGTCTCCCCTCGCGTTCAGGACGTTGAGCACCCTTCAGCGCATTCGGCGCAGGCGCAGGGCCTCGCGGATCGTGGTGCCTTCGGCGCCGGTCGTTACTTCTGTCGCCAAGGGGTACCCGTGGGACGCTGCCGGTTCGTCCCGGTGGCACTCGTCCTCGGTGGAAGGCTCCGGGCTGATGGAGACACCGCTGACCACCAGCCGCCCGATCGTCGCCGCCCCGCCCCGTTGCTGGGTCCCGCGGGGTGTCTATCCCCCGCAGACCGACACCCGGCTGCTGCGGCGGGCGATGTGCCGCGAGGCGATCACGGAACATACGGATGTGCTGGACCTGGGCACCGGGAGCGGAGCGCTCGCGGTGGAGGCGGCGCGGCTCGGCGGCCGGGTCACCGCGGTCGACATCTCCTGGCGGGCGGTTGCGGCCACCTGGTTCAACGCCCTGCTGAACGGCCAGACCCTGCGGGTGCGCCACGGCGACCTGGCCTCGGCCGTGCCCGGCCGCCGCTTCGACCTCGTGGTCGCCAACCCGCCCTATGTGCCCGCCCAGGACGAGGGTCCGCCCGTGGGTGCCGCCCGGGCCTGGGACGCGGGTCCGGACGGCCGGCTGCTGATCGACCGCATCTGCGACACCGCGTCGGCGTTCCTGCGGCCGACGGGCGCACTGCTGATCGTGCACTCGCATCTGTGCGGCATCGACGCCACGCTGGCCCGGCTCGCGGACGCCGGTCTCTGTGCCGAGGTCGTGGACCGGACCCGGCTCCCGTTCGGCCGCGTGCTGCGTTCACGGCTCGGCTGGCTGCGCGATCGGGGCCTGACGGCCGGCGGTACGACGGAGGAGCTGGTGGTGATCCGTGCCGAACACACCTGAGCGGCCCCGCCGGGTGCGCGTCCAGCGCGACGGGCCCCTGCTCATCGAGGGGCCGGTCGAAGTGGTGGACGAGAACGGCGAGGTGACGGTCTCCCGGCGCTTCACCGTGGCCGTCTGCACCTGCCGCCGCAGCCGTACGTTCCCCTGGTGCGACACCAGCCACCGCCGCCGCGGCCGGCGCCCCTGCGAAGGCGGGCCCGAATGAGCCCCGCCCGCCCCCGGGAGCAGTCGCGGCACCGGCCACCGCCCCTGCCCGAACCGCGGGGCCCGCTCTCCGCCGCCGTGCTGGACCGGCTGCGCGGGTCGGCCTCCGGGAGCATCCCGCCCCCGGCGCGCTGCGCGCCGTACGGCGAGGACCTGCAGCTCGCCCTCTACGTCCTCTACGAGCTGCACTACGAGGGCTTCCGGGGCGTGCCCGACGGGTTCGAGTGGGACAGCGGTCTGCTGGCCTGCCGCGGTGCGATCGAGGACCGCTTCCTGGGCGCCCTGCGCGCGGACGTGCCGGTGGACGGCACCGACACGGCCCGACAGGCGCTGGACGAACTGCAGGTCGAGCCGGTGGACGGCGCGGGCAGCGTCTCGCACTTCCTGCGGGACGAGGGCGATCTCGACCGGCTGCGGGACTATGCGGCCCTGCGCTCGCTCTACCACCTCAAGGAAGCGGATCCGCACGCGTGGGTCATCCCCCGGCTGCACGGGCGGGCCAAGGCGGCGATGGTCGCGGTCGAGTTCGACGAGTTCGGCGCGGGCCGCGCGGACGAGATCCATGCGCAGCTGTACGCCGACCTCATGGCGGACCTGGGGCTGGAGACGGCGTACGGGCACTATGTCGACGCCGCCCCCGCCGAGGTGCTCGCCACCGTCAATCTGATGTCCCTGTTCGGTCTGCACCGGGCGCTGCGCGGCGCGCTCGTCGGGCACTTCGCCGCCGTGGAGGTGACCTCGTCCCCGGCCTCCCGCCGCCTCGCCGAAGCGATGCGCCGGGCCGGGGCCGGACCGGCGGCCGTGCGGTTCTACACCGAGCACGTCGAGGCCGACGCCGTGCATGAACAGGTCGTACGGCATGACGTCGTCGGCGGCCTGCTGGAGAGCGAACCGGGCCTGGAGGGCGATGTCGTCTTCGGGATCCGTACGACCGGCCACCTGGAGGACGCCCTGGCGGCCAGGCTGCTGGCGGACTGGCGCCGCCGGGACGGGGTACCCCGGGTCCATGAGACTGAGCGTGCTGGACGTCGGTTCGAACACGGTCCGGCTTGAGGTGAGCGACGCGGAGGCGGGAGTGCCGCTCCCGGTGCACACCGCGAAGTGGAAACTGCGCCTGTCCGAGCAGGTGGAGGACGACGGCCGGCTCGGAGAGCCCGGCACCGAGCGGCTGCTCACGGCCTTGAGTTCGGCCGCGGAGTTGGCCGACCGGTGGGACGCGCAGGAGCCCCTGGTGTTCGCCACCTCCGTGGTGCGCGACGCGCCCGACCGGGCGGACGTCCTGCGGGCGGTGCACGACCGGACCGGGCTGAGCCTGCGGGTTCTGCCGGGAGACGTGGAGGCCCGGCTGACGTATCTGGGCGCCCGGTGCTGGATGGGCTGGCGCTCGGGCCCGCTCACCCTCTTCGACATCGGCGGCGGCTCCCTGGAGGTCGCCTTCGGCCTGGGCAGGATGCCGGAGTTCGCGGTCTCCCTGCCGTTGGGCGCCAACCGTCTCACCAAGGAGTTCCTGCACGCGGCGGACCCCCCGGGGAGCTCCGAGACCACTGCCCTGCGCCGCCGGGCGCGCCATCAGCTGCGTGACGCCTCCGCCCGTATCCGCTGGGAGCATCCCCGGACCGCCGTCGCCACCTCACGTACGTTCCAGCAGCTGGCGCGGCTGTGCGGGGCCGCGCCGGGGCGCCGCGGCCCGTTCGCCGAGCGCGTCCTGCACCGCAGCGACCTGCGCCGCGCGATCGGTCGGCTGGCCGCGCTGCCCGCCGGCCGGCGGGCCGAACTGCCCGGCATCTCGAAGGCCCGGGCCCGGCAGAGCCTGGCGGGGGCGATCGTCGGCCACACCGTGATGAAGCTCAGCGGTGTGAAGACCGTCGTCATCTGCCCCTGGGCCCTGCGTGAGGGCATCCTGCTGCGCTACCTGGAGGACGGGCCCGAGTGGTGGTCCGACATGGACGGCCAGGACGAGACGGCCCGCCCCCTGGACGGGGTGGCCGTGGCCACCCACCCCCTGCGGGTGGCCCGCTCTTCGTCAAGGCCCTGATCACGACGGACAGTCGGCGATCACGACGGACAGTCGGCGCGGCCGACCGCGGTCACGGGTGGTCGGTCCGCTGGTCCGGAGGCACTCCCCCGCCCTTGCCGCCGCCCTTGGCGCCCTTGTCCGTGCCGTGGGGACGACCGCCGCCCTTCGACTGGTCCTGCCGTGCCTTCAGCTCGCCGCTGCGCTGCGGTGTGGCACCGCCCTTGGCGCTGCGTCGCTGCTCCGGTTGCTGTGGGTTGGACATGCTCGGACACCGGCCTGGGTCGGAACTCGTTCGCCCCGGCGAGTTCCCCATGAGGCCCGTGCGAAGCACGGCGGGCGTGGCAGACCTCGCGCCGACCGGCGCGTGGGTAGCGTCGTCACGCAGAGGAGTCGCTGGTTTCCCGTCAGCCGGGGCGGGCACCCGCGAGGCGCTTCTCGCTCTCGGCACGGCTGAGGAGAACAATGACCCAAGCGTCGAGGCGCCTCGAGGAAGGCGCGGGGCGTGCGTCTCGCGGCGCCGCCGTCCCGCTGGGGCGCACGCTGCTCGCCTGGGCCTCGACGACCGACCACAAGGTGATCGGCCGGCTGTACATGGTGACCGCGTTCTGCTTCTTCCTCCTCGGCGGTCTGCTCGCCCTCGGCATGCGTGCCGAACTGGCCCGCCCGGGGCTCCAGTTCATGAACGAGCACACCTACAACCAGCTGTTCACCGAGCACGGCACGATCATGATGCTGCTGTTCGCCACTCCGATGTTCGCCGGGTTCGCGAACGCCGTGATGCCCCTGCAGATCGGCGCGCCGGACGTGGCGTTCCCGCGGCTCAACGCGCTGTCGTACTGGATGTATCTGTTCGGCGGTCTGATGGTGGTGTCGGGGTTCGTGGTGCCGGGCGGCGCGGCGGCGTTCGGCTGGTTCGCGTACGCGCCGCTGAACAGCGCGTACTTCTCGCCCGGCGCGGGCGGTGACCTGTGGGTGATGGGGCTGGTGGTCACCGGGGTGTCGACCACGCTGGGCGCGGTCAACTTCATCACCACGATCCTGTGTCTGCGCGCCCCGGGCATGACGATGTTCCGGATGCCGATGTTCACCTGGAACGTGCTGTTCACGTCGATCCTGGTGCTGCCCGCTTTCCCCGTGCTCACGGCGGCGCTGCTGGCCCTGGAGTGCGACCGGAAGTTCGGCTCGCACGTCTTCGACGCCACCAACGGCGGCGCCCTGCTGTGGCAGCACCTGTTCTGGTTCTTCGGGCATCCCGAGGTCTACATCGTCGCGCTGCCGTTCTTCGGCATCATCTCGGAGATCATCCCGGTGTTCTCGCGCAAGCCGCTCTTCGGCTATCTGCCGATGATCGGGGCGACGACCACGATCACCATGCTGTCGGCGGTGGTGTGGGCGCACCACATGTTCGCCACCGGGGCCGTGCTGCTGCCGTTCTTCTCGGTCATGTCGTTCCTGATCGCGGTGCCCACGGGCATCAAGTTCTTCGCCTGGATCGGGACGATGGTGAACGGGTCGGTTTCCTTCGAGACGCCGATGCTGTGGTCACTCGGATTCCTGGTGTCGTTCCTGCTGGGCGGCCTCAGCGGGGTGCTGCTGGCCTCGCCGCCGCTCGACTTCCACGTCACCGACTCGTACTTCGTGGTGGCCCATCTGCACTACGTGCTCTTCGGCACCGTGGCCTTCGCGATGTTCGCGGGCTTCTACTTCTGGTGGCCGAAGATCACCGGGAGGATGCTCGACGAGCGCCTGGGCAAGCTGCACTTCTGGCTGCTGTTCCCGGCGTTCCAGCTGACGTTCCTCGTGCAGCACTGGCTGGGCGAGTCGGGCATGCCCCGCCGGTACGCCGACTATCTGCCGACCGACGGGTTCACCCTGCTCAACACCCTGTCGTCGACGGGCGCCTTCCTCCTCGGTGTGTCCACGCTGCCGTTCCTCTACAACGTGTGGCACACCTCCCGGCACGGGCGGACCGTCGAGGAGGACGACCCCTGGGGGTACGGGCGGGGCCTGGAATGGGCCACCTCGTGTCCGCCGCCACGGCACAACTTCACGGCGCTGCCCCGGGTGCGCTCGGAGTCCCCGGCCTTCGACCTGCACCACCCCGACGTCGTCCAGCAGGCCAGGCAGGAGGGACTGCAGTGAAGGTGGAGGCCGTGCTCTTCGGTGTCGTGGCCGTCTTCTTCGGCGGCTCGGCGGCGCTCTACGGCGTGTGGTCCCACTGGGACCCGGCCGGCACCGCGGCGCTCGTCGTGGCGTTCGCGATGGCAGGGCTGGTGTCGTTCTTCTGCGCGGTGCAGTACGCCCGGCACGGCCGGCGCCCCCAGGACCGCGGCGACGCCGAGGTGGCCGACGCCGCCGGGCCGCTGGAGTTCTTCCCGCCGCACAGCCCCTGGCCGATCGTCACCGCGTTCGGTTTCGCGGTCACGGCGACCGGGGTGGTCTACGGCCTGTGGCTGTTCCTCATCGGCTTCGGCGTGCTGGGCCGGGGTGTTCTTGGTCTGGTGTTCCAGTACGTGGACCGGGGTGCCGCTCCACAGGACTGAGCGGGGCACGCGGCGCGCCGGGCCGGAAGTCGGTGACGGGGCGGTGGCCGCTCTCATAGCCCCCGGCCACGCTCTGCCGCACCTCGCCGGTCTCCTCACCCTCGGCGAGACGTTCGCGTTCCGCCTCCAGGAGGGCGTGGCACAGCGCGCGGGTGACCACGAAGGCGAGCACCGGGCCCACGATCAGGGCGATGCGCAGGATCCAGGTCAGGGCGTTGACCGAGATGCGGAAGGTGGCCGCGAGCACGTCGTTGCCGCCGGCCAGCAGCAGGACGCCGTAGAACGTGATGCCCGCGACGCCGAGGCCGGTGCGGACGGGCCGTTCGCGGGGCCGGTCGCACAGGTGCTGTTCGCTGAGCCACTCGCCGGTCAGTCGCTGCTCGACGAAGGGGTAGACGTACAGGACGGCGAAGAGCAGTCCGGGCAGGACGACCGCCGGCAGCAGGACGTTCCACATGAGGGTGTGGCCGGCGACGGTCGTCTCCCACGGCGGTACCAGCCGCAGCGCGCCCTCCAGGAAGCCGACGTACCAGTCGGGCTGGGACCCGGTGGAAACCTGGTCCGGCTGGTAGGGGCCGTACACCCAGACCGGGTTGATCTGCGCGACGCCGGAGAGGACGGCCAGCACCCCGAACACGGTCAGGGACAGGCCGGCGGAGGAGGCCGTGAAGCTCGGGTGGAGGGGCCTTCCGACGGAGTTCGCGTTCGTGCGCCCCGGGCCGCGCCAGTGGGTGTGCTTGAGGTGGAAGACGAGGATCAGGTGCAGCGTGACGAGGGCGATCAACGCCCCCGGCAGCAGCAGCACATGCAGGCTGTACAGCCGCGGGATGACGTCGTGGCCCGGGAACTGGGATCCGAAGACGAAGAAGGCGACGTACGTCCCCACCACCGGGATGGACAGCATGATCCCCTCGGCGATCCGCAGACCGGTGCCGGAGAGCAGGTCGTCCGGCAGGGAGTAGCCGGCGAAGCCCTCGGCCAGGGCGAGCACGAACAGGGTGACGCCGATGACCCAGTTCAGCTCCCGCGGCCTGCGGAAGGCACCGGTGAAGAAGATCCGCAGCAGATGGAGGCCGATCGCAAAGACGAACACCAGGGCGGCCCAGTGGTGCAGCTGACGGATCAGCAGTCCGCCCCGTACGTCGAAGCTGATGTGCAGGGTGGAGTCGAAGGCCTGCGACATGCGCACACCCCGCAGCGGGAGGTACGGCCCGTCGTAGACGACCTCCCGCATCTCCGGCTTGAAGAAGAGGGTCAGCCACACGCCGGTCACCACCAGGACGAGCAGGCTGTACAGCGCCAACTCGCCGAGCAGGAACGACCAGTGGTCCGGGAACGCCTTGCGCAGCAGCCGGCCGCCCCCGTCGTACAGGGGCAGCCGGGCGTCCACCGCGTCCGCCAGCCGCTCCCCGGGGTGGGACGGGCGAGCCGGTCCTGCGGCGGTCACGACGGGCCCATGGCGCGGCCGACGGCTTCCTCGTACGGCACCCACCTCACGGCCGCTCTCCCTTCGACACCGCCTGCTCCCGGCATCCCTTGCCCGGAGCGCACGCGGCGAGTACCCCTCGGTCACGAAACACTCGTGCGCCCGCGGTGTCGCACCCGATCGGCTGAGGCTCACGCTCCGAGGGCGCGGGCGAGCAGCATTCCGCGGTTGTTGGTGGACGTCTTGGCGAAGATCGACTTGAGGTGGTCCTGCACGGTGTGCTCCGAGAGGGACATCCGGTCGGCCAGCTCGTGGCTGTCGCCGCCCTTCGCCAGGTGGCCGAGCAGGACGCTCTCCCTGGGGCTCAGGGCGTGGGCCCTGGCGAACACGGCGAGCCGCTCGGCCGGTGAGGTCTCCTCAATGGTGACGGCGATGGCCCGCCGCCGGGCGGGTGGTGCCGCGTCGCCGATCCGGGCGGCGCTCAGGGTCAGCCACAGGCCGTCCGCCAGGTGGACCCGCGAGCGCGGCGGGTTCGTATCGACCCCGGCCTCCACGGCCAGCAACTGGGCGGCGACGTCGTAGGCGCTCGCGGGCACCTCCGGGCGAGCGTGCTCGGGCGGCACCAGCAGGCTCAGATAGGCGTACGTCTCCGGAGTCCGGGCAAGCACCCGCAGGTCGGGGGAGAGCAGCAGCACCAGCGGGCCCGGGCGCGGCGCGCCGGACGGACGCACGACGAAGGTCTCCGCCTGGCTGCGGCGCAGGGCGGTGGTCACGGGGGCGGTGAGGCGGGCCAGGTACTCGGCCTCCGCGGCGCTGAAGCCCCCGTCGTAGCGGTACAGGTCGAGGAAGCCCCAGCAGCCGAAGCGGTCCCTGAACACCATCGAGGCGATGTCCCGCACGCCGTAGCCGTGCAGCAGCTCACGCCACAACAGGCTGCCGGAGCGGTCGGGGAGCTCGCTGAGCAGGGCGATGCCGTCGAGTGCCGTCCAGCGTCCGATCGCGCTCAGGTACTTGAGACGGGTCATCCTGGGCAGTTCCGGCAGGCACGGCACATCAGCCACCGGTGAGCAGCCCACGGCGGTCTCGGGGTCGGTGAGGAGGAAGGCGTAAGCGTCGAAGCCGGTGGCGGTGCGCAGCTCGTCGAGGAGCCGCACACGCAGGTCCCGGGAGTCGCCACCGGCCTCGCAGAGGCGGACGACACGCTCGTGCGACCGCGCGTAGGCGACAGGAACCGCCATGTTTCGAGCGTACGACGCAATTCCCCACATTTCTGGGATGGGCTCCGCTCCGGGCCGCGGTCGACGATGGAGGGATCGGAACAGGAGCCCTCCATGACCAGCAACCCAGACACCCGCGCGACGGCCGAACCCGCCGTGACCTCCCCGCGCCGACGCGTCGGCACCTCCTGGCGTGCGCTCGTGGTCGCGGCCGCGCTCGCCTCCGCGGCCGCTCTCGGCACCGCCGCCCCGGTTCACGCCGCGCCCGCCCAGACCCAGACGGGTCATGTGTACGCATGGATCGGCGACGGTTGGGGCGGCGGACGCCTCACCAGCAGTCCGGCCGGGATCAACTGCCACATCACGGCGTGGGACCCCTACGCCGACAACGCGCAGGCACCGGACCAGACCGGCACGTGCGACGCGGTCTTCCCCGTCGGAACGACGGTCACCTTCACCGCCACGCCCGATCCGGGTTCGTACCTCAACATCGGCCCCGAACCGGCGCGCCTGACCGTGGCCTCCGGCTACAACCCCGTCGACGTCATCTTCTGCCCGAACGACGGCCTCTGCATGAGCTGACGACGGCCTGCGCACGATCTACTGACACTTCGCGCACCACACCGTCGTACGGCCCCCCAGACGGGAGCGGCGCAGCGGTTCGCCGCAGCGGGGGCAGTGCGGGGACGGCGTGTCGCGGTGGCCGGTGAGCCAGGAGTCGCGGGGTGGGACGCGGCCGGTGGGGAGCGCTGAGCGCAGCGTGCTGCGCATCTGGGTGTAGACGCGGCGGCGGTCGGCCTCGGTGAGGTCGTTCGAGTGGACGCCGGGACGCACTCTCGCGCGCCAGAGGATCTCGTCGGCCAGCAGATTGCCCAGCCCGGCGACGACGGACTGATCGGTGAGGACCGTCTTGATCGTGCCGCGGCGGGCGCAGAGCGCGGCTTCGAACCGCTCGCGGTCCACGGCCAGCGCGTCCGGGCCCTGGCGCGCCAGCAGCCGTTCGACAGCGGGTTCGTCCTCGGCCAGCCACAGGCCCTGGAGCTTGCGCTGGTCGCGGTAGCGCAGCTGGCGGTCCGCGCCCACCGTGAACAGGACGCGGTCGTGGGGCGCGGCCTCCTCGTCCGGGCGGGCGCAGACCAGCAAGCCGGTCATGCCGAAGTGGAACACGAGGGTGGGCCCGCCGGTGCGGGCCAGGAGCCACTTCCCGTGGCGCTCCGCCCCAGTGAAGCGGCGGCCCTCCAGCGCCTCCCGCAGCCGCCGCGCGCCCACCCCGTGCAGCACGCCCGCGTCACGGACGTCGACGTGCCGGATCAGCCTCCCCTTCGCGCAGTCCACGAAGACCTTCCGGAAACCCTCGACGTCCGGCAGCTCCGGCATGACGGCTCACCTCGCTCGGGGAGGCTCCGGCGACTTCGCTACCGGGTACCCGCCCGCGGCTCCCGCACCACCACGACCTCCCTGGCCGCCACCGTCACCCTCCCGCCGGGCACCGGCTTCGCGGACAGCAGCTCGGTCGCCTCCGGGGAGACGGCGACCTCGGCGTCCTGGTCCGTGTGGTTGATCAGGAAGAGGTAGTCGGCCTCGGCGCCACGCCGCAGGGCCGCCTCCACGCCCGCCGGAGCGGAGCGCACCGGTTCCACCCCGGCCTCCACGCGGATGCGCTCCAGGAGGCCGGTGAGGGCCTCCGGGTCCGGGTGGGTGGCCACGTACCAGGCCGTGCCCGTGCCGTACGCGTTGCGGGTCACCGCCGGCACCCCGGCCAGCGGCCCGTCCGTGTACGACGTCACCGCCTGAGCACCCTCCAGCCGTACCCGCTCCGACCAGAGCGTGCCCGTGGTGCCGTCGCTCAGGGCCACCGTCTGCCCGGGCAGCAGCGGGAACAGCTCGTCCGTGCGCACCCCGAGGGCCTCCCGGAACGCGCCCGGGTAACCCCCCAGCCGCACATGGCAGTTGGCGTCGACCATCCCGCTGTGGAAGCCGACCGCCAGAGTGCCGCCGCGCTCCGCGAAGCCGGTCAGGTTGGCCGCACCCGCGTCGTCGATCAGATACAGGGAAGGGGCCAGGACCAGGCGGTACGGCGACAGGTCCGCGTCCGGGCGGACGAAGTCCACCGCCACGCCCGACCGCCACAGGGGCTCGTACCAGGCCCGGACCAGGTCCTGGAAGTGCAGCTCGCCGCTGGGCTGCGAGGGGAGTTCCATGGCCCAACGGGCGTTCCAGTCCCAGACGATGGCGACCTCGGCGGTGCCGACGGCACCCCGCACCTCCGCCAACGCCCGCAGGTCCGCGCCCAGTTGCACCACGTCCTGCCAGATCCGGCTGTCGGTGCCCGCGTGCGGCAGCATCGCCGAGTGCCACTGCTCGGCGCCCGCCTTCGCCGCCCGCCACTGGAAGTAGGCGATGCCGTCGGCGCCGCGCGCCACATGGGCGAGGGCGTTGCGGCGCAACTCACCCGCCGTCTTGGCGCGGTTGACGGGCTGCCAGTTCACCGCGCCCGTGGAGTGCTCCATGAGCAGCCACGGGCCGCCCGCGAGCGAGCGGACCAGGTCGCCGCTGAGGGCGATGTCGATCTGCGACTCGGGGTCGGCGGACTGGAGGTAGTGGTCATTGGAGACGATGTCCAGCTCGGGCGCCCAGCGCCAGTAGTCCAGGGCGTCGAAGTTGAACATCACCATGAAGTTGGTGGTGGCGGGGGTCTCCGGGGCGGCCTCCCGCAGGACGTCCCGCTCGGCCTCGTACAGCGAGAGCAGGGCGTCGCTGCAGAAGCGGCGCCAGTCCAGCCGGTGGGTCGGGTTCGGGACCGCGCCCGTCGCGCGCGGCGGCAGGATCTGGTCCCAGTGGTAGTACCACTGGCTCCAGAAGGTGGTGCCCCAGGCGTGGTTGAGGGCGTCCAGGCTCGCGTAGCGGTCCTGGAGCCAGGCACGGAACGCCTCCGCGCTCACGTCGCAGTGGCACTCCGCGTTGTGGCAGCCGTACTCGTTGTGGATGTGCCACATCACGACCGCCGGGTGGTCGGCATAGCGCCGGGCCAGCTCGCCGGCCATGCGCAGGGCCGCCTCGCGGTAGGCGGGGCTCGACGGGCAGAACGTCTGGCGGCTGCCGTACGACAGTCTGCGGCCGTCCTTGTCCACCGGCAGCGCTTCGGGGTGCTTGACGAAGAACCAGGCCGGTGGGGCCGCCGTCGGGGTCGCCAGGTCGGCGGCGATCCCGTGGGCGTGCAGCAGGTCGAGGATGCGGTCGAGGCGCGAGAAGTCGTACGTGCCCTCGGAGGGTTCCAGCAGCGCCCAGGAGAAGATGTTGACGCTGACCATGGTGACCCCGGCCTCGGCCATCAGCCGCATGTCCTCGGCCCAGACCTCCTCGGGCCACTGCTCGGGGTTGTAGTCGCCGCCGTAGGCGATGCCGGGCACGTTCAGGGCGCGGGTCATCGCTCACCTCCCGAGAGCAGACGGCGGGTGGTGGCCACGCCCCACTCGTCCAGGGACAGGAGGCGGTCGCTGGAGGCCATCAGGCCGCCGGTCGCCTCCACGTGCGCCGCCCAGCGCTCCCGTGTCTCCACGGCCGGGCGGGCCATCAGACAGTCGGGGTCGTTGACCCAGAGGCGGCCGTGCTGCCACTGGCGTCCGGCGCCGGTGAACTCGGCCGGGTCCTGGCCGGGCTGGCTGAAGTCGTCGGCCTCGGGGCGGCGGTGCGGGCCCGTGTCCGGGCTCACCCGCATCGCGTCGAACAGGCCGATCGAGGGCAGGATCGGCGCGCCGCAGCCCAGCAGGTACGCGTCCGGGCCGATCGCCTCGCGGATCAGCTCGATGCCCTCGCGGTACGCGGTGAGGGCGTCGACCTCCTTGTGGCGTACACCGTCCAGCGCGCCCGCGTACAGGAAGTCGACCTTGAAGTAGTCGTAGCCCTCGGTGCTCAGGGTGCGGAAGACCTCGGTCAGATACGCCGCCGCCTCGGGGTGCGTGGTGTCCAGGACGCGCAGGTCGTGGCCCCAGTTGCGGCCGGCGTGGGTGAAGCCGCCGGTGGTGTCGCGGACCAGCCAGTCGGGGTGCTCGGTGGCCAGGTCGCTCGCCGGGTCGACCAGGAAGGGGGCGGTCCAGATACCGGCCCGGCGGCCGCGGGCCCGGATGGCGTCCGCGATGCCCTGGCGGGAGCGGAAGCGGCCCGAGAGGGTGAGCCAGTCGCCCAAGGCCTTCTGGTAGCCGTCGTCGATCTGGACCACGTCGATCGGCAGGTCGAGGGTGTCCATCGCACGGAGGTTCTCGTGGATGTCGTCCTCGGTGACGTTCGTGAAGTACTCGTACCAGGAGCACCAGACGGTCGGCGCCGGACGCGGGGGCTCGACGCCGAGGCCCTCGGCCCAACTGCCGAGTACCTCCTGGACGTCCGTCCCCGTCCACTCCTTCACCGCGCCGTCGGCGGTGACCTCCGCGATGCCGTCCGTCACGGTCAGACGGATGGACGGCACCTCGGCGACGGGGTCGACGGCCGCCCACAGACGGGCCGGAGAGCCGTCGCCGGGGTCGAGCGCCAGCAGGCCCTCGCCCTGGAAGGTGCCCTCGGGGGCGGTCACGCCGGGGCGGTAGCAGACGGTCGCCCAGTTGTCGTTGGTCGGGCGGTACGGCTTGTCGCCGAGGGCGTAGGCGCCACTGGGACTCCAGGACTGCCAGCCCTCCTCGTGGACCCGGGCGTTGGCCGGGTCCACGGGGACGGAGGCGACGGCGGTGAAGGGGTGGTGCTGCACGGAGGTCTCTTTCAAGAGGGAGGGCGTCAGCCCTTGTTGGCGCCCAGGGTCAGTCCGCTGACGAACTGGCGCTGCAGTACGAAGTACACGATCAGGGTGGGGATCGCGGTGAGCAGGGCGCCCGCGGCGACCAGGTTGGGGTCGGTGAAGTACTGCCCGGAGAGGTTGTTCAACGCGCTGGTGATCGGCATGTTCTCGCCGGTGGAGATCAGCACGATCGCCCAGAAGAAGTCGTTGTAGATCCAGATGGACAGCAGGGTGGCCAGGGCGGCCATGGCGGGCTTGCACAGCGGCAGCACGATCTGCCAGTACATCCGCCACACCGACGCCCCGTCGACCAGGGCGGCCTCGGTCAGCTCGTGCGGCAGCATCCGCATGTAGTTGGACAGCACGAAGGCGCAGAACCCGGACTGGAACGCCACATGGATCAGCACCAGGCCGAGCGCGGAGTCGTACAGCTTGCCGCTGACGGTGATGCCGGGCAGGTCGATCAGCAGGTACATGCGGTACAGCGGGGTGATGATGACCTGCTGCGGCAGCAGGTTGCCCGCGGTGAACACCAGCAGCAGGAAGATGTTCAGCCGGAAGTCGAAGCGGCTGACGTAGAAGGCCACCATCGACGACAGCAGCAGCGTGATCAGCACGGCCGGGACCGCGATGATCAGCGTGTTGCCGAAGTAGTGCAGCATGTCCGACTGCTGGAAGGCGTTGGTGAAGTTCTCCAGGCTCAGCTTGTGCGGCCAGGAGACGTAGCCCCGGTTGCTGGTCTCCGAGTACGGCCGCAGGGCCGCGAAGACGGCCCACAGCAGCGGGGCCAGCCAGGCCAGCGCGGTGACCACGAGGAACGTGTGCAGCAGGATCCGGGCCGGGCGGACCGGCGTGCGCTTCTTCGCGATGACAGCCGTGCTCATGCGCGCCGCTCCTTCCGGAAGGTCGCGATCAGATACGGGATGATGACCGCGAGGGAGATGACCAGCAGGACGACCGCGATCGCGGAGCCGTAACCGATCCGGCTGGACTCGCCGATGATGTTGTTGGTGATCAGGATCGACAGCAGCTCGGTGCCCTGCGCGCCCTTGTTGAAGACGAACACCAGGTCGAACGCGCGCAGCGCCTCGATGATCGTGACGACCAGGACGACCGTGTTGGTCGGGCGCAGGGTGGGGAAGATGACGTTCTTGAAGGTCTGCCACTCGTTCGCGCCGTCCAGCGAGGACGCTTCGCGCAGCGACGGGTCGACGCCCTTGAGGCCGGCCAGGTAGAGGATCATCATGTAGCCGGTGTGCCGCCAGGACGCGGCGATCAGCACCGCCCACAGGTTCAGGTGCGGGTCGCCGATCCAGTCGATGTAGTGGCCCGGCTTGTTCGCCCCGATCAGGCTGTTGATCAGGCCCGTGTCGGGGTTGTAGACCAGCTGCCACACAAAACCGGTCACCGCCAGCGAGACCACGACCGGCAGGAAGAACGCGGTCTGGTACACCCGGCTGAAGCGGATCTTCTTGTCCAGCTGGACGGCCAGGAACAGGCCCATCGGGGTGGGGATCAGGATGAGCACCACGAACCAGATGATGTTGTGCTGGACGGCCGGCCAGAACTGCGGGTTGTCGGTGAACAACTGCTTGAAGTTGTCCAGTCCGACCCACTTGATCGAGTCGAAGCCGATGCCGTCCCAGGTGGTGAACGCCAGCGCGATCGACGCGAGGGCCGTCACCCACACCAGGGCCACATGCAGGAAGGTGGGCACGCCGGCCATGAAGCCGAGCGTGATGCGGTCACGGCGGGTCAGCAGGCGCTTGTGCCCCTGCGGGACCCGCGTGTGGACAGGCGCGGGCCCCGGAGGCGGCACGGCGGCCGCCTCCGGGGTCTTCGTGGAGGTATCGGAGCTCATGAGGACGCGAAGATCGTCTTCTTCTGGCGCTCGATCGAGGACAGCAGGCTGTCGACGCCCTTGGGGTTCTGGAGGAACTTCTGCAGACCCGGCTGCATCACCGTCGAGGTGAAGTCGGGCCGCGAGTCGCGGTCCATGAACTGGGTGAGGCTCTTGGCGTTGCTGATCATGTCGTACGCCTTCTTCTGCAGCGGCGTGTACGACGAGGTGTCGGCCTTGCTGGAGGCGGCCACCACGCTGGAGTCGGCCTTGAGGTAGATCTGCTCGGCCTCCGGCGTGCCCAGGAACTCCATCAGCTTGGTGACACCGGCGTGGTTCTTGGGCGCCTTGGAGACCATGAAGCCGTCGGTGGGTGCCTCGACGGTGTCCTGCCCGAACTGCGGGTTGATCTCCGGGAAGGGGAAGAAGTCCAGGTCGTCGAGGTCGGCCTTGTTGGTGAACTGCTGGGCCACGAAGGAACCGAGGACGTACATGCCCGCCTTCTTCGACACCAGCGTCTGCGCGGCGTCCTGCCAGGTGCGGCCCATGAAGCCGTCCTGGTGGTAGGGCAGCAGCTCGGACCAGTGGTCGAAGACCGCCTTGACCTTCGGGTCCGTCCACGCCTCCTTGCCCGCCATCAGCGACTTGTGGAAGTCGTAGCCGTTGAGCCGGAAGTTGATCTGGTCGAAGGTGCCCATCGCCGGCCACGCGTCCTTGTCACCGAACGCGATCGGAACCAGGCCGTCCTTCTTCATCTGCTTGCACAGCGCCACCAGCTGGTCCCACGTCGTGGGGACCTTGTAGCCGTGCTGCTGGAAGACGCTCTTGCGGTAGAAGAGCGCCCACGGGTACGTGTAAAGCGGCACGAAGTAGTACTTGCCGTCCTCGCCCTTGGACAGCTGCTTCATCGCGTCGGGGAAGTTCCCGCCGATCTTCGTCCACACGTCGTCGATCGGGGTCGCGAGCTTCTTCGCCGCGAAGAACTGCATGCGGTAGCCCGCGAACCAGGTGAACACGTCGTCCGGCGTGGCCTGGAGGTAGGAGTTGATCTGCTCCTGGAAGGTGTTGTGGTCCTTCGTGTTCACGTCGACCTTGATGCCGGACTTCTTGGTGAAGGCGGCGTAGATCTCCGCGAAGGCCTTCTTGGGCACCGCGTCGGAGGAGTTGGAGCCGAGACTGACGGTCTTCGGGTCCGAGGAGGACCCACTGCTGCCACACGCGGACAGCAGGGGTATGCCCGCACCCGCGAGCAGGGCTGCGCCACCCACACCACGCAGCAGACTGCGACGGCTGGTCGCGGGAAGAGAGAGACCCGACGGGGAGAGGTCCATGTGCGGCTCCTGAAGGCAGGGGTTCGGTCACAACTACGCCACGTCGAAAAAAAGTCGAAACCGACCATAAATCAACTCGACCGAACATCGTGGCGCTTATATCAGTCCTATGTCCGGTCATGCGTCAAGAGCCGCCGGGGACCTTTGTGGAAATGTGACCGACATGTTCGTGATCGTTTCGGTCCGTGTGATCGAACGACCCCGCCCGAAGTTGAGAGTAAATGCCCGATTCGCGTCGCGGCCAGGGCCTGCTAGCGGACGATCCTGACCGGCTTCGTCACACTGACCTGGTCGATCTCGGTGGTCCGGACCGTGGCCTTCATGGTCCAGGTTCCGGCGATGGGCACGGTGACCGAGCTCGTCCCCCAGTAGCCGCCCTGGTCGGTCAGCCTCGCGTCCAGCGGGCCGATCCGCTGCGCGGGGAGGCTGAGGGAGAGCCGCAGCTCGGGGACGGTGACGATGCCGCCGTCGGGGCCGAAGACGACCGCCTGCACGGTGTTGTCGCCGACGCGGCCCGGGTCGAGGGTGATCTGCACCTTGCCGCGCGCGGCGCCGACCGCGAACGGGATCGTCGTGACCGACGCGGCGGGCAGCCCGCCGGCCGTCGCGGGTGCCTGCGCCGCCTCGGCGGCCGCGCGGCCCGGCAGCGTGCTGCTGAGCACGGTCGTGAGCACGAGGACCACGACACCGACGGCGACTTCGGCGAGCACGCTGCGGCGCAGATTGCGGCGTCCGGCGCCTGAGGCGGCCGGGACGGCCGGTTCCTCCGGGGCGGTCGCGGGAGGCCCGCCCACGGGCTCCGGGACCCGTTCCCGTACGGCTGTCCCGGCGTCCGCCGTCACCAGCCGGGCCGTCCAGCGCCGCGACAGCCCGGCCGCCGCCAGCAGCAGCACCACGGCGGCCAGCTTGACGAGCAGCAGGCGCCCGTACGTCGTCCCGGTGAGCGCGCTCCAGGAGCCCAGGCCGCGCCAGGACTGGTAGGCGCCGGTGGCGACCAGGACGGTCACGGAGGCGAAGGCGATCCGGGAGAAGCGGGCCGCGACGGCCGGGGGGAGTTCGGTGCGGTGGAGCAGGATCAGCAGCGCCGTGAGACCGCCCAGCCAGACCGCCATGGCCAGCAGATGCAGCACGGCGGACGCCATCGCCAGGGGCACCTGGATGCCCGCCGAGGCGTGCTCCGAGGCGGCCCAGGTGAGCGCGAGAGCCACGCCGAGGGCGGCACCGCCGGCGAGCAGTGGCCGCGGCCACGCCTCTCGTTTGCGGAGTCGTACGGCGAACACGGCGGCGATCAGCAGCAGGGTGAGCCGGGCCAGCAGGGCGAACCCCGGGCGGCCCGTGAGGGTGCGGGTGAAGGCGGTGGCGTCGAGGGCGGTCGCGGGGCCCGTGCCGTTCTCGTACGGGGCGCGCAGCGCCAGCAGCGCCAGGGTGGTCCCCAGCAGCGTCCACCAGCCCACGAGCAGGGGTTTTTGCAGCGGTCCGCGGTCCGTCGGGCGACAGAGGGCCACGAAGGCGGCGGTGCCGATCAGCAGCGCCGCAGCGAGGTAGGCCAGATAGCGGGCGATGTTGTAGAGACTGGCGGTCGCCGGATTCTCGACGGGCCCGGTGTCCACCGTGGCGACCGTCGCGGAGGCTTTGCCGACCGAGAAGGTGAACGCGCCGCCCACCGGGTGGCTGTCCGCCGAGACGACCCGCCAGGCCACGACGTACGTGCCCTTCGCGAGCCTCGCGGGCAGGGTCACGCTCGCCGTGTCGGAGCGGCCCTCGGCGTGCTGTGCCTCGCCGATGTCCACACGTCGGTTGTCGGGGTCCAGGACCCGGAAGGAGTCGTCCAGCAGACCGACGGACTCGGTGAACGTCAGGGTGATGGAGCGGGGGGCCACCCTGAGGACGGTTCCGTCCTCGGGGTCGGTGGACTTGAGGGCCGCGTGGGCCGACGCGGCCCCCGCACCGCCGACGGTCAGTCCCAAAAGGGCACCCAGCAACACCAGCCCTTGAAGCCATCGCCGCCGCCGGCGCCCTCCGCGCTCACCGTCACACCGCACGCCACTCTCCGTCCCGGCCCCGACCGCCTCCCGAATAGGTACGCACACAAACCACCGAGCACTCACCACACCGAACCCCACCCCGGTCCGCGGCCCCCAAAAGAACCGACCGCAAGCCCCGGGCCCACCGTCCACCACCAGGTCCTACCTCGCCCCCCACGACACCAGCCGCAAACCGAGCAACACCCGCCTCACCCACGCCCCCCCGGGGGCCCTGAGGGTAACCGCCCGCTGCCCCTCCGCCTCAGGACCCGCCGTCCTGAGGGCACGGCCCACTCCACTCCTCAAGACCCGCCGCCCCCGACACACCCGGCCCAAGGCCCGGCACCTCACCCACGCCCCCAGCACCCGGCGCCCGTGACCAGGGCGACCTGTCCCTCCAGCAGCTTCATGGACGGCACAGTTGCGCAATCCGGTCGGCCTCGGCCGGATACCGCGCCGTGAGCTCGGCCGCGTCCCCGTGCTCGTAGCCCTCGTAGGTGAACCCGGGCGCCATCGTGCAGCCGAAGAACGTCCACGCGCCGACGGTCCGCCCGCCCATCCAGGTGCCGGCCGGCACGGTCGTCTGGGGCTGCTGGCCGCCCAGTACGTCCGGTCCGAGCACCACCGTCGTGGACGTTCCGTCCGGGGCGAGGAGCAGCAGCTCCAGCGGGTCACCCAGGTAGAAGTGCCAGATCTCGTCGGTGGGCAGACGGTGCAGGGCCGAGTGGTCGTCCGCCGTCAGCAGGGCGACGATCGCGGTGCCCTCCGGCCGTCCGTCGGCGCGCTCGGGGCCCGCCCAGGTCTGGCGGAACAGGCCGCCCTCGCGCGGGATCGGTTCCAGTCCGTAGTGTGCGACGAGGTCCTCAGGAGTCATTCGGGGAAGGCTACCTCCCGGCGCAGAAAGGCCAGTTGAGCCTTCTTCGCGGGCAGGTACACGTCCGGGACGTCGACCTCGGGCAGCACGACCACCGGCCCCGCCTCGAAACCCTGCCGCAGGAAACGGGCGATCGCCTTCTCGTTGCGCACATCGGGATCGACGACGATCCGGCGCCGGTCCAGGCCCTTCAGTACGTACGACGCGACGACCCCGAACAGCGCCGCCGACCAGCCGGACCGCCCGCCGTCCGGGCCGGCGGGCGCCAGCAGGACATGGACGCCGAGGTCGCCGCCCTGCACCGCGTAGCACTCGCTGACGCGGTCGGCCTCCGGCTCGTACGTCTGGAGCAGTGCGGCCGGTGTGCCGTCCTTGAGCAGCAGGAAGGCGTGATGGGTGTCGAGGGTGTCCATATGGGCGTAGATCCCGGCCACTTGGTCCCTGGTGAGGCCGTTCATGCCCCAGAAGACGGCACGCTCCTCGGCGGCCCAGCGGTGGACGACCTCCGCGTCCGCGTACGGGTCGAGAGCACGGATACGGACGGTGCCGAAACCGTCGACGCTCTCCTCGTGGACGTACACGTCACTCATGGGTCTCCTTCTCCAGGAGGGCGAAGTCGGTGACGACCGGAACGAGGTCTCCCTCCAGCCACAAGGGGAGTTGGTCGTCGTGGTGGGGCGAGCCGGGGACACCGGACGCACCGAAGGGGACGACCCACAGACTGTCCTCGCGGCGGGCCAGGTCCCACACGTACCGGGCGGCGGGCCCTCGCGCGGCCAGATCCGTCAGCCCGGGCACGGCCGAGGTGCACAGCACGCAGTCGTGGTCGCCGGAGAGCCCCGGCCCGTCGTACGGCGTCCCGGTGAGCGCCCGCCAGGGAGCGAGCCGGTGCGTGTCCCCCCAGGCACCGGCGGGCGGCTCGGCGGCCACCTCCTCCAGAGCCGCCCGCACGACGTCCGCCCGGTCGACGCCGTACAACTCCTCCGCACGCAGCAGGTGTTCGAGGGCGAAACCGATACGCGGGAGCAGGGCGAGCCAAGGGAGGAAGACCTCGGGGCAGGCGGGCGGAGCGGAGAGCGCGGCGAAGGAAGGGTGCGCCGCGAGACGCCGCACGACCGCGCCGCGCACCGCCGCGTGGACGGCCGCGTCGGTGCTGCTCGCGTCCATGCGGCGGTCCCAGCGCAGGAGGCGGTCGCGGAGGACGGCGGCCTCGGGGGAGAGGCCTTCGAGGGCGGCCAGGTGGTCCAACAGGGGCCCGGCGGACGCGAGATGGGTGTCCGTGTGGATCGCCGGCATGTCGGCGGCCGACCAGCGCTCCTTCTCCGCCAGCAGCGCGGCGATCCGGTCCGCGCGGTGGGGCGGGGCGAACTCGACGCCGAGCGGGGTCGCGATACCGCGCTGGTTGGCCATCACGGCCACGGAGTCGGTGAGTTCGGTGGCGCGCGGCATCTCGTGCCAGCCCTGCCACTCGTGACCGGGTTCCCAGGCCGGGACCAGCCGGCGCCGATTGGCCTCGGCCCGCACCGGCACCCGCCCCGCCACACGGTGCAGCAGGCCACCTTCGGTGTCGGCGGCCAGGACGACGTTGACGGGCTCGGCCCACAGATCGACGGCACGATCCACGTCGGCGACCCGCCGGGCCCGCAGGAGGGGGAGGAGTGCACTGAAGCCGAGGTCGCTGGTGACGCGGGGCGGGTGACGAAGGGCGAGCCCTTCAGCCCGTCCGGCGTTTGAGGACGAGGCCCCTTCAGGGCCGAACGGGGGTTTGGGGGTAGAGCCCCCAGGGACGGGAAGGGAAGGGGCGGCGGGGGCGAAAGGGATCCCCCCGGCGATCACCGGCCCCCGCTCCGTCTCGATCACCTCGACCTCGACCGCCCCCTCCCCCGCCACCTCGACGCTCTCCGTGTGCCGGGCCGCCCGCCGCCACACCCCGTCCGGCCCGAGGGCCTCCACCCCGACCCCCGTACGCCGCAGCCGCTCCCGGTACAGGTCCTGGTAGTCGGCCATGGCATTGGTGATCGCCCAGGCGACCGGGCCGGCATGGCCGAAGTGAGCGATACCGGGAACGCCGGGCACGGCAAGACCGACGACGTCGAACTCCGGGCAGGAGAGGTGAATCTGCTGATAGACCCCGGGGTCCTCGATGAGCCGGTGCGGGTCGCCCGCGATCACGGCGTGACCGGTCGTGGTCCGCGCCCCGCCGACCAGCCACCCGTTGCTGCCGGAGCTGCCGGGCCCGTCGGCGGCGAACAGCCCGACGGCCTCCTCGCCCAGGTGCACCGCGGCCTCCTCGCGCCACAGCTTCGCCGGGAACCCGGCGAACAGGATGTGCGTGGCGAGCCAGATGCCGAGCGGGGTCCAGGGCTCCCAGCGGCCGGGGGCAAGACCGACGGCGTCGAACTCCGGGGCCGTCGGGCCGCTTTCCAGCCCGGCGTTGACCCCGTCGACGTACGCCCGTACCCAGTCCGCCGTCTCGGGGTCCCGTTCCTCCAGGGCCGCCCAGCAGCGCCGGGCGGTGTCGTCGAGGCGGGCCTGCCGGGCGAACCGATCCCAGTGCAGGGCCTCGGGGCCGAGGAAGGACGCCGACGTGCCCTGCGCGCGGTGCCGCCCGTCCTCCAGCTGCCAGGCGCGGTCGCGGGCGGTCACCAGACCCTGGGCGCGGGCGAGTTCGCGGGCGTTGCCGGCGCGCAGGTGCGGGATGCCCCACGCGTCGCGGTGGATCTCGATCGTCACGCTGCAACCCCCTACACATTAAGGCAAGCCTTGCCTAAGTAATTCGTGCCGGAATCGTACGCGAGGCATGAAAGAGGCATGATCGGGGACATGGACGTCACCCTGCACCTCGCCCAGGACCCCAAGGCCGACGAGCTCCTCGGACGCTCCCCGCTCGCCGCGCTCGTCGGGATGCTGCTGGACCAGCAGGTCCCGATGGAGTGGGCGTTCAAGGGACCCCGCACGATCGCGGACCGGCTCGGCGCCGACGACCTGGACGCGCACGAGATCGCCGTCATGGATCCGGACGCCTTCGCCGCGCTGCTGTCCGAGAAGCCGGCCGTGCACCGCTACCCGGGGTCCATGGCCAAGCGCGTCCAGCAGCTGTGCCAGTACCTCGTCGAGCACTACGACGGCGACGCCGAGCTGGTCTGGAAGGGCGTGGCCGACGGGCGTGAGCTCCTCAAGCGCCTCCAGGAGCTGCCCGGCTTCGGCAAGCAGAAGGCGCAGATCTTCCTGGCGCTGCTGGGCAAACAGCTCGGCGTCCGGCCCGAGGGCTGGCGGGAGGCCGCGGGCGGATACGGCGAGGCGAACTGCCACCGCTCCGTCGCCGACATCGAGGGACCCGACTCACTGGCCAAGGTCCGGGCGCACAAGCAGGAGATGAAGGCGGCCGCAAAGGCCGCGAAGGCCACCGGGAAGTAGCGGCCCGGAAGCAGCGGCCGGGAAAGAGCGGAAGGCACCCGGGAGACAGCCGTCAGCCGACCGGCTCCCAGGGGTGGCGCGCCGACCACGGCAGGTCCAAGCATGGAACATGACCGAGCCATCGAGCGGCTCCTCCGCGGGCCCGCAGTTCGACGACCGCAAGGTCCACGCCGCCGGACGCGCGACCGGCCCGCATGAGCCGGAACCCCCCTTCGAAGGCCCCCTGCACGCCCTCTCCCGCGCCGCCTGGCAGGTCGTCCTGCTCACCGGCGCCGCCTCCCTGATCCTCGGTGTCCTGGTCCTGGTCTGGCCGGGCGCCTCCCTGCTCGCGGCAGGCGTCCTCTTCGGCGTCTACCTCCTGATCAGCGGCATCTTCCAGTTGGTCGCCGCGTTCGGCACACACAGGACCACGGCGCTGCGCGTCCTGGCCTTCATCAGCGGGTCCCTGTCGATTTTGCTGGGCCTTTTCTGCCTGCGCGGCCCGATGCGGTCGATCCTGCTGCTGGCCCTGTGGATCGGCATCGGCTGGCTCATCCGCGGGATCACCCAGACCCTGGCCGCCGCCTCCGACAGCACCATGCCGGCCCGCGGCTGGCAGATCTTCCTCGGGATCGTCACGTTCCTCGGCGGCATCGTGCTGATCGACTCGCCGTTCGCATCGGTCGCCGTCCTCACCCTGGTCGGCGGCATCTGGCTGGTCGCAGTCGGCGTGGTGGAGATCGTCACCGCATTCCGCATCCGGGGCCGGGCCCGGCAAGTGCCACGCACCCTTTGAGCCCCGCCGAGTCCCCCGAACGGGCGGTTCTCGGCCCCGACATGCAGAACGTCGGACGCCCCCTGGGCAGATGATCTCCCGTGAGCACCGTACGAAGCCTGTCCCGCGGCCACGCCTGGCTGCGGACGCTCGTCCTGCTGCTCGCCCTGCTGGTCCCGGGCTCACACGCGGAGCTGTATGCGGCACCCTCCGCGGCCACGGAGATCGTCGAGTACGACGCCCCGGACGCGGCCGTGCGGCCGGCGGCCGACGCCCTGCACCGCACCGTCGTGGCCCTGCGCCCCGCGCCCCTCCAGGCCCGCCCCCTCGACATCCCGGCGGACCACCCCCTCACCACCCCGCCCCGGCCGCCGCACGCCCTGCACGCCGTGCGCTCCGTGGTCCTGCGCTGCTGACAGACCCCGGCCCCCGGAAGAGTCAGTCACCACGCAAGGAACCAAGGAACACAGCCATGCCTTCCGACCCGTACGCGGTCCTGCGCGCGCTGCTGCGCGCCGAAGCCGCACGCAACGCGCCGAAACAGAACCTGAAGAAGCCGGAACCCGAGCAGCCCCCGAAGGAACGGGACCGCTGATTCCGCCGGCGGAGGCGGACGTTCCCCGTGAACCACCGCCTCCGCCGGGCCCACGCCCACCGTCCACAGCCTGTGCGTAACACCCGTACGGATCATTTGCCCCGTTTTGCAACTTCTTTTCGGTCCCCGCACTGCGTCGCCATGGCTGCGCCCGGAAGGTCTTGACCGGTAGGCTTTCCGTGTGATCTTCAAGCGCATCGGAAACGGCCGGCCGTACCCCGACCACGGCCGGGAAAGCACCCGGCAGTGGGCGGACGTCGCGCCGCGCCCGGTCCGCCTCGATCAGCTCGTCACCACCAAGGGACAGCTCGACCTGGAGACCCTCCTGGCCGAGGACTCGACCTTCTACGGCGACCTGTTCGCACACGTCGTCAAGTGGCAGGGCGACCTGTATCTCGAGGACGGCCTCCACCGCGCGGTGCGGGCCGCGCTGCAGCAGCGCCAGGTGCTGCACGCACGCGTGCTCGAACTCGACTGACGCACCCCCCGAAGGCCCGCCGGTAACGGCTTGGCCCTTTCGGGTTCACCTGTGCGGCCTCGAATGATCATCTAGTAGGCATCGCCGCCCGGGAGCACTACGCTGCGCTCATGAGCATGCTGACCCCCCCGGGCATGGGCGGCAAGTACCGGATCACGGGGGACAAATACCCACGGATGCGCAGGCGCCGGCGCGGCAGGCTCGGGGTCGCCCTGGTGGCCTCCGTCGCCGCACTCGGCCTGGTCGGCTGGGGCACGCTGCAGCTCATCGACCTCTTCACCGGCGGCGGCGAGAAGGCCTCGGCGGCCGGTCCCAAGGCGGACTGCAGGGCCAAGCCGAGCCCCTCGGCCGACACCAAGAAGGCCGCCCTGCCCAAGCCCGGCACGATCACGGTCAACGTCTACAACGCCACGCCCCGCAGCGGGCTGGCCAAGAGCACGGCGGACGAGCTGAAGAAGCGCGGCTTCAAGATCGGCGATGTGGGCAACGCGTCCAAGGAGTTCGACAAGAAGGTCAAGGGCACCGCCATACTGCTCGGCGCCCCGTCCACCCTCAACAGCTCGCTCCCCGTCCTCGCCACCCAGCTCGCCGGCACGGAACGGCGCGCCGACACCCGCAAGGGCACGGATGTCGACCTGATCCTCGGCACAGCCTTCAAGGACCTCACCCCGAAGGCAGCCGCGGACAAGGCACTGACGGCACTGACCAATCCCCAGCCGACGCCGACGTCTTCAACGAAGCGCTGCTGAGACGCGCCCCTCAGGGGCGCGGGGAACTGCGCGATCAACCACAAACGACCCGCAGCCGCGAAACCTCCGCACCCGTACGGCGAAAAGGCGAAGCCCTACTCAGCCGCCCCGTAGAGGCGATCCCCCGCATCCCCCAGCCCCGGCACGATGTACCCGTGCTCATTGAGCCGCTCGTCGACGGCCGCCGTCACCACGGTCACCGGCGTCCCCGCCAGCTCACGTTCCATGACCTCAACCCCCTCGGGGGCAGCCAGCAGCACCACCGCGGTCACATCGTCAGCACCGCGCTTGATCAGCTCCTGGATCGCCGCGACCAACGTGCCACCGGTGGCCAGCATCGGGTCCAGGACGTACACCTGACGCCCGGAGAGGTCCTCCGGCATGCGGGAGGCATACGTCGACGCCTGCAGCGTCTCCTCGTTGCGGATCATGCCGAGGAAGCCCACCTCTGCCGTCGGCAGCAGCCGCACCATGCCGTCGAGCATGCCGAGCCCGGCCCGCAGGATCGGCACCACCAGGGGTCGCGGGCGGGCGAGCTTGACGCCGGTGGTCGTGGAGACCGGCGTGGTGATGTCGACCTGTTCGGTGCGCACGTCGCGCGTGGCCTCGTAGGCGAGCAGGGTGACCAGCTCGTCGGCGAGACGGCGGAAGGTCGCGGAGTCGGTGCGCTGGTCGCGCAGCGTGGTGAGCTTGTGAGCGACCAGAGGGTGGTCGACGACGTGGAGACGCATGCCCTAACAGTAACCGCGCCCCCGTGAGCCCTGCGCTGGCATCAAACCGCCCATCAGAGGGAAAGTGGGAGGACGTACCGGGGGGTGGTGTGCCCATGCCTGACCTGCCTGAGCGTGAAACCCGAGGCGACTCGCCGTCGGCCGAGACCGACGCCGAGCGCCGGCGCCGCAGGGCCCAGTTCCTGCGTGACCTCGCCGAAGCCCGTGAGCTGCGGGACCGTGTCCAGCCCAGGCGCGCCAAGACCGCACGGCTGCGCCACGCCATGCGCATGCGCACCTTCCGCTGGTAGCTCGGGTCCGACTCGGGACGCGCCTGAGGGCAACCCGTTGCGTGCACACGCCGATCGCCGCGTACGATCCCGCTCGTGGCCGATCAAAGTAGGCGGACACAGGGTGCCGAAGACGTCCCCTGAACGCCTTGTTTCTGCCACGATTCCGAGTGGGTGGGGCTCGGAGCACAGCTCTCCCCGCCCTGAGCCCCGCCGGGGGGACCTCCAACCGGCACGCCTAAGACCAGTGGGAGAGTCACGGTGTACTTCGCCGCACTGCTCGCGCGCACCGAAGACGGGTGGGAAGCGAGCGACACAGAGCTCGACGATGTGGAAACCCTGTCGGATCTGGCCGATCTCGCCCGGGAAGCCTCGACCGAGGACGACACGGTGCTCATCCTGATCGAGCAGGAAGAAACCTGGTTCGGCGTCGTCCGCGTCGACGGCGAGGACGACCCTCGTATCTACGTCTCGGACGCCGCCGCCGCCGCCCGCAGCAGCTACGGCGAGATCCTGCTCACCGACGAACTGCTCGGAAGGGAGCCCGGCGACGACGACGCCGACCTGGACTCCCTCGACCTCGACGGCACAGAGGACGGTGAGGACGAGGACGACGGCGACGAGGACACGCCGTCCGCCGAGTCCGTGCCGCACAGCCCCGTCGGCGACGCCGAGATCCTCGACGACCTCGGTGTCAGCCCGAAGGAGCTGCGCAGCCTGGACGAGGACGCCCTGAACACGATCGCCGAGGCCCTGGGAGCCTCGGAGGTCCTGGAGACCGTCCGCTGACCGCTGCAGCGACCCAAGGAGGCACCCCCGACCCGGTACGCGACCGCTGGCGGGCCGCGATGCGGCTCGCCCTGGACGAGGCCGGACGGGCCGGCGCCGACGTGCCCGTGGGCGCCGTCGTACTGGCCTCGGACGGTACGACCGTGCTCGGCGCCGGACACAACGAGCGCGAGGCCACCGGTGATCCGACGGCGCACGCCGAGGTCCTCGCGATCCGCCGGGCCGCGGCCGACCTCGGGGAGTGGCGGCTGTCCGGCTGCACGCTGGTCGTCACCCTCGAACCCTGCACGATGTGCGCGGGCGCGATCGTGCAGTCCCGGGTGGACCGTGTCGTCTACGGCGCCCGCGACGAGAAGGCCGGTGCGGCCGGCTCCCTCTGGGACGTCGTACGCGACCGGAGGCTCAACCACCGTCCCGAGGTGATCGAGGGCGTACTCGCCGAGGAATGCGCCCGGATACTCACCGAATTCTTCCGCTCCCGCTGAAGACCGACCGGCCCCTGGACACCGACCCCGAATACCGATTTCAAAGCACTGCCCGGCGTGCTGTAAGGTCTCCCTCGGTAGCGTGTCCGAGCGGCCGAAGGAGCTCGCCTCGAAAGCGAGTGTGGCGCAAGTCACCGAGGGTTCAAATCCCTCCGCTACCGCTTTGGGAAGGGCCCCGTCGAGAGACGGGGCCCTTCGTGCGATCATGTGCGGTCGTTGGGCAACAGTGACTGGGGAGGCCGCAATGGCGGTGAATGCCAAGAAGATCGCCGTCTATGTGCTCGTGGTCTTCGCGCTCTACATCATCATCACGGACCCGGCCAAGGCGGCCGACTACGTCCAGATAGGGTTCGAGGGCATATCGGACGCCGCCAAGGCCATAGGCGACTTCTTCACCTGGCTCGCCAACGGCGCCCACTAGACCCGTAGACCCGGCTGGGAGCGCACATGATCCGCCATCTCGTCCTGTTCAAGCTCGGCGAGGGCGTCGAGCGCGACGACCCGCGCGTCCTGGAGGGCGTCGACGCCTTCCGGTCGCTGGACGGGAAGATCCCCGAGATCCGCTTCTGGGAGCTGGGCTGGAACATCAGCGACCGCCCCATCGCGTACGACTTCGCCATCAACTCCGGCTTCGACGACGCGGCCGCGCTGCGGCGCTACGTGGAGCACCCGGAGCACCAGGCGGGCGTGACGCTGTGGAAGGACTTCTCCACCTGGGTGATCGCCGACTACGAGTACTGAGAGCACTGAGCCGGACCCCGCTGGGCCCTGCGCCATAAAGGCGCAGGGCCCTTATGCGTATTGAGCCCCAACTTGCCCTCAACACGGCGTTATGCGGTGCTTGCACCAGTGCACATCTCTTGTGATGCTATGACCGCTTTTGCCGAAGACGTTGATCGATTGCGAGGTGGAGTTGACCGTGCCGGCCAGTACTGCGCCTCAAGCACCGCCCCTGGAGGCCGTCGAGGCCCCACCGGACGCCGCACCGCCGCGCAGCCGCGGTGCCGACACTCGGGCCCTCACCCAGGTGCTCTTCGGCGAACTCAAGGGGCTCGGGCCGGGCACACCGGAGCACAACCGGGTGCGCGGGGCGCTCATCGAGGCCAACCTCCCGCTCGTGCGCTACGCGGCCGCCCGCTTCCGCTCCCGCAACGAGCCGATGGAGGACGTGATCCAGGTCGGCACCATCGGGCTCATCAACGCGATCGACCGCTTCGACCCGGACCGGGGCGTGCAGTTCCCGACCTTCGCGATGCCGACCGTCGTCGGCGAGATCAAGCGCTACTTCCGCGACAACGTCCGCACGGTCCACGTCCCGCGCCGGCTGCACGAGCTGTGGGTGCAGGTCAACGGCGCCACCGAGGACCTGACGACCGCCTTCGGGCGCACCCCCACGACCGCCGAGATCGCCGAACGGCTGCGTATCACCGAGGAGGAGGTGCTCTCCTGCATCGAGGCCGGCCGCTCGTACCACGCGACCTCCCTGGAGGCCGCCCAGGAGGGCGACGGACTGCCGGGGCTCCTCGACCGGCTCGGCTACGAGGACCCGGCCCTGGACGGCGTCGAGCACCGCGACCTCGTCCGCCATCTCCTCGTACAACTCCCCGAACGGGAACAGAGAATCCTTCTTCTGCGCTACTACAGCAACCTCACCCAGTCGCAGATCAGTGCGGAACTCGGCGTGTCCCAGATGCATGTCTCCCGGCTACTCGCGCGTAGCTTCCAGCGACTGCGATCCGCAAACAGGATCGAGGCGTAACCGGCACGAGCGAATCGCTCACCAGGGCCGTTCCCGACAGTTCTGCGCTGAAAAAGCCTCAGACCCCCTCTTTCCAGGGCTGATTCGCCTCTTGCATGTCGACATGTCACTACAGCGTGTTGCCGACATGTGACATTCTTCCCCAAGCGCGTTTGCCGCGGCTTCGGCTCCGGTATTCAGGTGAAGGCTGAACTCCTCGCCAGAGGAGCATCGGCCACGACCGTCCCGCGACCCAGAGGGGGTGGCATGTCCGCAGACCAGGGCAGCTCGAAGGTGCTCACGCTCACGAAGAGCGAGTCAGCGCCCGCCGACGCCGTGCCCGGCTCCATCGACGAGATGGCAGCCGTCGACACCGCACCGGCCCCGGCCCTTACGGCCGCTGACATCCCGGCCCCGCCGGCCTCGGATGCCATCGACACCCGCACCCTGTCCCGCTCCCTTTTCCTGCGGCTCGCCGCACTCGACGAGAACAGCCCCGAGCGCGCGTACGTCCGGGACACCCTCATCGAACTCAACCTCCCGCTGGTGCGCTACGCGGCGGCCCGCTTCCGCTCGCGCAACGAGCCGATGGAGGACATCGTCCAGGTCGGCACCATCGGCCTGATCAAGGCGATCGACCGCTTCGACTGCGAACGGGGCGTGGAGTTCCCGACCTTCGCGATGCCGACGGTCGTCGGTGAGATCAAGCGGTTCTTCCGCGACACCTCGTGGTCGGTGCGCGTCCCGCGCCGGCTGCAGGAGCTGCGCCTGGCCCTCACCAAGGCCAGCGACGAGCTCTCCCAGAAGCTGGACCGCTCCCCGACCGTTCCCGAACTCGCCGCCGTGCTCGGCGTCTCCGAGGAGGACGTGGTCGACGGCCTCGCGGTCGGCAACGCGTACACCGCCTCCTCGCTCGACTCCCCGGCGCCCGAGGACGACGGCGGCGAGGGCTCCCTCGCGGACCGCCTCGGCTACGAGGACACCGCCCTGGAGGGTGTCGAGTACCGCGAGTCCCTGAAGCCGCTGCTGGCCAAACTCCCGCCCCGCGAGCGGCAGATCATCATGCTCCGCTTCTTCGCCAACATGACCCAGTCGCAGATCGGCGAGGAGGTCGGCATCTCGCAGATGCACGTCTCCCGGCTGCTGACCCGGACGCTGGCGCAGCTGCGGGAGGGGCTCATCTCCGACTGAGCCAAGCTCATTCAAAGGGTTCCCATTTGACGGAGTGTCAGCCACCATGGCGCGATGCTGCGTGGGACTCCTGGGACGACATGGACACATGGCCGTCGAGGCACCCTGATCGGTGCGTCGGCGGCCGTCGTCTGTCTGGGCGCCGCACTGGCCGCCTGCGGAGGCGGTGGCAGAGCCGAGGGATACGTGGCGACCGGGGTGGTCGGCGGCGCGCCTCAGGCCTCCGGTACGGCAGCGGCCCCGACCGGCGGTGTGACGCTGGTGCCGCTGGACGGCGGCGGCCCGCAGAGGGGCGGCTCCCCCGCGCCGGGCGGCGGTTCGAGCGACACACCGGAGGTGGCCGTACCGGGGACGGCCGCACCGACCCCGGCCGCTCCGATGCCGTCCGGTGGCGGCGCCAAGTCCGGTCGTACGACAACGGCTTCGCCGTCACCGACGGCAACACCCGGCCGTACGGCACCCGCTGGGCCTGCCGTGCTCACCTGGGGCGATCCGGTCCGCAGCGCCACCGACAAGCGCTGGTGCGAAGACGTCACGCTGGCCTTCGTCAACTCCGGCGGGACCGCGGTGCGTTCCGGCACGGTGACCTTCGGGACGCACATCATCGGCGCCCTCGGGATCGACTGGGGGACGGTCGAGTCGACCGTCGGCCTTCCGGCGCCGATCGGTGCCGGCGCACGGAAGGAAAAGGCCTGGACGGTGTGCGTCGACGCCTGGCGCGTGCCGCTCGGCATGCGCATCGAGACGCGGGACGTCACCGTCCAGTGGAAGTAGCGCTACGCCCTACTTGAGTGCCAGCCAGGCGACGGCCGCCACGACCGCCACGACCACGACGATGCCGACGATCAGGCCGATGCGCGGTCCGGCCGGCGCGGGCGCCTGCTGCTGACGGCGGCCCTGCGGGCCCTCGTCGACGAACGCGCGGAACATCTGGGTGCTGCCTGCGGGGTCGTGGTTGCCCTGGGGGCCCTGGGGGTTAGCCATAGCCCGAGACCCTAGCGAATCACCGGTTGTGGCCCAAGTGGGGGGCGGTTCACCGCCGCAACCGCCCTCACCTGCATATTTACGTTCACAATACTTGTCTTTGCCAAGTTTTTATGCAGCATCCGGGCCATTTTGTTTGCCTGCAGCAACCAACGACTTCTATGGTTGCCCTAAGCAACGAATGCGGGAGGTGTGATGGCCGAGCGGGCGCAGTACGAGGAGCTGCTGAGGCAGTTCAGCGCCTTCGGCGCGGTGAAGCGGGAGCTGGGGCGGATCATGCCGTCCGACTGCTCCAGCGGCAGCGCCGCGGTGCTGACCCTGCTCGGACGCTACGGCGACATGCGGATGAGCAGGCTCGCCGAGCTGCTGGCCGTGGACATGTCGGTCACCAGCCGCCATGTCGCCCACCTCGCCGAGCGCGGCTGGCTCGACCGGTCCCCCGACCCGGCGGACAAGCGGTCCCGGATCCTGCACCTCACACCCACGGGCCTGGCCCAGCTGGAGGCGCTGTCCGAGCGGACCACCCAGCTGCTGGCCGAGCGGCTCGCCGACTGGAGCGACGAGGAGGTCGCCCAGCTCAGCCGGCTCATGGAACGCCTGCGGGCCAGCTTCGACGACTGCCGCGCCCTGCCGCCCAGGCTCCCGCCCCCCGCACGCGAACTCGAACCGACCACCCGTACACCCGCAAGCACTTAAGAGAAGGAAGCCCATGGCAACGACCACACCAGCCGGTGTGCGGGCTCATGCCAAGCACGGGGGAGGCTCCGCCGAGTACGCCCCGATGACGCACCGGCAGATCATGGAGGCCATCTCCGGTCTGCTGCTCGGCATGTTCGTGGCGATCCTGTCCTCCACGATCGTCACCAACGCCCTGCCGCACATCATCAGCGACCTCGGCGGCGGCCAGTCCGCCTACACCTGGGTCGTCACCGCCGCCCTGCTGTCGATGACCGCGGCCACCCCCCTGTGGGGCAAGCTCGCCGACCTGTACAGCAAGAAGGCGCTCGTCCAGATAGCCCTGGTCATCTACGTCCTGGGCTCCGCGGCCGCGGGTCTGTCGCAGAACGCCGGCATGCTGATCGCCTGCCGAGTCGTCCAGGGCATCGGCGTCGGCGGTCTGTCCGCCCTCGCCCAGATCGTCATGGCCGCGATGATCTCCCCGCGCGAGCGCGGCCGTTACTCCGGCTACCTCGGCGCGACCTTCGCCGTCGCCACCGTCGGCGGCCCGCTGCTCGGCGGCGTCATCACCGACACCTCGTGGCTCGGCTGGCGCTGGTGCTTCTACGTCGGTGTCCCCTTCGCCGTCCTCGCGCTGATCGTGCTGCAGAAGACGCTGCACCTGCCGGTCGTGAAGCGGGACGTGAAGGTCGACTGGGGCGGCGCGTTCTTCATCGCCGCGGCCGTCTCGCTGCTGTTGGTCTGGGTCACCTTCGCCGGTGACAAGTACGACTGGCTGTCCTGGCAGACGTACACGATGGTCGGCGGTTCGATCGTCCTCGGTCTGGTCTTCGTGCTCGTCGAGTCGAAGGCGAGCGAGCCGATCATCCCGCTGCGCCTGTTCCGCAACCGCACCATCACGCTCGCCTCGCTCGCGTCGCTGTTCGTCGGTGTCGCGATGTTCACCGGCACGGTCTTCTTCAGCCAGTACTTCCAGCTGGCCCGCGACAAGTCCCCGACGATGTCGGGCGTCATGACCATCCCGATGATCGGCGGCCTGTTCATCTCCTCGACCGTCTCGGGCCAGTTCATCACCCGCACCGGGCGCTGGAAGGCGTGGCTGGTCAGCGGTGGCGTACTGGTGACGGCGGGCCTCGGTCTGCTCGGCACGATCCGCTACGACACGGCGTACTGGAAGATGTCGATCTTCATGGCGCTGCTGGGTCTCGGCATCGGCATGATGATGCAGAACCTGGTGCTGTGCACCCAGAACCAGGTCGACCCGAGCGACCTCGGCTCCGCCAGCTCCACGGTCACCTTCTTCCGCTCGCTCGGCGGTGCGGTCGGCGTCTCCGCGCTGGGTGCCGTCATGTCCCACCGGATCACGCACTACGTCAAGGACGGCATCGCCGCCCTCGACCCCAAGTACCGTGCGGCGCTTGCCGGTTCGAGCTCCTCGACCGACAGCATCCCGGACCTGGACAAGCTGCCGGCCCCGATCCGCACCCTCATGGAGAGCGCCTTCGGCCACGGCATCGCCGATGTCTTCCTGATCGCCGGCGCCCTCGCGGCCGTCGCGTTCCTGATCACCCTGTTCATCAAGGAGGTCCCGCTGAAGACCAAGGGCGCGCTGGCGCAGGCCGCTGCCGCGGACGAGACGCCGGCCGAGTCGTCGGCCGCTCCGGCCGCCGTCGAGGCCTCTGCTGCTCCGGCTGCCGAGCACGTCCCGAGCTGGGCCGTGTCCTCCGAGACCGAGGCCGCCGACGACGGCACGCAGAAGCTTGCCGCCGTGGCCACCATCGCCCGGCCCGAGGAGTCGGCCGGCTCCGGCGGGATCCCGGTGCGCGGCTTCGTCCGCGGCAACGAGAGCGCGCCCGTGCCGCAGGCCGCCGTCACGCTGATCTCGCTGGCGGGACGGCAGCTGGGCCGGTCGGTCGCGCAGGCCGACGGCTCCTACGCCCTTGAGGCGCCGAGCGTGGGCAGCTACGTCCTGATCGCCGCCGCCGACGGGTTCCAGCCGCAGGCGTCCACGGTCGTGGTCAACGGTGAGCCGGTCTCGTACGACATCCTGCTCAGCGGCACCAGCGGGCTGAGCGGTGTGGTGCGGGCCGCCGAGACCACGCTGCCCGTCAAGGACGCGATGGTCATCGTGACCGATGTCCGCGGGGAGCTGCTGGCCACCGCCGCCACCGGTGAGCAGGGCGAGTTCTCCCTCACCGAGCTGGTGCCCGGGGCCGTGACCGTCGCGGTGAACGCCGCCGGGTACCGGCCGCGCGCCCTGCCCGTCGAGGTGGGCGGCACCGGAGTCACCCGTATCGAGATCGACCTCGACTCGGGCGCCCAGCTCCAGGGCGTCGTCCGCGCCCCGCACGGCCCGCTGGCCGACGCCCGGGTCACCCTGGTCGACGCAGCCGGCAACGTGGTCGGAACGGCCACCACCGGCACGGACGGGGCCTACGCCTTCACCGACCTGAACGGCGGCGACTACACGGTCATCGCGACGGGCTACCCGCCGGTCGCGACCGCCCTGACGGTGAACGGCCGCGGGGTCGACGACCACGACATCGAACTGGCCCATCCGGGCGAGTAGTTCGAACTCCGGCCCGTGGCGGACGGCGTGCGCGCTCTGAGCGGAGGTGCGTGCCCGACGCCACGGGCCGGTCGCTTTACGACCAGCTCTACGAGCAGTTGCACTGCAGGCAGAAACGGGAGTCAAGATGGGCCTGACCGCGAAGATCCGTACGCGGGACGGATGGGCCGTGTCACACGCGGTCGTCACGGTGACCGACATGACCGGCACGCAGGTGCTGCGCGCCGAGGCGGACGCCGAGGGGACCGTACGGGACGCCACCGCGCTGGCCCCGGGCGCGTACACCGTCATCGTCACGGCCGTCGGGTATGCACCCGTGGCCTCCAGTGCGCTGGTCACGGCGAGCGGACGGGCCGAGCTGGGCGCGGTGACGCTGACCCGGCAGGGCGGCACCGAGCTGCCGCCGCCCGGGCCGTGGACCATCGACCCGGCGCACTCCTCGGTGGGCGCGGTCGCCCAGCACCTGGGGATCTCCAGCGTGCACGGGCGGTTCACGGAGTTCGCCGGACGGGTCGAGATCGCCCCGGACGAGGTGGAGAAGTCACAGGTGGAGGCGGTGATCCGCGCTGCTTCGATCGACACGGGCAACGGCATGCGCGACGACCATCTGCGCTCGCCGGACTTCCTGGACGTCGAGAAGTACCCGGAGATCACGTATCGGTCGACGGGCCTCACGGCCGCGGGGTCGGACCGCTGGACCGTGCACGGCGAGCTGACACTGCACGGGGTCGTACGGCCGGTGGACCTGGACCTGGCGTACCTGGGCACGGGCGCGGACCCGTGGGGCGGGACGCGCGCCGCGTTCCGGGCGACGACGGAACTCCGCCGCGAGGACTTCGCCATGAACTACAACCAGGTGCTCCAGGCGGGTATCGCCGCGATCGGCACGACGCTGAGGGTGGAGCTGGACATCCAGGCGGTCCAGGGGGAGTCGCTGCCGCAGGCGTGAGGCGGGCCGTGAACGCAGGCCGTGAACATAGCCCCGGCAGGGACAGGCCGAGCGGGGCCCGGGCGCCTAGGCTGACGCCATGGCACCGAACATCGCGACCAACACCCGCGTCTCCCTCGACGAACTGCTGGACTTCGTACGCCCCCGCCACCGCGCGATCCTGCTGACGCGCAGGGCCGACGGCAGCCCGCAGGCCTCGCCGCTGACCTGCGGTGTCGACGACTCCGGGCGGATCGTCGTCTCCACCTACCCGGACCGCGCCAAGACCCGCAACGCCAAGCGGGACGATCGGGTCAGCCTCGTCGTACTGAGCGACGACTGGAACGGGCCGTGGGTGCAGGTGGACGGAACGGCGGAGGTCATCGACTCGCCTGACTCCGTGGAGCCGCTGGTGGAGTACTACCGGAACATCGCGGGTGAGCACCCGGACTGGGACGAGTACCGGGAGGCGATGGTGAAGCAGGGGAAGTCGATCATCCGGGTCACCCCCGAGAAGTGGGGACCGGTGGCCACCGGAGGCTTCCCGGCACGGCTCGCCTCCGGGGACTAGTCACCACCACCATGGTCTCCGGGGGAGTAGGGCCCTCTGCGGGAAGGGAGTCGTCTCAGCCCCGGGCCACCATCGCCTCGATGCCCGCCACCAGCAGGTCCAGGGCGAAGTCGAAGTCCCGCTCCCACATCTCGTGCACGGTGTCGCCGCCGCGGGCCGCCATGATGTCCTCGGACTCCTTGACGACCTCGGACGCCTGCGGGTCCTGCGTGACCGCGCTCATGGCGTGCTTGAAGTACTCGTCCGCGGTCATGCCGAAGTCGGCGCTGCGGGCGTTGAAGTGGCCCTCGATCGTGCCGAAGCCGTACACGAACTGGAAGACGGAGGAGATGGCCGCCGCCAGGCCGTGTGTGGGCAGTCCGGTGCGGCGGATCACGCGTTGCACGACGCGGGCGAAGGCCAGGTTGTTCGGACCGATGTTGAGGAAGGTGCCGGCCAGCGGCGACAGCCAGGGATGGCGGACGAGCACCGACCGGTACTCCCTGGCCAGCGCGCGCAGCTGGTCGCGCCAGTCCTCGTCCGCGTCCGGGTCCGGCAGACCGATCTCGCCGAAGGCCGCGTCCAGGGCCAGTTCGAGAAGGTCGTCCTTGGTGTCGACGTACCAGTAGACGGACATCGCGGTGACGTTCAGCTCGGCCGCCAGCCGGCGCATGGAGAACTTGGCCAGCCCTTCGGCGTCCAGGAGCCGGACGGTGACTTCGGTGATCCTGTCCCGGTCGAGACCTGACGGCTGTCCACCACTACGGCCGCCCCGCCGCGTCTTGCCCCCCAGCCACACACTGGTCCGCGCCGCCCGCTCGGCTGCCCTCACCATTGGCGCACCTTCCTCGACCTACGTTTCACTGATCACGATGCCAGACAGCAGCCCCCTCAAGGGGCGCGGGGCTGTGCCGGTATGCGGCATCCGCCGCGTGTGCGCGACAAGCCCCATACCGCCTGCAGTCGCCCACTTGCGCACTACCCGAGCTCCTGGGCGACCACCACCCCCGAGTCTGCCCGCTCAGCGCGACGCAGCAACGCCGCCGCCACGAACCCACCCAGCAGTACCGCCACCGCCCCCACCAACTGCCCCGTCTCCAGCCCCGCGGCCAACCCGGCCGACGGCACCCGAGAGCTGAGCACCGCACCGAGCACGGCAACCCCCAACCCGTTCCCGAACTCCGCCAACGTCCCGTTGATCCCGGCCCCCACCCCCGCCTTCTCCGGAGGAATCGCGCTCATGATGGCGTGCGCCATCGCCGGATTGGCGACCGCGCAGCCACCGCCGATCAGCAACAGCCCCACCAGCGTCCCGGCATAGCCGCCGGAGTCCAGCAGCGCTATCGAGACGAGCCCGGCCGACATCAGCACCATCCCCAGCGCGATGGACACCGGCGTACCGAGCCTGCTCGACCACTTCGCCGACAGCCCCGAGAAGTTCAGCGCGACGACCGTCAGCGCGAGCGGTGCCGTCCGCAGACCGGCCTCCAAGGGCCCGTAACCGAGCACGAGTTGCAGATGCTGAGTGAGCAGGAACAGCGCCCCGCCCATGCCGAAGGTGATCAGCACCGCACCGGCGACCGCCCCCGTGAACCGGCGGTCCCGGAAGAAGTGCGGGTCGAGCATGGGGTACGGGATCCGGGTCTCCCAGTACGCGAAGGCGCCCAGAACCAGGACGGCGACCGCGGCCGTGCCGACCATCCGGCCCGACGTCCACCCGTGCTCCGGCCCGGAGATGATCGCGTACACGAGGGAGGCCATGCCGACCGTGGAGAGCAGAGCGCCGAGGAGATCGGGGCGGTCCCCGCGGCCCGGGGGTCCGGGGGTCGTCCCCCGGGAAGATGCAGCCTTCGACTCGGGGACCAGGGCCACGACGGCCACCAGCGCCAGCGCCACCACCGGCAGGTTGACCAGGAAGATCGCACCCCACCAGAAGTGGTCCAGCATGAAACCGCCGATCAGCGGCCCCGCCGCGAACCCGAGCGCGTTGACCGCGGCCCAGATACCGATGGCCTTCGGCTGCTCCTCGGGCGCGAAGATCTGCATCGCGACGGCGAGGGTGGTGGTCAACAGCAATGCGCCGCCGACGCCCATGCCGGCCCGCGCGGCGATCAACTGGCCCGTGCTGCCCGCCAGTCCGGCGGTCAGCGAACCGACCCCGAACAGGGCCAGGCCCGCGATCAGCATCTTCTTGCGGCCGTAGCGGTCCGCCGCGCTGCCCGCGGTGAGCAGCAGCCCGGACTGCACGAGTGAGTACGCGTTGATCATCCACTGGATGTCGGACGTGGCCGCGCCCAACTCCCTGGTGAGGGAGGGGATCGCCACGTTCAGGACGGTGTTGTCGAGCAGCACGGTGAGTTGGGCGAGACAGATGACACCGAGGATCAGCCAGCGTCGGGGATGGCCCTGGGGCCGGCTCTGGGGGGACGTAGACATGCCATACACCGTATAGCTGAGTGCCATACGGTGTATAACGAGTTTCAGGCAACCGCCTTCGCCGTCAGCTGCTCGCCTTCTGTGTCAGGTCGTAGAAGGTCGACGAACCGACCGTCACCTTCTTGAAGTTCTTCGCGACCCACGACGTGATCTGCGAGGACGTACCGCTGCTGCTGCCGCCCATGCCGCCGCCGCCCGTGCCGGACGAGATGAAGTAGTGGATCCTGCCGTCCGCCACGTACTGCTTGAACTGGGCGAGGGTCGGGGACGGGTCGGTGCCGTTGAAGCCGCCGATGGCCATCACCGGGTCGCCGGTGGAGAGCTGGTAGGTCGCCGCGTTCTGCGCACCGATCGCCGCCGCGACCCAGGTGTACTTGGACGAGTCGGTCTCCAGCAGCCTCTTGGCCTGGGAGCTCACGCTCGCGCCGTTCAACAGGCCGCCGACACCACCACCCCCGCCCATCCGGCCGCCGGGCATACCGCCCTGCTGGTTCCGGGTGCTGCCGTTGCCGTTCTGCTGACCCGGCATGCCGCCGCCCGGGAAGCCGTTGCCCTGCCGGCCGTTCTGGCCCTGGGGGTTGCCGTTGCCGTTCTGCTGGTTCTGCCGGCCCGGCATGCCGCCGCCGCCGAAGCCGCCTCGCATACCGCCACCGGGGCCGCCCCGGCCGCCGCCCATCACGCTCGCGCCGGCCGGCCCGGCCGTGACGATGGAACCGGTGTGCGCACTGTTCACGGTGGACAGGGTGTACGCGGTCGGGCCGGCCAGCGAGGCCAGGATGCCCACGGCCGCCGCCCCCAGGGCCAGCTGCCGGCTGATCCGGCCGGCGAAGATCAGGCCGAGCGCTGCGACCAGGCCGCCGACCAGGACCAGGAACTTCAGCCAGGGCAGATAGTCCGAGGTGCGGTTGAGGAGTACGTAGCCCCAGGCGGCGCTCGCCACGACCGCGGCCGCGAGGGTGAGGGACGCCCAGGTCTCGCGCCGCCTCTCCCACAGGAGCGCGCAGCCCATGCCCACCACGGCGGCGAGGTAGGGGGCGAGGGCCACCGTGTAGTACTGGTGGAAGATGCCCGCCATGTAGCTGAAGACGACCATGGTCAGGAGCAGCGACCCGCCCCAGACCAGGAACGAACCGCGGGTCACGGACGTCCGCCGGTACTTGCGCGTGGCCACCAGACCCGCGACGAGGAGGATCAGCGCGGCCGGCAGCAGCCAGGAGATCTGGCTGCCGACCTCGGAGCCGAACATCCGGTCCCAGCCGGTCTCGCCCCACATGCCGGTGCCGCCGCCACCGCCACCACCGCCGACGCTGCCGGTCTCGTTGCCGCTCAGCCGGCCGAAGCCGTTGTAGCCGAAGGTCAACGAAAGGAAGCTGTTGTCCTGCGAGCCGCCGATGTACGGACGGGAGGAGGGGGGCCACAGCTCGACGATCGCGACCCACCAGCCGCCGGACACGATCAACGCGACCGTGGCGGCGGCCAGTTGGCCGAGGCGCTTCTTCAGGGACACCGGCGCGCAGACCGCGTAGACGATCGCGAGCGCCGGCAGGATCAGGAAGGCCTGCAGGGTCTTGCCGAGGAACGCGAAGCCGATCGCGACACCGGCCCACACCAGCCACTTCGTACGGCCGTCCTCGATGGCGCGGACCACGAACCAGCAGGCGACCGACATCAGCAGCGCCAGCATGGCATCCGGGTTGTTGAACCGGAACATCAGCGCCGCGACGGGAGTGAGGGCGAGCACCGCGCCCGCGATCAGTCCGGCCGCGGGGCTGAAGCGGCGGCGCACGGACGCGTAGACGACGGCGACCGTCGCGAGGCCCATGAGGACCTCGGGGACGAGGATCGCCCACGAGTTGAGGCCGAAGATCCGCACCGACAGCTCCATCGGCCACAGCGAGGCCGGGGGCTTGTCGACGGTGATGGCGTTGCCCGCGTCCAGCGAGCCGAAGAAGAACGCCTTCCAGCTCTTGCTGCCGGCCTGGACGGCCGCCGAGTAGAAGGAGTTGGCGTAGCCGGAGGCGCTCAGGTTGTAGAGGTAGAGCAGGCCGGTGGCGAGCAGCAGACCGAGGAAGGCCGGGCGCACCCAGCGGGGGTCCTCGGGACGGCCGCGCCAGAATCTGCGGACGAAGGGCTGCTCGGGTGCACCGGACCCGCGAGCCGGTGCGGCCGGCCGGACGACGGGCTCCTGTACGTCCGTGGTCGCCGTCGACGGCGGCCCCCACACGGAGGGACCCGGCTGGGACGTCTGGTCGTGGTGGGTGGTCATCGTCAGTCCCTCGGATCGGTGTCGGTCGGGCGCACCGGCTGCAGATGCATGGTGGCGTCCTCCCAGCGCTGGTCCGCGACTTCACCGGCGCGGAACCGGGTCGTGTGGTGGTTCTGGTACGGCACGTCCGGGTGCGCAACGGGGCGCTGCGGCAGCGGGGGCTGCGGCTGGTACGCCTGCTGCTCGTACGGCTGCTGCCCGTACGGCTGCTGCCCGCTGTCGCTCTTGTCGGGGAAGACCCATACGCGGAAGAGCAGGAAGCGCAGCACGGTCGCCGCAAGGTTGGCGGCGATGAGGACCGCCAGTTCGGTGGAGTGCCCGGGGTCGGACGTCGCCGCGTTCAGGGCGGCGAGCGAACCGCTGGTCAGGGCGAGCCCGATGCCGAAGACGACCAGGCCCTGCGCCTGGTGCCGGACGGCGCCGCCGCTGCCGCGCACCCCGAAGGTGAGGCGCCGGTTGGCCGCCGTATTGGCGACGGCCGAGACCAGCAGGGCGAGCGCGTTGGCGACCTGCGAGCCGCCGAACTGCCGGAAGAGGCTGTAGAGAAGGAGGTAGAAGAGGGTCGACAGTCCGCCGACGACACAGAACCCGAAGAGTTGGCGGGCCAGCCCCTTCGGTACGTCCTGGATGTCGCGGTCGCGCGGGTCGTCGCCGAACGGCCGGGTGATCCGGTCCAGCGGCAGCGACCCGGTGGCCAGGGCCTTGCCCACGCGCCACACCCCCTTGAGGTCCTCGGTCGCCGTCTTCACTATGTGGACGGTGGAGTCGGGATCGTCGACCCAGTCGACGGGCACTTCGTGGATACGGAGCCCCGCGCGCTCGGCGATGACCAGCATCTCGGTGTCGAAGAACCAGCCGGTGTCCTCGACCAGCGGCAGCAGCACCTGCGCGACATCACGCCGGATCGCCTTGAAGCCGCACTGTGCGTCGGAGAAGCGCGCCTGCAGCGAGCCACGGAGGATCAGGTTGTACGCCCGGCTGATGAACTCCCGCTTGGGACCGCGCACGACGCGGGAGGAGCGGGCCAGCCGGGAGCCGATCGCCAGGTCCGAGTGGCCGGAGATCAGCGGCGCCACCAGGGGGAGCAGCGCGTTGAGGTCGGTGGACAGGTCCACGTCCATGTAGGCGAGGATCGGCGCCTCGGAGGCGGACCACACCGTCCGCAGGGCGCGACCGCGGCCCTTCTGCTCCAGTCGGAAGTTGGAGACCTCGGGGATCTCCGTCTCCAGCCGCGCCGCCGCCAGCGGGGTGGTGTCGGTCGACGCGTTGTCCGCGATCGTGATCCGGAACGCGTACGGGAACGTGCGCTTGAGGTGGTCGTGCAGTCTCAGCACACACGGCTGGAGGTCCTTCTCCTCGTTGTGGACGGGGATCACTACGTCCAGGACAGGCGTACCGGCGTCGCCGGCCGGGAGATGCTCCCGCGCCGGCAGGGTGCCGGGAGAAGAGTCGGTTCGCATGCGGACGACTCTGGTCAAGTGCCCTGTTGCACCCATGTGGTGGCACTGTGGTCTGCCTGTGAGTGCGATTGCCGATTCGTTTCGGGCGCCGGGCGCGGCACCACCGGGGCAAGCGCGGGCAGATGCACGGTGAACACCGTGCGCCCCGGAACACTGTCCACGGTCACGGCACCGCCGTGCGCGGTCGCCACGGCCTGCACGATGGCAAGCCCGAGGCCCGTCGAACCGGAGGCACGGGAACGGGACGAGTCGCCACGGGCGAACCGCTCGAAGACGTGCGGCAGCAGATCCGGCGGGATCCCCTGCCCGCTGTCCTCGACATCCACGCACATCCAGGGCCCGCGCCGCTGTACGCGTGCGGTGATGGTCGTGCCGGGAGCGGTGTGCTTGCGGGCGTTGCCCAGCAGGTTGACCAGCACCTGCTGGATGCGTGCCGCGTCCGCGGACACGAGCGCGGGCTCGTCCGGAAGATCGAGCCGCCAGTTGTGGTCCGTGCCGGCCGCGCGGGAGTCGCTGACCGTGTCGACGACCAGCGGAATGAGGTCGGTCTGCTCGAACTGCAGCGGGCGTCCGGCGTCCAGGCGGGCGAGAAGGAGGAGGTCTTCGACAAGCAGCGTCATCCGGCCCGCCTCGGACTCGATACGGCCGAGGGCGTGCCGGGTGTCGGGCCCGATCTGCTCTCTGCCGCGTCTGGTCAGCTCGGCGTACCCCCGGATGGAGGCCAGAGGTGTCCGCAGCTCATGACTGGCGTCCGCCACGAACTGCCGTACCCGCATCTCACTCTGCTGCCGCGAGTGCAGCGCGCCATGGACATGGTCCAGCATCCGGTTGAGCGCGGCCCCGACCTGCCCGACCTCGGTGTGCGGATCGGTCTCGGACTCCGGGACGCGCTCGGAGAGGTTCACCTCGCCGGTGTGGAGGGGGAGTTCGGAGACCCGGGTGGCGGTGGCGGCAACCCGGCGGAGGGGGCGGGTGGCGACGCCTACGAGGACATAGCCGGCGACCACGGCTGCGCCGAGGCCGGCGGCGGTGACGCTTACCTCTACGAGGATGAGGGTGTTGATGGTGTTGTCGGTTTCCTTGGTGGGGAAGCCGACGTAGTAGCCACCCATGTACTCAACCCGGTACGTGCCCAGTCCCGGAAGGTCCACGGTGTGCGGGCGGCCATCCTGGGAGACCTGACCGAGCGCGGTCATCTGCGCGTCGGTGAGGTCATGGGCACTCATCTCGAAGTCGGAGGCCGACTTCTTGCCGACCTTGCCGTCGGTGACGGAGCCGTTGACGACCGTGGCCGCGATCGTGCCGGGGGGCTGGCCGGGGCCGTGCTTGACGAAGTCGCTGAGATCGATCGTCTTGCGAATCCGACTGTGCTGATTGCCCTGGCCGGGCGCGCCCTTGCCCAGGCCGGGAGGCTGGAAGACGCCCGACGCACGCGACGTGGCCTCATGCAGCTGCCCGTCCAACTGGCCGTAGAGATGAGACCGGAGCGCCAGTGTCGTCACCGTACCGATCACCGCACACACGGTGGCGATCAACACGACCGACGCGACGACGAGCCGCGCTCGCAGGGTGCGCGGCTGTCCCGCTCGTCGCATCTGCGTACGCGGTCGTCGCCGCCCGCTCATGACACGGCGGGCTTGATCAGATAACCGGCTCCCCGCCGGGTGTGGATCATCGGCTCACGGCCGGCGTCGATCTTCCGCCGCAGATACGAGATGTAGAGCTCGACCACATTGGCCTGCCCACCGAAGTCGTACGACCACACCCGGTCGAGTATCTGCGCCTTGCTGAGCACGCGCCGCGGGTTGCGCATCAGGAAGCGCAGCAGCTCGAACTCGGTGGCCGTGAGGTGGATGCCCTCGCCGGCGCGGCTGACCTCGTGACTGTCCTCGTCGAGGGTGAGGTCACCGACCACGAGCACGGAGTCCGAGCGCCGGTCGGCGGCACCGGAACGCCGGATCAGCCCCCGCAGCCGTGCGACGACCTCTTCCAGGCTGAACGGCTTGGTGACGTAGTCGTCGCCACCGGCGGTGAGACCGGCGATCCGGTCCTCCACCGCGTCCTTGGCGGTGAGGAAAAGAACGGGGACGTCCGGCAGCTCACGGCGCAGCCGCCCCAGGACGGCCAGCCCGTCCATGTCCGGCAGCATCATGTCGAGGACGACGGCGTCGGGCCGGAACTCCCGCGCGGTCTGGATGGCACCCGTGCCATCCCCCGCACTCCGGATCTGCCATCCCTCATAGCGAAGGGCCATGGACAGCAGCTCAGTGATCGACATCTCGTCGTCCACCACAAGCACTCGGACGGGGCTCCCGTCCGGCCTCAGCAGTTCGGTGCGCCCCTGGGGCGAGGTCGTGGTCATGGTGGACACACTGTCGGGATCCTCTGAGAGCACCCTTTCGGCAACCTGTGATTTCCCTGAGAAACGCACAGGTACCTCTCAGGGAACCCCTGGGAAGCTCCTGACCTGCGGCACCCGCCCATGGGCTCTCACAGCCCGAACAGCCGCGCCCCGTTGTCATGGCAGACGGCCCGCAGCCACTCGTCCCCCAGCTCCAGCCGCTCCCAGCCGTGGCAGCGCCCGCCGCAGTGCATCACCACGGGGACCCCGGCCTCGGCCAACAACCCCCATGCAGGGTCGAGGAGTTCGCCCGCCGGGTTACGTCCCCACCTGCACATGCACCTTGAAGACACGTGCCCCCGCCTCGATGGCCTGCTGGACGCAACCCGCAACATCCGACTCTGGGAAGGGAGTTGATGTGTGCAGACAGTCCGGAGTGCGGCCGGCGAAGTCCGCGGCCCAGCTGTTGAGCCACTGCGCCATGCCCCGGCTTGTGCGGGTAGAGCATGGCGGTGAAGCGACCCACGCCGAACTCCCTTATCAGCGCGATCTGTTCCGCTTCCTCCTTCCGGTATGTGATGGGCCATTCGACGCCACCGGTCAGCGGCCGCCTCAGGCACGGAAGAGGTGCCAGTGAACCGGGAACAGGAACGCAGGTATTCCCGCTCGTCAGAGACATGGCGGGACGATTCCGCGGCGAGTCACACGATTGGCCGCGCCCGAGATGAAACCTGCCGCAGGAGTCTGCAGAGTGAGGGACAAGAAGCAACACACCAAACACGCTTGGAGATATCCATGTCACGAATAATCGCGTTCGGCGCCGCCCTTGGCTTCGCTCTCGCAGCCACGGCCGGATCCGCGATGGCCGCGCCGTCAGTCCTTCACACCGCCACAAAGACCGCAACGGTCCAGTCCAGCACGATCGCCTACCACGGCGGTGATGATGGCGACTGTGACGGCGTCGGCAACCAGTGTGCATGACACCTATCCCCGCGTGAGATAGGGGCAGGCAGAGGAGGAGGGCTTTGCGCCTGTCATTTCCTCCTCTGCCTTCCTAACGCGCAACACTCACTCTACGAATAAACCGCGGTCGATGTCGGCCTCGCCATAGGCCCAGATCCAGGCCCAGATCCAGGAGTCAGCCTGATACAGCCGGAGTAGCCCAGAGGTCAGTCGGGTTTGCCAATTCACTGCTAATTTTGGTTGTTTAAACGTTGGTTGCCGCTCGTCGCCAGCGGCCTTCGAAATAGCCTGATTCAACGACTCCGCGGCCGGTCCGGCTTGGCGGGACTCCTTGTGCGCAGTCAGGTGCCCCGGGCGGCTTCCAAATGGGTGGGGGAGGTGGCTCCGCCCTGCGGCCCTGGGTCAGGCAGCAGGGTGCACTTCCGCCAACTGGTGTCGCTGAGCGGGGGGGGAGGCAGTCCGATGTGACCGCAGGTCAGTTCGCGCGCGGCAACCGCGTATCCACAGTCCTCGCTCCGCAAGCTGGGTGGTGAGCGCGGTTGGGTGCCCTTCCGTGATCACGACATTCGGACTCTGTGCGATCTGCTGAGCCTGGCCGAGACCGACCGCGAGCGCCGCAAGGCCGAGGGGTGGTGGAGTAGTACCCCGAGTTGCGCTCTCTCGTGGAGTACGTGGCCCCGGAGGACATCGCGACAGGCGCGCGTACCTGGCATGGCGCAGTCCTTACCTGGCAAGGCGCCTTCGTGCCGGGCTTCTTGCAAACGCCGGACCATGCCCGGGCTCCGGCTATCGGCAACGCCGATTGGGACGACCCGCGGCCGTGAGGTCATGCGCGTACAACTGGCACACCTGGTCGAGGCGCCGCACGCCGGCCCGTCCAGGTGCGACCGACAACTCAGAACAAGCCGTCCTGCGCGCTGGGTCCACGCTTCAACTCCTTTATCGGAAGGGTGAGTTCGCCCTCGCCTACAGGTCCCTCGACAGGGAGCAACTCCCACCCCCGCATCAACCGCGTATCCAGCACAACGACGCCACGCGCGGCCACCAGATGCAGATCCGGCCCGGCCGCCGCAACCAACCGCCCGCTCACCGCCCCGCCCGCGACAAGCTCGGTCACCTCGCCGACGGCGGACGGCAGGTCGGCGAGCCCGAACACCTCGGCGTGATCGACCGGTTGGCAGGGCTCACGGGCCAGTGACTCCGGCCAGCCGTCGAGTGCGAGCGCCCGCCCGTGCAACTCCTCGACCTCTGCCGCCCGCTCCGCCTCCGCCACCGGCAACCCGGACCGCACCGCCCGCTTCTCGGCGTACGGAATCCGGTCCGGCACCTGGAGCGCGGCCCGCAGCAACTCCTCGGTGCGCCGCGCCGCCATCAGCGGCCCCACCCCCAGCCAGCTGAAGCACACCGCACCCTGCTCAAGCAGCCGAGCGGAGCCCCGCTCCTCGGCCGTGATCCCGACCTTGACCATGCCGGGCCCGAACCACGCCAGATACACGTGGTACGGCCGCGGGTCGTCCGCGATCGTGTCGGCGGCCACCGAGTGCGCCCGGTCCAGCCGCGCACACTCCTCGCACCGCGCCCCCGTACTCCGCCCCGGCACGACCACCCGCACCGGACAAGCATGTCCCCGCGCTCCCACACACGTCCGCACACCCCCGTCCGCGACCCTGAAGGCCACCCTTTTCCCCCAGGTCAGCGCCGAGCACCGCCCGCCGTCCCATGCCAGCACGGGACCGCCTGCCGCCCATCGCAGCCCCGAGCACTTCCATGCCTGTGCCATCGCCTTCGAGAGTAGGGGGCGGCACTGACAATGGGCCGCGCCGAGGGTGTTTGAGCAGGTCGACGTCCTGGTGCAGCCGGTTCAGCGCCCTGACTCAGCGACTGCAGCAGGCTCCGGCTCTCCGCCGCCGGCCGCGACCACCGCGCCGTACGACTCCGCCGTACGACCTGCTCCCCGCCCGCGCCCGGCCAGCCGGCAGCCGACGCACCCGGGATGCCCCTCCCGCGCCGCCAGATCCCGTACCCGCCATCCCCACTGCTCCCTGGGCCGCCGCCCCGGCGGCTTGCCCCACCCCGCAAGGTGCAGCGCCCAGGTCACCAGGACGCTCACGACCACGATGCCGAGCCCTCCGGCCAGCGCTATCACCGATGCCGTACACACCCCGAGCCCCAGCACCACAGCCCCCGCACTCGCGACCGCGAAACCGGTCCAGCCCGCGACCGTGTGCCCCTCGTCATACTGGTGTGCGCTCATGTACCCGCCTCCCCGAGGACGAACGGGATCCGGACGGCGACCGGACAGTACGGCCGCCAGATCCCTCACCTCCTAAGAAATTTACCTCATAAACCTCTCACGATCTAAGGGAATCAGGAATCCGGATGCAAGCCAAGCCGCGCCCGACCGCCACCCCGGCCCAGGCGCTGTCGGCGATGGACCACCTCATCGCGACCAGCCTGATCGGCCAGCAGGAGATGGCCCAGCGGATCGGCCTGAACGTCACGGACCTGACCTGCTTCGCCTACGTCATCGAGGCCGGCGAGAACCTGCTCACGGCCGGTGACCTGGCAGCCCGCGCCCACGTCACCACGGGCGCGGTCACCGGGATCCTCAACCGTCTGGAACGCGCCGGTTACGTCACCCGCCGCCCCGATCCGACGGACCGTCGCCGGGTCCGCGTGGCCGCCCTGCCGGACGCGGAGGCCCGTGTCCGCGAGGTCTACGAGCCGTACTACGCCCGCCTGAACGAGCTCTTCGCCGACTACTCCCCCGACGAAATCGCCGTCCTGACCGACTGGTTCACCCGCGCGAGCGCCCTGGCGGCCGGTTACCTGGAAGAGCACTGCCGAACGGACTGAGCCGGACCTGCTGCGGGCCGGTATCCCGCTCCACGCCGAGCAGCTTCGGCGAGGGCGGGCCGCCCACCCCACGGGTGCGGCGACCAGGCGCGGCACCGTTGAACCCGGAGCACCCTCACGAGAGCGAGCTCGCCCCGCTGCCCACCGCCTGGGATCTGGCCCACCCGGCCCTCGCCGGCCACGAGTGGCGGCACGTGCTGGACGAGATCGCCCACCCGAGCACCACCGAGGCCCTCCACCCCCTCGCGGCCCGCCGCTTGAACTCGTCCATCTGTGTCGGTGTCAGATCACCACGACCACGAGGCCCCCGAAATCCTTCGGGGCCTCAAATACGCGTGAAACCAACAGGATTCGGACCTGTCACAGGCCGGAGCGACGATACCCGGTTCGCCCGGTTGCGCGTCTTTGACCCCGTATGCCAGCCCCGAAGAGCGCGGCGAGACATATCGGATTAGCCTCCCAAATGAGCGCTTAGTGGATCTTAGAGGTGCGCTCATCCGACCCAAGGAGGAGTAATGCGCAAGCTTCAGAAGGCCGCTGTCGCGGCCGCCATCCTCGGCAGCTTCACCCTCATAGCCACCGGCACCGCCACCGCCCAGCCCGCGAACCTCATGCATGAAGGCGGCGGGTGCAGGTCCCACGACCTGAATGTCGACATCCTCGGCCAGGTGGGACTGCTCAACGGCCTTCTGGGCAATGCGCTCAATGGCGAGGGCAACGCGGGCGGCCAGAACAACCACGTCGGCTCCAGTACCTGCGATTAGGTGGCCGCTGATCGCGTCACGTAGCTGACCGACTTGGGTCTCGGCGCCCGGAGCACAGCTCCGGGCGCCGAGCGCTGTCTCCACCCACGACCGCCGCACTCCCCAGATACAGGAGGCCCCGCATCTCTCCGGGGCCTCTCATCTGTGTGTCAAGTCCCCTACCGCCCTTGGCAGAAGTCCGCAGACCGGCAGTCATCCGCCGATCGCGCGCGGCTGTCAGGCGGAGTTCCCGCGGCGGGACCTGGCTCTCAGGAGCAGTGCCCCCGCCACGCCGGCGAGGATCATGCCGCCCACGGTCCAAGCCACCACGCCGAGGCGCGATGCGGCGGCGGAATGCGCGGCCGTCTGCTCCGTGGAGCAGGCCTTGCCTCGGGCGTGACCGGTGACGCGCAGCCGGGCCCACGGCCTGTCGGGGCCGGACAGGTGGGCGTCGTGCCGGTAGACGACGTAGAGGCCGGGAGTTGCGTCGCACTTGAGGGTGGTGGTGGCGGACAGGACCGCCTTGGCGCCGCGCAGGACGGGGTGGTCGGTGAAGGCACGCGAGGTGAGGCTGATGTCCCCGTCCGCTCCCTCGTCGTCGTTGTCGGTGATCGTGATGCGGTGGCCGGCCCGCAAGGTCCGCACGTCCCACTCCGACTGGGGCCACGTGGCGCCCGGAGCCCAGCGCTCCTCCGGGGCGGGCCGGAGCGGTTCCTTCACCTTGTCGCGGCAGACCCGGCGCGCGGCCTCGTCGGCCGGCTCGACGCGCACCCGCGCCCAGCGGAACGGGTGCTCGTCCGGGCCCACGTCTCCAGCGCCACGCCGCAGGACCGGATAGGTGCCGGGCTCGGCCTCGCAGGCGATGGTGACGGTGGTGGTCAACAGCGGGTCCATCATGCGCAGCCGGTCCGGCCGCCAGGAGGGGCAGCAGGAGCGGGAGCGGGAGCGCCACCCGTGCGGCAGCACGGAATCTGTCCATCGCCTTTGTCAGTCCTGTCTTTTGACGTCGTGCCGGACAGCGCCGCGGGGTCAGTATGCTGACCGCATTCCATGTCGAACGGGCGTGCGATTAAAGAGGGTTGGGCATCGCTCGCCGTTCGGCTGACTTCAAGACGGAATGACACGTCGTTGCGTTCCGGACAGACCGGACAGAGCTGGGTTCCGGCCCTCGCCCCAGGTCTGTGCGCGGACATACTCGGCACCGGACCGCCGGCCACCGCCGTCCGGCACAACCGAGCCCGAGCACTTCGCCGACCACAGAACCGGAGGGACCTTCTTCTTCGACGGCAGCGACATGATCGCGGTCTGGACCGACGGCGAGGTCACGCTCCACCCCGACAACGGACACGGCGGCCACGACACCGAGCGGCACCGGAAGGAGGCGCCCCCCTCCGCCTGATCAACCGTTCCCGCACTTCGCCGACTTACGCCACGGAAAACACCAAGGGCCCCGGATCTCTCCGGGGCCCTCGACCTGTGTGCACTCGGCAGGATTCGAACCTGCAACCTTCTGATCCGTAGTCAGATGCTCTATCCGTTAAGCTACGAGTGCTTGTTTTGTTTTCCCGCCGGTCCTGGTCCTTTCGGCCCGCTCGCGGCGACAGGAAGAACATTACATGACTGCCGCCGCCATGTGAAATCCGTTTGCCGTACCCCTTGTGACCTGCGGAAACGCCTCTACGGGCGCTTGCGGGAACGACCGGGAACGACGAAGCCCCGGTCGCGTGGACCGGGGCTTCGGTGATCTTGCGCGGAGGCGGAGGGATTTGAACCCTCGATGGGCTTTAAGGCCCAAACCGCATTAGCAGTGCGGCGCCATAGACCGGACTAGGCGACGCCTCCCGCACAGCCGCCCGCGCGAGCGCGAGTGGTGCGTGCAGATGATGACACAGTCGAGCGTGCTGTCACCAATCGGCTCCCACGGTACTAGGCAGGCAGGCCGCAGGGCAAAGTCCTTTCGGGCCGTGCCGAGCCTCTTGACCGTGCCGACCTGGGGGGTGGGGCGTTAGTCAGGTCATGTTCGCTCGGATTCTCGTCGTCGCCGCGACCGCCGCCGCCTCCGTCGTGCCCGCCGTCGCCCACGCCGATGTCGGCCGCCCCGCCCTCGCGCCGCCGCCCGTGCAGGAGGAGGACCGGGCCGGCGACCACCTCACGGTCACCGTCCGGCATGCGGGCGACGGTGCGGACGGGACGTTCGAGCTCCAATGCCATCCCGGAAGCGGCGACCATCCCGATGTCAGCGGTGCGTGCGAGATGCTCGATCGGGTCGCCCGGTGGGGCAGGGACACCTTCGCGCCCGTGCCCGAGGACAGCGTCTGCACCATGCAGTACGGCGGGCCCGCCACCGCACATGTCACCGGGAGGTGGGCCGGGCGGCCCGTCGACGCGTCGTACGACCGCAGCGACGGATGTCAGATCGGCCGCTGGGACCGGCTTGTGCCGTTGCTGCCCGATCTGCGGCCCCAAGGGCAACCGTAGGGACTCGCACAGGGGTCTCCCGGGGGAAACCCAAGGCTCGGTGAGAGTCCGGCGAAGGTCTCGCGAAAGCCTGCGCAGGCCAGAGGATGCGGGCACACGTTCTACTTCAACTCGTCGTGCGACCTCCCTCTCATCCGGCGTCGCGAGCGCAACCACTGCCCTTAGACTCCCTCGCGTGACACGTCGCGGGCCGGTTGGCAAGATGGCCCGAGCGGTCGGCAAGGTGCGGTAACAGGGAGGAAGCGTCTCGTGAGCAGCAGGCCATCCCGAGGCGCTGCTCGCCTCGCAGCCATACTCGACGCGCTTCCCGATGCGTTGGTGCTGGTCAACGCCAATGGGACCGTCGTCAACGCGAACACCATCGCGCTTGAGGCCTTTGAAGCGCCGGGGACGGCTCTCGTGGGGCGGGGGCTGCTCGATCTGCTGCCGCAGTTCGACTCCAAGCTCATCCCGGGGTCCATGCGGCGGCCCGATCACATGGATCCCGCCGGGCGGACCAAGCCGACGCGGATGATCGCTCGACGGACCGACGGGGTCGAGTTCCCCGTCGAGGTCACCAGCGCCAACCTCGAGAACGGACAGCAGGCCTACGACGGTTACGGCTACAGCGGCGACGAGCTGCTGATGCTCGTCGTGCGCGACCTGACCGGGACCGTGGACACCGAGGCCGAGCTGGCGCGTTCCCAGCGGCAGACCGAGATGATCCTGCGGGCCGCGTCCGAGGGTGTGGTCGGGACCGACACCGAGGGTCGGATCGTCCTCGTCAATCCGGCCGCCGCTCAGATACTGGGTTATCGGGCGAGTGATCTCGGCGGCAAGGAGCTGCACGGGCTCGTGCTGCACTCGCGAGCCGACGGTTCCCCGTTCCCGTACGAGGAGTCCGCGCTCGCCGACACCCTGCGTTCCGGACGGAAGCACCGGGTGCGTGGGCAGGTGCTGTTCTCCAAGGGCGGGGAGAAGGTCTCCGTCGATCTGACCACCGCGCCGGTGCGGGACGGGGACCAGCTCGTCGGTGCCGTGATGACCTTCGCCGACCGGCGGCCGTACGATGCGCTCGCCGAGGAGAAGGCCGCCGCCGAGAAGCGGCATGCGGAGGAGATCGAGCGGCTCGAGGAGGAGCAGGCCTCCGAGCTCACCGCCCTGCGCCAGAAGCACGTCACCGAGCTCGAGGAGCTGCAGGAGCAGCACGACGAGGAGCTTGCGGCGGGCGAGGAACGGTATGCCGCGCTCGGTGAGCGGGAGAAGGACCGGTACGAGGCCCTTGCCGGGCGGCACGAGCAGCTGCTGACACTGCTGGGGCGGTCGCTTCGCGGACCGCTGGACGAGCTGCGGCGGGAGCTCGCCGCCCTCGCCGCCGACGACGCCGGGCAGCTGTGGCCCGAGGCCAATCAGGTGCTGCATCACCTGTCGGCCGGGTACTCGCGGATCACGACTCTCATCGACAACGTCCTCGGCTACCAGCTGCTCGATGCCGGGACCGAGCAGATCACTCGTACGAAGGTCATGCTCGACGCCGTGGTCGCCGCCGGTGTCGACGGGGCCGTGGAGCTGATCGGCCCCGGGCGGGTGCAGTTCGCCGTCCACGCGCCGCCCATCGAGGCCGAGGTCGACCCGCAACGCCTGGCGAGCGCGCTCGCCCATCTGATCGCGGATGTCGCCGGTGTCGACGCGACCGGCAACGCGCCCGTGTCGGCGGGCGGTTACATGGACAACACGGTCGTCGTGGCCGCCGCGCAGCGCGGTGAGGTCGTACGGATCGAGGTGCGCGGGCCGTATGCCGGGGGAGACCCGGTGCACGAGCCGATCGTGCGCGGGATCGTGCGGGCCCATGGCGGTGTGCTGCAGACGCATGAAGTGCCCGGGATGAGCGGCAGCGCGTATGTGCTGGAGGTGCCCATCGGGGGCGGGGCCGGGGCCGTCGCGGCCGACGGCCCGGTCGAGGCTTCGGGTGCCGAGTCCGACGAGGGTGTCCCGTCCGACCAGACCTCCGGTGGCGGGCGGCGGCGTGGTCGGCGGTCGTCCGTCGACGCCTTCCTGGACGGCGAGGCTCCGGGGGAGTCCGGTGACCTGGCCGATGCCGGTGACGCGGAGGGCGGAGTGCCCACCGGGCGGCGTCGCAGGCGCGCGGTCGAGGAGTCGGCGGCCGCCGCGGCCTCGGCCGCGGGTGCGCTGGAGGTCTCCGGTGGTACCGGCCGGCGGCGCGGGCGGTCGGCGGAGGGGGCCGGTGACGGGGTCGCCGAGGGTGCCGTCGTCATGGCCGGCGAGCACGGCGCCGGGACCGCGGCCGTCGGTACGGGGCTGGGTGGGACCGTTCCTCCGCAGGGCGTGCCCGCGCCCGGCGGTCGGCGTGCGCGGCGCGATGGCGGCGAGCAGCGCGCCTTGCCCGCGGCCCTGCCCGCGGGCCGGACACCGTCCGAACAGCCGGTCCAGGCCGAGCAGGCCGCAATCGCACAGAACGTACAGAACGCCGAGAACGCCGAGCCGACCGGGCGCCGTCGCCGCGCCCTGGCCGCCGCGAACGACCGCGCCGCCGCGCAGGAAGCGGCCCCGCGTTCGGTGTTCGCGCTGCCCCCGGCGGAGGCGGACCGGGTTCCCGCCGCGGGTGTGCCGGCGCAGGCGCCGGTGCCTGGGCAAGCATCCGTACCGGTGCAGGGGCAGCCTCAGGTTCCGGGGCAGTCGCCGGTTCCGATTTCTGTTCCGCCGCAAGTTCCTGTTCAGCCGCAGGTTTCTGTCCCGCCACAGGTTCCTGTTCCGCCGCAGGTTCCTGTTTCGCCACAGGTTCCTGTTTCGCCGCAGGTTCCCGGGCCCGGTGGCCAGGATGCTTCCGGTGACGGGCTGGTCGACGACGGTCGTCACGATGCCGTTCCGCACGACCAGTCCGGCGACCACACTCCGCCGCAGCCGCACCCCACGAGCGCGCCGACGGGCCGCCGTCGCCGTGCCGTGGCGCAGGAGGCCGGCGGACAGACGGCAGAGCAGGGGGTGCCGGTGCAGCAGGCCGCGCCCGTTGCCGCACAGGCCGCCGCCGCGCAGAACGGCACCGGCCAGGCCGTACCTGACGCCGCCGCTCAGCCGCTTCCCGCTGCGCCCGCGGAGGCGCCCGCCGGTCAGTCCACCCCGGCCCCCGGCACCCCGCTCCCCCCGGAGGCCCCCGCGGCGCAGGGCCAGGCACCGGCACGTCCCGCCCAGCCCCTCCCCGCCGAAGCAGCCGCCGCGCCCGCCGCACCGGCAGCCCCCGTCGACCCGAACTCCGCGCAGAGCCAGGCGATCAGCGTGCGGACCTTGGGCCAGGGGGTGCCCTTCACCCGGCAGGCCGCGCAGGTGCAGCAGCCGTCTTCGACACCCGCGCCGCACAACCCGAGCGGTTCCGGCCGGCGTCGCAAGCTGGGGACGCGGACCGAGCCCGCCGCCGCGGCACCGGAGCAGGCGGCCCGTCCGCACCCGGCGGCCGAACAGACGCCCGTAGCGGCGCAGCCTCAGCCGTCGATGGCCGGGCAGTCGCGGCTGGCGCAGATGACCGAGGGCACCGGGCGGTCGTACGCCATAGGGGCGCCGGACGAGAACGCCGCCGAGGGGCCGGAGCCGCTGGACGGTCCCGGTGGGGCCGTGGAGATCGCGGACACCCCGCGCCCGGTGCCGCTGGACGACGAGTTGCCGCCGGAGCCGCTCGACAACCCGCGGCGGCTGCTGGTCTGGCCGGCTCCGGACGTGACGACCCAGCAGGCGCTGAGCGACCGCGGCTACCGGCCGGTGATCGTGCAGTCGCGCGAGGAGGTCGACGCGCAGATCGCGGCCTTCCCCGCTGCCCTGTTCGTGGACCCGCTGACCGGGCCGATCACCCGGACCGCGCTGCAGTCGCTGCGGCAGGCTGCGGTGGCGTCCGAGGTGCCGATCATGGTGACCGCGGGGCTCGGACAGGCGACGCGCGAGGCGGCGTACGGCGCCGACCCCGCCGTACTCCTGAAGGCGCTCGCGCCGCGGGACAGCGAGCAGCATCCGCCGCGGGTGCTGCTGATCGAGGAGCATGCGGAGATCGCGCTGGCGCTGACCGCGACGCTGGAGCGGCGCGGGATGCAGGTGGCGCGGGCCGCGAGTGACGCGGACGCGGTGACGCTGGCGGGGCAGCTCAGGCCGAACCTGGTGGTGATGGACCTGATGCAGGTGCACCGGCGCCAGGCCGGGATCATCGACTGGCTGCGGGCGAACGGCCAGCTCAACCGCACCCCGCTGGTCGTCTACACCGCTGCCGTCGACCAGGCCGACCTGCCGCGGCTGGCCTCCGGCGAGACCGTCCTGTTCCTCGCCGAGCGTTCCACGAGCGGCGAGGTGCAGAGCCGGATCGTCGATCTGCTGTCGCGGATCGGGACCAACTAGCCCTCCCCAAGGGCTACTTCCAGCCCTCCCCAGGGGCTACTTCGCGACGAGCCTGCGTGCCGCCTCCTTGATCGAGGTGCGCAGGCGGTCGCGGTCGGTGTCGTCGGTGCCCGCGAGGATGCGGCGCATCTGGGGGACGACGACGGCCCAGTTGGCCAGCGCGGTCAGCAGAAGGAGCAGGTCGCGGGGCGGGATGGCGTCGGTGATGACGCCGCGGGCCTGGCCGTCCTGCAGCGCCGCCACCTTCAGGCGGTAGTGCTCCTGACGCTCGGCCTCGTCCGGCAGGTCGGTGGTGCCGTACTCCATGCCCTCCCAGAAGAGCAGGCGCAGTACCTCGGGGTGGGTCTCGTGGTAGTCCATCAGGCGGTCGATCCAGCCCTCGATGTCGTCCGGGTCGACGGGGACGGCCGCCGCCAGGTCGAGCATGACCTTCTCCAGGACCTTGGTGAACAGCTCCGCCTTGTTGCCGAAGTAGGCGTAGATCAGCTGCTTGTTGGCCTTGGCCGCGGCGGCGATGCGGTCGATGCGGGCGCCCGCGATGCCGTGGGCGGCGAACTCGGCGACCGCCGCCTCGAAGATCCGGGCCCTGGTGGCCTCGGGGTCTCTGACTGCCATGGGGGCAGGGTACCGCTCCGAGGTCGGTAACCAACTATTTGGTTGACAGGGAATCGGCGGGTGGTGCACGGTGTTGTCCTTCCAACCAACCAGTTAGTTGTTAGAGCTGGCTCGAAGGAACCCGAGGAACTCGAAGCAACTCGAAGCAACTCGAAGGAACACTCGAAGGAGTCCGTCCGCTCATGCCGTCCACCACCGCAGCGCAACCGGTCCGGACCGCCGTCACGGAGCCGGCAGTCGCATCCCGCCTGCTCCTGCCCCTCATCGCCCTGTGCACCGCCGTCACGGCCGCCAACATCTATCTCGCGGCGCCCCTGCTCCCCCTCATCGCCCACGACTTCGGCTCGACCCCCTCGGCGGTCGCCTGGATCGCCTCGGTCGCACAGTTCGGCTACGCGGCCGGGCTGCTCTTCTTCGCCCCGCTCGGCGACAGCGTGAACCGGCGCCGACTGGTCGCCGTCCTGTCCCTGGTCACCGCCGCGGCCCTGGTCGTCGGCGCCACGGCCGCCGGGACCACCGCACTCGCGGCCGCGGTGCTGGTCGCCTCCGCGGCAACGGTCGTCCCTCAGCTGCTCGTCCCCCTGGTCGCCGCCCGCGCCCCCGCGGACCGCCGCGCCCGCCATGTCGCCGCCGTCATCTCCGGCCTGTTCGCCGGCATCGTGGCCGCTCGGGTGCTCGGCGGGCTGGTCGGTCAGGCCTTCGGCTGGCGGACGGCCTTCCTCGGCGCGGCGGCGCTGACCGCCGTGCTGGGTCTCGTGACCGCGCTCGCCCTCCCCGCGGAGACGCCCCGCCGCCAAGGTTCGCTCTTCTCTGGCCTCGCCGCCATGCCGTCCGTCGTGCGCCACTCGCCCGACCTGTGGCGCGCGTGCCTGCGCCAGGCGGGGATGTACGGCGCCTGGAGCGCCCTGTGGACCTCGCTCGCCCTGCTGCTGACCGGCGAGTCCTACGGCCTGTCCACCGCGACCGCCGGTCTGTTCGGCCTCTTCGGGCTCACCGCGAGCGCGGTGGCGCCCCTGGCCGGCGGGCTGGTCGACCGCTTCGGCGCCGCCAAGGTCGTACGGTCCGCGTATCTGCTCGCCGCCGTGTCCGTCCCACTGTTCTGGCTGGGCGGGCACATGATCGTCGCCCTCTTCGCCGCCGCGATCGCCGTCCACGCGGCCCTCGTCGCCTCCCACGTCGCCAACCAGACCCTCGCCCTGACCACGACCTCGACCCCGGCCACCGCCAACAGCGCCTACGTCGTCGCAGGCTTCGCCGGCGGCGCCGCCGCCTCGGCCCTGGCCGGCCTCGCCTTCGGCCACTGGGGCTGGGGTGGGGTGTGCGCGGTGGCAGGGCTGTGGCTGATGCTGGGGTGGGGGGCTACCGCCGTGCGGCGGTGAGATTCGTCGTACGGCGGTGAAAGTCGCATGTCGGCGGTGAGAGTCGTCGCACGAGGGCGAAGTCGCATGTCGGCGGTGAGAGTCGCCCTACAGCCGCGCAGCCGTACACCGGTGAGGGCCTGTGCGGCGGTCGGATCCGTGGTGCCGACGGCTGGATCCGTGTGTGCGGTGGAGACCCGTGGTTCGACGGTGAACGCCGTCGTACGGCGGGTCCGGGCCGCCGCCCAGCGGTCCGGTCACCGCACGCCGGGTCCGGGCCGCCGCGCGACGGTCACGGTCATCGCTCAGAGCTTGGTGACGTCCAGTTCCCCCTCCGCGTACTGCCTGCGCAGCACCTTCTTGTCGAACTTGCCCACGCTCGTCTTCGGCACCGCCTCGATGATCGTCCAGCGCTCCGGGAGCTGCCACTTGGCGATGTGGCCCTCGTCGGCGAGGAAGGCGCGCAGGGTCTCGAAGTCGGCGGTGGCGCCCTCCTTCAACACGACCGTGGCCAGCGGGCGTTCGCCCCACTTCTCGTCGGGGACGGCGACCACGGCTGCCTCGGCGACGTCCGGGTGGGACATCAGGGCGTTCTCGAGGTCGACGGAGGAGATCCACTCGCCGCCGGACTTGATGACGTCCTTGGCGCGGTCGGTGAGGGTGAGGAAGCCCTCGGCAGAGATCGTCCCGACGTCCCCCGTCTTCAGCCAGCCGTCCTCGCTGAACTTGTCGGCCGGGCGCAGGGGTTCGCCGTCGGGGCCGTTGTAGTAGGCGCCCGCGATCCAGTTGCCGCGGACCTCCAGCTCACCGGCGGACTTGCCGTCCCAGGGGAGGCGCTCACCGCCGGGGCCGCTCAGCCGGGCCTCGACGCCGGCCGGGAAACGGCCCTGGGTCAGGCGGTACGCGAACTCCTCCTCCGTACCGACCGCGTGGGCCGGCGGGCGGGCGATCGTGCCCAGCGGGGAGGTCTCGGTCATGCCCCAGGCGTGACAGACCCGCATGCCCAGCTTGTCGAAGGCCTCCATGAGCGAGGGCGGACAGGCCGAGCCGCCGATGGTCACCTGGGTGAGGGCGGAGACGTCGCGCGGCTTGGCGGTCAGCTCGGCGAGCAGACCCTGCCAGATGGTGGGGACGGCCGCCGCATGGGTCGGGCGCTCGGACTCGATCATCTCGGCGAGCGGCGCCGGCTGCAGGAAGCGGTCCGGCATCAGCAGGTTGACGCCGGTCATGAAGGTGGCGTGCGGCAGACCCCAGGCGTTGACGTGGAACTGGGGGACCACCACGAGCGAGGTGTCCTGGTCGGTCAGGCCCATCGACTGGGCCATGTTGACCTGCATGGAGTGCAGATAGATCGAACGGTGGCTGTACACCACGCCCTTGGGGTCGCCCGTGGTGCCGGAGGTGTAGCACATGGCGGCGGCCTGGCGTTCGTCCAGCTCCGGCCAGTCGTAGCCGGTCGGCCTGTCCGCGATCAGGTCCTCGTACTCGTGCACCTGGGGGCGGGCGCCCTCGAGGAGGGAGCGGTCACCGGGGCCGGTGACGACGATGTGCTCGATCGTGGGCAGCTTCGGCAGCAGCGGGGCGAGCAGCGGGAGCAACGAGCCGTTGACGATGACGACCCTGTCGGCCGCGTGGTTGACGATCCACACCAGCTGTTCGGCCGGGAGGCGGAGGTTGAGCGTGTGCAGCACCGCGCCCATGGAGGGGATCGCGAAGTAGGCCTCGACATGCTCGGCGTTGTTCCACGCGAGGGTCGCCACCCGGTCGGCGTCCACGACCCCGAGTTCCTCGCGCAGAGCGTGCGCGAGCTGGGCGGCGCGGGCTCCGATCTCGGCGAAGGAGCGGCGGTGCGGCTCGCCCTCCCCGGTCCAGGTGGTCACCTGCGATGTCCCGTGGACCGTCGACCCGTGGGTCAGGATCCTCGAGATCAGCAGCGGTACGTCCTGCATCGTGCTCAGCACGGTGTCCTCCCGGGGCGACATTGCCTACGCGGCGGCAAGGGTTGCGCTGATTCTGCGCACATACCGCGCGGTATGTCACTAGGTGCCGATGATCGATCACATCACGTCGGCCACCAATTGCCACCAGGTAGGCCCTCAACGGGCCCCAGGCAGCCGCATTACCGCACAAGCCCCAGCTCAGGATCCTCGCGCAACTTGCCCAGCGCGCGCGACACCGCAGACTTCACCGTACCCACCGACACACCGAGCACCTCGGCCGTCTGGACCTCGCTGAGGTCCTCGTAGTACCTGAGGACGACCATCGCTCGCTGCCGGGCGGGCAGCTTCATGATCGCCCGCCACATCGCGTCGTGCAGTGCCTGCTGCTCGGCCGGGTCGTCCCCGCCCCGCACGGGCTCCGGCTCGGGCAGCTCCTCGCACACGAACTCGTCGACCCTGCGCTTGCGCCACTGCGAGGTGCGCGTGTTGACCAGCGCCCGGCGCACATAGCCGTCGAGCGCACGGTGGTCCTCGATCCGCTCCCAGGCGACATATGTCTTGGTGAGCGCGGTCTGCAGCAGGTCCTCCGCGTCGCTCGGGTTGCCGGTCAGCGACCGGGCGGTACGCAGCAGCACGGGCTGCCGGGCCCTCACGTACGACGCGAACGACGGATACGGGAGGGTCAGCGCCGCTGGCTCGGCAGCGGTCGAGGCGCTGGTGCAGACGGGTGTGGTCATGGCTCCACGCTATGAGCGAGGGCACCTCCGGCTCATCGGCCGCAGGTCCCGAAGCCGAGTCCGCCTCAGGTTGTAGGGGTGGAGGTAGCTGCACCTCCTGTAGGTGGAGGAGCAGCCCCGGAGTACTGCGGGATGACCCCTGGGGGGGCGCCCGGCCACCCTGGCCCCCACCCTGGCTCCCGGACCCCGCCGCTCAGCCGTCCGCGGTCAGGACCAGGCCGGATGTGGGCACGCCGGTGCCTGCGGTGACCAGGACCCGTCCCGCTCCCGGTATTCGGTTCACGGCCGTCCCGCGCAGCTGTCGCACCCCCTCCGCCATCCCGTTCATCCCGTGGAGGTAGGCCTCCCCCAGCTGCCCTCCGTGCGTATTGATCGGCAACGACTCCCCGGCCACGAAGTCCGCCGCCTCCCCTTTCCCGCAGAACGCGAACTCCTCCAGCTGCATCAGCACGAACGGTGTGAAGTGGTCGTACAGGATCGCCACGTCCATGTCGGCCGGCGTCAGCCCGGAGGTGCGCCACAGCTGCCGGGCGACCACGCCCATCTCCGGCAGGCCCGTCAGGTCGTCGCGGTAGAAGCTCGTCATCTGCTCCTGCGCACGGCCCGCGCCCTGGGCGGCCGCCGCTATGACGGCGGGCGGATGGGGAAGATCGCGGGCCCGCTCCACCGAGGTGACGACGATCGCCTGGCCGCCGTCGGTCTCCTGGCAGCAGTCCAGGAGCCTGAGCGGCTCGACGATCCAGCGCGAGGCCGCGTGATCGGCGAGGGTGATCGGGCGGCCGTGGAAGTACGCGGCCGGGTTCGTCGCCGCGTACTTCCGGTCGACGACCGCCACCTGCCCGAACGCCTCGGGGGTCAGCCCGTATGTGTGCAGATACCGCTGCGCGGTCATCGCCACCCAGGACGCCGGGGTCAGCAGCCCGAACGGCAGCGACCAGCCGAGTGCCGCGCCCTCCGCCGACGGCTCCCGGTGCTGCACCCCGGAGCCGAAGCGGCGGCCCGACCTCTCGTTGAACGCGCGGTAGCAGACCACGACCTCCGCGATCCCCGTCGCCACCGCGAGCGCCGCCTGCTGGACGGTCGCACAAGCGGCGCCGCCGCCGTAGTGGACGCGGGAGAAGAAGGACAGTTCGCCGATCCCGCAGGCCTGGGCCACGGTGATCTCCGGGCTGGTGTCCATCGTGAAGGTGACCAGCCCGTCCACGTCCCCCGGTGTCAGCCCGGCGTCGTCCAGCGCGGCCCGCACCGCCTCCACGGCCAGCCGCAGCTCGCTGCGCCCCGAGTCCTTGGAGAACTCCGTGGCGCCGATGCCGACGATCGCGGCCCGCCCGCCGAGGCCGTCCCGGCTGCGGACGCTCATCCGGCACCCCCCGGGCCTTCCGCGGGGACGGTGACCGTCACCGTGCCCGTGACATGGCTGCCGATGCCGTTCGCCCCCACCACCCGGACCGTCGCCGTGTCGCCGTCGGCCTGCTCCACGACTGTCTCCACCGTGCCCGTCAACACCATTGTGTCGCCCGGGTAGTTGGGCGCTCCCAGCCGTATGGCCACTTTGCGCAGCACGGCCGTCGGGCCGAAGTGGTCGGTGATGTAGCGGCCGATCAGGCCGTTCGTCGTCAGGATGTTCATGAAGATGTCCGGGGAGCCCTTCTGCCGGGCCAGCTCGGCGTCGTGGTGCACGTCCTGGTAGTCGCGGGAGGCGATGGCGCCGGCCACGATCAGGGTGCGGGTGATCGGGATCTCCAGCGGCGGCAGCTTCTCACCGGCCCTCATACGGCCTCCCCCTCCCGGGCACGGAACACCGGCAGTACCAACTCCTCGTCGTACACCTGGAATTCGAGCCGCACGGGCATTCCGATGCGCACTTTGTCGTAGGGCACTCCCACCACGTCGCTGATCATCCTTACGCCCTCGGCGAGTTCGATGAGGGCGACCGCGTAGGGAGGGGAGAAGGCCGGGAAGGGCGGGTGGTGCATGACGACGTACGAGTACACCGTGCCCTCGCCGCTTGCCTCGACCGTGTCCCAGTCGGGGCCGCCGCACTTGTTGCAGCCCGGCAGCCAGGGGAAGCGCAGGGTCGCGCAGTCCGTGCAGCGCTGGATGAGCAGCCGGTGGCGCTCGACTCCTTCCCAGAAGCCGGCGTTGTCACGGTTGACGACGGGTCGCGGGCGCCGGGCGGGCTGCTCCGGCTTCCGTCGGCGTGCGGGGGCGTACTTGAGGATGCGGAAGCGGTGCGTGCCCACGAGGGCGTGGCCCGCCCGGACGTCCGTCCGCGTGGTGACGAAGTACCCCGCGCCCAGCTTCGTCGTCTTCCGCTCGGACACCGACTCGATCACCGTGTCGAAGGTGATCTCGTCCCCGGGGTGCAGGGGTCGCACGTACTCCTGCTCGCAGTCGGTCGCCACGACCGAGGTGCAGCCCGCCTCGTCCAGCAGGGTGAGCAGCTCGTCGTAGTCCCCCGTGCGTCCCTCGTGGCCGGAGAGGCCGCCCATGGTCCACGCCTGGAGCATGGTGGGAGGAGCTATGGCGTCGGGGCCCGCATAAGCCGGGTTGGTGTCTCCCATCGCCTCGCACCAGTGCCTGATCATGGGCGCGTTGACGGGATCCCTGCCTCTGCCGGAAACGGCGGCGCGCCGCCCCTCGTAGGCCTTCAGCCGCGCCCCCAGCTCGTCCTCGCTCAACGTCGCCCCCTCGCCGTGTCCTGCATCGCCCATCGCACTGACACTTCTGGTACACCGCAGCCGCCGAGCGGGTTCCCGCGTTCCCGGCCGGAGTTTCTGACTGTCCGTCAGATAAAGTCCACTGTCAAGGTCGGCGGCCCCGACGCGAAAACGCCTGCGCGGCGGCACCGAAGTACCGCCGCGCAGACGCCCTTGCACCCCTGAGCACACCTGACCTTTCGAGTCAGGCGAGCCGGCTCACCACAGTTCGCTGAAGTTGATGGCCACGTTCTTGTTCCCCTGGTTGACGGCCGTGAACGCGGAGCCCTTGACCTGGGCGGTGTTGCTCTGGTTCGAGGCACCGGAGCCGACCGCGTTCTGCTGTGTGGTCGAGGAGTTGCCGTTGTTGTCGAGCCCGACACCGCTGCCGACGGCGCTGACGACACCCGCGTTCGATCCGTTGTCCGCGATGGCGCCGTTGTCCGCCGCCGCGACGCCGGCGAACAGTGCGGCTGCCAGCGGAAGGGCGGAGACGGCGGCGATGACGCGGGCGGTACGGATGCTTGCCATGTTGTTCCTCCAGAACACCAACGTGAAGTACGGCTGGTACCAAGGCAGTTGGCCGACCGCCCCGGCGCTGTGCACGACGTCGCAAGATCAGAGTTGCCCACCGAATCCCCGGCGAACCACACCGGAACGCACGATTCCTTCTCAAGTGCTACGACATGTCGATAAACCCCTATCGCGACTTCTAACACCCAGGCCGGGGTGGTCCGGGCGTCTCCACCCCAAGTGCCGCAAGGGGTGCAGCAGGCCGACATTTTTCCGTGCAACCTCCACACCCGGGCGCGTCGAGCACGACCCCCTTCCCTTTTTCGAACGCGTGTACGAACATAGAGCCATGGCCACCACCGACCGGCAGGCCACGACGCTGGCCCTCGCACACGCCCTGTCAGCCGCCGAGCGCGGACTGGCCGTCATTCCCCTGTCCCGGACGAAACTCCCGGCCCTGCGCTCCCCCCACCACGACGACCCCGCCCCCCAGCCCTGCCACGGCGAGTGCGGCCGCCTCGGACACGGGGTGTACGACGCCTCGACCGACCCGGCCCGCATCCGCGAACTGTTCGCCGCGGCCCCGTGGGCGACCGGCTACGGCATCGCCTGCGGGCTTCCGCCCCACCATCTGATCGGCGTCGACCTCGACACGAAATCCGGTACGGACTCCTCGGCAGCTCTGCGCGAACTGGCCCTGCGCCACCTCTTCACCATCCCCGAGACGGTCGTCGTCCTCACGCCCAGCGGCGGCCGCCACCTCTGGCTGACCGGCCCTCCCGACGCCGCCGTCCCCAACTCCGCCGGCCGCCTCGCCCCCGGCATCGACATCCGCGGCGCCGGCGGCTACCTCGTCGGCCCCGGCTCCCGCACCGACCACGGCGTCTACACGGCAGCGCCCGGCACAGCCCATCTCGCGCCCGCCGCCTGCCCGCCGGCCCTCCTGCGTCTGCTGCTCCCGCCGCCGCGCCCGGTCCACCCCTCGACGCACCCGTCGGCCGGCGACCACGGCCAGGGTCTCGTCCAGTTCGTCCTGGCCGCGCACGAGGGACAGCGCAACACCCGCCTGTTCTGGGCCGCCTGCCGCGCCTACGAGAACGGCATCGGGCCCGCCCTGGTCGCCCCCTTACTGGACGCGGCTCTCAACACCGGTCTGTCGGAAAGGGAAGCACGGGCGACGATCGCGTCGGCGGCACGGATGTCGGGGCACCGGCCTTGAGGCCAGGCGAGACATGAGCACTGGAGCACTTGAGCACCTGAGTACGTGAGCACCTGAGCAGAGGACGTCCATGCACGACCGCCCGAGAGCGCGGACCATGTCGCTGGCCCGCGTGGTCCTCTCCTCCGGCCGCTCGGTCGACCTCGCCGAGCTGCGGCTGTCGTCGACGTACGGAGGAATGCCGCAGGACTGCCCGGGGTACCCCTGCAAGCCGCTCAACGACATGGTGATCAAGAGCCTGCTCAGCACCGCGGCACACACGTCCCCCGCCACCCCGGTCCACCTCGTCCCGCCCCCGCGCGAACACCCGGACCAGTACGCGGGCGCCTTCGGCCCCGTCGAGGTCCTGCCGTCCGTCGCCTGCGTCGGCTCTTTCCGCTCCTCGGCACTGGACCCGGCCCACGACCCGGTCCTGTACCACTCGGCCCTTACGGTCATCTGGTTCCAGCCGACCGCTCGGGTGCCGTGCGGCTGCGATGCGGAGGGTTCGTTGCGGAGGGTGGACTGGGAGGGGCTGGCGCAGGACTGCGCGCTCTAGCCGGCCGGTCCGGCTCACGCCCTTTCGATCCGCCAGGCAATCATCCCTGTGGAGCCCCGGCCGCCGTTGATGTCGAGGTGTTGCTCGCGCTTCGCCGTGAAGCGTTCCAGGACCGTCGTCTCGTCGCAGGAGAGCGGCTTCCTCGCCGCCGCGCCTGACGGTGCGAACTCGATGACGGCGGTTCCGGTGCCGGCACAGACCACGGTCAGGCGGTATGCGGTGCCCGCGGCAAGGCCCGATCTGTGTGCAGTCCGCCCGACACACGTTCCAGACCGGAGGCCACCATCGAGCCGGTCGCAGTGGCTTGCAGGGCCGACCGGGCCTCGGCACCGAACTTCTTCTCCTGCTGCGCCGCGGTCGTGGTGGTCCGGCTCGGGGAGGCCGAGTTCGCGTGGCCCGGCTCGGCGCCGGGACCTGACGTGCACGCGGCAAGGAAGAACGTCGGCAGGAGGCCCCCTGCTCTGATGCGGAAGCGTGTTGTTGCCATGTGAAACAAGAGAGCCTTGGTGCCGGAATCGTTCCGGCACCAAGGCTCGACAACCCGCGGTGGGTGTGGGATTTGAACCCACGGTGACATCGCTGCCACGACGGTTTTCAAGACCGTTCCCTTAGGCCGCTCGGGCAACCCACCCCGCTGCCGCTGCCGCCCACCAGGGGCGGAGCGGGTACAGCGTACCGGCCCCGCAGGTGTCGTGCGGGCCGTGGTCCGCACCGGGTCCGATGTGTGAGGTCAGCTGTCGCCCTGCCGCGCGCCCAGGGTGAGCTGGACCGTGTGGGACTTGCCGTCGCGTTCATAGGTGATCGTGACCTGGTCGCCGGGCTTGTGCGTCCAGATCTCACCGATCAGGGTGGGGCCGGAGTCGATGACGTGGTCGTCGAGCTTGGTGATCACGTCGCCGGGCTTGAGGCCCGCCTTGTCGGCGGGGCCGCCCGACTCGACCGCGGAGGAGCCGCCTGCGCCCTGCTCGGTGATCTTCGCGCCGCTCGAGGAGTCCTCCAGGGAGACGGACGCGCCGATCTTCGCGTAGACCGGCTTGCCGGTCTTGATCAGCTGCTGGGCGACGTACTTGGCCTGGTTGATCGGGATGGCGAAGCCCAGGCCGATCGAGCCGGACTGGCTGGAGCCGCCGAGGCCGCCGCTGCCGGTGGACTGGATCGCGGAGTTGATGCCTATGACGTTGCCCGCCGCATCGAGCAGCGGGCCACCGGAGTTGCCCGGGTTTATCGAGGCGTCCGTCTGCAGGGCGCTCATGTACGACGCACTGCTGCTGCCGGAGCCGTCGCTGGAGGCCACCGGGCGGTTCTTCGCGCTGATGATGCCCGTCGTGACCGTGTTGGACAGACCGAAGGGGGCGCCGATGGCGATCGTCGAGTCGCCCACGGCCACCTTGTCGGAGTCGCCGAGGGGCAGGGGCTTGAGGTCCGACGGGGCGTTCTTGAGCTTGATCACCGCCACGTCGTACCCCTGAGCGTGGCCGACGACCTCGGCGTCGTACTTCTTGCCGCTCGGGAAGGTCGCCGTCAGCTTGCCGCCGTCGACCGCCTCCGCGACGACGTGGTTGTTGGTGACGATGTGGCCCTGGGTGTCGAAGACGAAGCCCGTGCCGGTGCCGCCTTCGCCGCTGGTGGACTCGGCCTCGATGGTGACCGTGCTCGGCAGCGCCCTGGCGGCCACGCCCGCGACCGTGCCCGCATCCCGCTTGACGGCGCCGCCGCTGGTGGAGGCGGAGACCGTCGTGGAGCCGGTGTTGTCGTCGTGGTTCTTGGCCAGCGTGTAGCCGAGACCGCCGCCCAGGCCGCCGGCGACCAGCGCGGCCACCAGTATCGCGGCCACGAGACCGCCGCGGCCGGACTTCGGTGCGGGCTGCTGCTGGTACGAGGAGCCCCAGCCGGAGCCCGCGCCGCCGGCGCCGCCGTCGGAGTAGGAGGGCATGGCCGGGGGCGGCCAGGAGGCGTCCGGGGCCGAGCCCGCGGGCGCGGGCTGCTGCTCCTGTGTGTGCTCCTGCGCGCCGGGGGCGCCCGGAGGCACGGGCGGAAGCGGGGCCGTCCGGTCGCTCCCCTCGGGGGCGGCGGGTGCCGAAGGAGTGGGAGCGTCCACCGGCACGGGAGGTGCGGACGGGGCCGGGGGTACCGCAGTGCCCTCGTTCTCGGTGCTCACAGCTTCTCTCCTCGGTCCACGGCTGTTGTTCTCGGTCGCACTCGGTCACGCTCGTTCACGTTGGTCGACGGCCCGGCGCGATGCAGCTGTGCATGTTCTTTTGTATGCCGTCAGCTTTTCCCATGAGCCGTCAGGGCACCATAAGCGGTGCCTGTGGGTCCGGGGCCTTTCCTTATATAGGCCATGACAGGCAAAAGGGGCGCAATCTATGCTCCCCCGATCGCACGACTACCCCCCTGCGGTGGCACCATGACGCGGTGACCCACGCACGCCGGCACCGGATTCAAGTCGTCGCCCACCGCGGAGCCTCCGAAGAGGCCCCCGAGCACACCCTCGCCGCATACAAGAAGGCGATCGAGGACGGTGCGGACGCCCTCGAGTGTGATGTACGCCTGACGGCGGACGGCCATCTCGTCTGCGTCCACGACCGTCGCGTCAACCGTACGTCCAACGGCCGCGGCGCGGTCTCGGCGCTGGAGCTCGCGGAGCTCGCCGCCCTGGACTTCGGCTCGCGCAAGACGCGGGAGCTGTGGCGCACGCGCGACGAGGAGCCCGACTGGGAGTTCCGGCCCGAGGACCGGGAGGACACCTCCGTACTGACCCTGGAGCGGCTGCTGGAGCTGGTCGCGGACGCGGGGCGGCGGGTGGAGCTCGCGATCGAGACCAAGCACCCGACGCGGTGGGCGGGGCAGGTGGAGGAGCGGCTGCTGGTGCTGCTGAAACGGTTCGGGCTGGACGCCCCGGCGTCGGCCGACGAGTCGCCGGTGCGCGTGATGAGCTTCTCGGCGCGTTCGCTGCATCGCGTGCGTGCCGCCTCGCCGACCCTGCCGACGGTCTATCTGCTGCAGTTCGTCTCGCCCCGGCTGCGCGACGGACGGCTGCCGGCGGGTGTCCGGATCGCGGGCCCCTCGATCCGGATCGTGCGCAACCACCCCGCGTACATCGAGCGCCTGAAGGCGGCCGGCCACCAGGTGCACGTCTGGACGGTGAACGAGCCCGAGGACGTGGATCTCTGTGTCGAACTGGGCATCGACGCCATCATCACCAACCGGCCACGTGCGGTTCTGCGCCAGCTCGGCCGCTGAGCGACGCTCCTCACCCTTCGTCACCACGGTGCGTCACTACTCTTCGTCACCGTTCGTCACCGGTAAAGACCTGTGAAGGACTCTTGACCCACCCGCCACTCGGGCACCATCCTCCAGACTCGGCCACAGTCGAAATCCGGCCACACGGCTACAGGGAGTGCCCCGGCGCATTCGCTCCGTATTCGATCGTTGCGAATGCGTCACTGAACGTGGATTGGCCGGTTTCCGGTACAGGCCAATGGGGCATCCACACCGTGGCGTGGGGCAAAGGAGGTCTCGGGGGTGGCGTTGGTGGTGGCACAGGAGGTGCCCACGTCGTCGAGCATGGCCGTACCCCATGGCCCTGCGGGCGTGGGGGAGGCACGACACCGGATGCGCGAGCAGTTGCGCTCGGGCGGTGTGTCGGACGCCGTGATCGACGATGCCGTACTCATTCTGTCCGAACTCTTGAGCAACGCGTGCAAGCACGGCCGACCCCTGGGCGACGCCCTGGCCGGGGACGGCGACGTCCGGGCCGCATGGCGGGTGGATCTGAGCGGTCGGCTCACAGTGGAGGTGACGGACGGCGGCGGGCCCACCCGCCCGGCTCCGGCCACACCCTCGGTCACCGCACACGGCGGCCGTGGGCTGAACATCATCACCGCGCTGGCCGACGACTGGGGCGTACGGGACGACGCCCGCGGCGAGGTCACCGTATGGGTCGTCGTGCACGGGGACGTCCACGACCCGGACGCCGGGCTCCGACGCGACGACTTCGCTACGCGCGTCACCGCACCGACGGTGTCGAGGATCCCGGCGATGCCGGGCCACTTCGCGGACGCGTTCGACGACCTGGACTGAACACCTGGCTGTCCACAGGTCCCCGTGGCTCACGGCGTGAACGGCTAGGCTCCCGCCGTACCAGACGAGCCGTAACCGGGAGACACCCACGATGGCCAAGAAGCGACCCCAGACGAAGGCCAAGCGCCCGCAGATCACGGACGGGGAGGTCCCGGTCGTAGGCGCCCGCGAGCCCTGCCCGTGTGGCAGCGGCCGCCGCTACAAGGCCTGTCACGGACGGGCCGCCGCACACGCCGTGACCGAGCTGGTGCACCGTCCCTTCGAGGGACTTCCGGGTGAGTGCGACTGGGTGGCGCTGCGTGAGCTGGTGCCGGCGGCCACGGTGGAGCTGCCCCTGAAGGGCGGCCTGCCCGAGGGCGTCCCGTCCGTCACGCTGGCGACGGTGCTGCCGATGGCCTGGCCGGCCCTGCGCCGCGACGACGGCTCGGTGCTGCTGGGTCTGCAGAACGACACGGCGTCCGGCGACATCAGCCGCGACCTCGCCGACACCCTCCAGCGCGCGCTGACCGCGGCGCCCGGCACACCGGTCGAGGGCCGGCGCGCTCCGGCCGACGGTCCGCGGCTGCAGGATCTGCTCGACCCCGAAGGCGTGTTCGAGCCAGTTGTGCACAGCGGTTTCGAGTTCTGGGTCCCGGACTCCGAGAACGCCACGCCGGAGGTGGCCGCCTCCCTGGAGCGGGCCAACGCCGCGGCCATCCCGACCGCGAAGCTCACCGGTGTGGACGCCGCGTACTGGTGCGAGACCCCGGACAAGAACCACCTGCGCTGGGTCATGCCGCACCCGGAGGAGCAGCTTCTGGACGCCCTCGCGCGGCTGCACGCGGCGGGCCGGTCGAACCTCGGTGAAGGCACCCGCCTCGTGGGTTCCTTCCGCGCTCACGGGCTCACCGTCCCGGTCTGGGACCTGCCGAGCGGGGTCGGCGCGGACGACATCGAGAAGCCGGCGGCCGAGTTCGCCGAGCGCCTCGCGGCGGCTCTCGCCTCGGACGCACCGCTGACGGCCGACGAGCGCCGCGCACGCGGCGGCCTCACCAACCGGCAGGTCACGCTCAGTTGACGAAGAGCGACGAGATCGGGTTCGACTGACCGACCAGCCAGCCGAACCCGATCTTCCGGAATCGGTGACTCCGCTCACAAGTCCCGTTGGGAACAAGCAAATACGTGACTGGAAAGCCCGGATCGAATTTGCGAACCGCGGATCTCTTGTTACCGTTCCAGTAGCCCGGTTGCTGGTGCATCCCCCGTCGCCAGCAACCGGGTCTTTTTCATGCGCGCGATTCCTTTACGGAATGCGGTCGCCCGTCAACTGCCGGTGTTTTTCCCGGAGTTGCTCCCGGAGCGCAGCAGCAGCGGACCGCGCCCGGCCTGTCCCGCGAACTCCGCGACCGCCGTGTAGGCGTCCAGCGCGCCCCGGGTGTGCTGCCGGGGTGTCTCGCACATCCCCGGCTCGTCCTCGGCGCCCACGGCGCAGCTCAGCTGCACGGTGCGGCCACCGGGCCCCATGAGACTCAGTGCGGAGTCCAGGGCCTTGCCGGTCACATTGCGGTAGTAGGTGCGCGCCCAGGTGTCCTCGCCCTGCGTGAGCACACAGGTCTGTGCCTCGACGCCTTCGGGGGAGGTGAGTTCGGGGCCACAGCGGACGGCTGTGTCCAGACCGAGATCGAGCAGGGGAGAAGGGGCGGGGGCGGCGGAGGGCGCCTTGGCATCCTGGGGACGCGAGGAGGCACGTACAGACGAGCGCGCGGGGGCACGCACGACGGTGTGCCCCTCGTCGCCAGCCGGTCCCGCGGAGGCCACGGCGAGCGGCAGCACGACTGCGCACACCACTACGCCCGCCATGGCGAGCAGACGGATTCGGGGGTCTGGGGGGTGTCCCCCAGGATCATGCAGCATGTGCGGAAGATAACGAGCACGCGCGCGCGTGCCGTCCCGCGCGCGCCGGACACCCCTACAACTCGGGCGCGCTCACACCCGTACGAGTGAGGGCCTCGACGGCGGCGTCCACCACGGCCTCGACATCGGGGACCCAGGGGGAGGCGGAGCCGGGCAGGGGCGCACGCTCCCAGCGGATCTCGCCCTCGCCGGTCTCGGACGGGGGCAGGGCGACATAGCCGCCCTCGCCGTGGAAGCGGAGGGAGCCGGGGACGAAGTCCTTGGCGTAGAGGAGCTCGCCCAACTGCTCCATGGTGTACGGCTTCACGAGGATCGCCCAGCGGCTCGGCGAGGCGACGACCGGGCCGAGGCGCATGCCCATGCGGTCGAGTGCGGTGAGGGCGTGCGAGGCGGCGAGGGCCGGCATGCTCACCGCGCAGGGGGCCTTGCCGCCGGTGGCCAGGATGACGGGCGCGGCCGGGCGGTTGCTCCACCACCAGCGCACCATGCGGGCATCGGTGGTGGCCGCGAGGAGGCCGGGGTCGAAGGGATGCGCGCCGGGCACCGTGCACTCCGCGTCGGGGCAGCCGCAGCGGGAACGCGCCTGCGGGTCCGCCGCCACACCCGGGAGTACGGGCCACTGCCATTCCGTCGCGAAGGTCAGGGCCGCGCTGATCAACTCAGGCCTTCCGTCGCTGCGCTTGGACAGGAGCCTGCGTCGCCTTCCGAGGATCTCGCGCATGAGCGCTCGTTCCTTTCCGTTGCACCGCTGGCAACACCGTGGGCCACATCACACCATGTGTCGATCACTTCACTGTGCGTACCTGTTGGCGCATCACACCCCTGCCCCGGGCAAGGGGAACCCCTATGGGCCGAACGTTGACTGCATCCGCGGCAGCCTCGTCCATGCTGCGTCCATCAGAAGCATGGGCGTGGCGTGGGGGTGGCGAAGTCTGGCGTTTTGCCGTCCCGCGTATTTCTCTTCGCCTCCGCCACGGGAGGATGGGGCTCGGTCGTCGGTGGCTAAGACGCCCGGAGTCGGTCACCAGGTTCCGGGTGGCGGTCCACCACCCCTGGCCTTCTCCGAGTACGTACCCATCACGACCGCTGTGACGCTCCGTCGAGCAAGCCCAGTCGACCGCAATACCCCGTTACCCGAGTCAGTTTTAAGCCAAATTTGCTTTTAGGCAAGGGGATCACTCGGTGCCCATGGACACCAGGAATCCCGGCAGGACAATGCTGGACATCCCCTTACGAGTGCGTGTACATGTGGAGACACTGCTAGCGGCGCAGAATGACATGGGGGTTTGCGATGCTTTTGAGCAATACGCACCGGTCGGGAAGCCGGACGCCATGAACGCCCCGCACCCTTCGAAAGTGGCCGGAATCGATTCAACGGTTCCGTCGCCCGCACACACTGTCGCGCCCGCGCCCGCAGCCTCGGGTACCTCTCCGGTCCCTCCGCCCAACCCCCCGGGGGCGCTGCTCACCGACCGGTTGGCCGGCTGGGTCTCGGACCTCACGACCCTCCATGAACTCACCGAACGCCTGAACCGCACGGACTCACTCGCGGACGCCCTGACGGAACTGCTGCGCGCCGGAGCCGCCCTCGTCGGCGCCCGGCGCGGTCTTGTCGTACTGGAACCGGTCGACGGCCTCGGGCCGGACACCACGATCGGTCTCGGCCTCGCCCGCGCCGACCTCGGGCACATCGAGACGGTGCCGCGCAGTGCCATGTCGTACGGCCGCATCCTCGAGGGACTGCCGGGCGGGGACGGCGAGATCGCCCAGCCGGACCTCTTCGCCGAGGACGGGCTCGACCCCCGGCATCGCGAGGTGGCCGCCCGTCTCGGCTATGCCGCCTGCTATGCGCTTCCCCTGGCCGGTGAGCGGTCGGGCCGTCTCGGCGCCGCCGTGTGGCTCTACGACGAGCCCGCCGAACCGCTCGAACGGCAGCGCCATCTCGTCGGCCTCTACGCCCGTTACGCCGGCGAGCACCTGGCCCGGCTGGTGGAGGTGGAACGCACGCGCGCGTGCATGACGACGATGGCCGAGGAACTGCTGCCGTCCCGGCTCCCCCGGGTGGCCGGCGTCCAGCTCGCCGCCCGCCACCGCACCGGCCCGCGCGGCGGCGGCGACTGGTTCGACGCGCTGCCGCTGCCCGACGCCGCGCTGGGTCTCGCGGTGGGCTCGGTCACCGGTTCCGGGCCGAGCGCGGTCGCCGCGATGGGGCGGCTGCGGGCGTCCCTGCGCGCGTACGCCGTGATGGAGGGCGAGGACCCGGTGGCGGTCCTGTCCGACCTGGAGCTGCTGCTGCGCCTCACCGAGCCCGCCCGCTCCGCCACCGCCCTGTTCGCCTACTGCGAGCCCTCCCTGCGCAAGATCACGCTGGCCGGTGCCGGGCACTGTCCGCCGCTGCTGGTCGGTGAGCGGCGCACCGAGTTCGTGGAGACGTCCGTGTCCGCGCCGCTCGGCATGCTCGCCTGCTGGGAGGCGCCGAGCATGGAGTTCCAGGCGGAGCGCGGCGAGACGGTGCTGCTCTACACCGACGGTCTGCTGCACCGCACCGGCGACGCCACCGACCGTGCCTTCGCGCGCCTGCACGCGGCGGCGGCCGGTGTGCCCAGGGCGCTCAGGCACGACCCGGACGCGATCGCCGACCATGTGCTGCGGACGGTGCTGCCGGACGGGCTGGACGCGGCGGAGAGTGATGAGGACGTGGTGCTGCTGGCGGCTCGCTTCGAGTAGCCGTCCGTAACGTCCGTAACAGGTCTTCCTGCCCTGGGCCCCCTTCCGTACGACCGTACGATGGAGGGGGTCCAGTGCCGTATCGAGGAGGATGACCGTGGCAGACGAGCTCACGCCGGCGACCCCGGAAGCTGAGTCCGAAGAGCCGATCAAGCAGCGGAAGAACGGCCTGTACCCGGGCGTGTCCGACGAGCTGGCCGAGAGCATGAAGTCCGGCTGGGCCGACACGGAGCTGCATGACCTGGAGCCGATCGCCCAGGCCGCGGAGACCGCCGCGCGGCGCGCCGCGCTGTCGGCGCGTTTCCCGGGCGAGCGTCTGGTCATCCCGGCGGGCAACCTGAAGACCCGTTCGAACGACACGGAGTACGCCTTCCGGGCGTCCGTCGAGTACGCGTACCTCACCGGCAACCAGACCGAGGACGGCGTCCTGGTGCTGGAGCCGACCGCGGACGGCCACCAGGAGACGATCTACCTCCTGCCGCGCTCCGACCGGGAGAACGGCGAGTTCTGGCTCTCCGGCCAGGGCGAGCTGTGGGTCGGCCGCCGGCACTCGCTCACCGAGGCGGCGAAGCTGTACGGCATCCCCGCCTCCGACGTGCGTGAACTGGCCGACGCGCTGCGTGAGGCCACCGGACCGGTCCGGGTCGTGCGCGGGTACGACGCCGGGATCGAGGCCGCGCTGACCGACAAGGTCACCGCCGAGCGCGACGAGGAGCTGCGGGTCTTCCTCTCCGAGGCGCGGCTGGTCAAGGACGAGTTCGAGATCGGCGAGCTGCAGAAGGCCGTCGACTCGACGGTCCGCGGCTTCGAGGACGTCGTACGCGTTCTGGACAAGGCCGAGGCGACCTCCGAGCGCTACATCGAGGGCACGTTCTTCCTCCGCGCGCGCGTGGAGGGCAACGACGTCGGCTACGGCACCATCGCCGCCGCCGGGCCGCACGCCTGCACGCTGCACTGGGTTCGCAACGACGGGCCGGTGCGCTCGGGCGACCTGCTGCTCCTGGACGCCGGCGTCGAGACGCACACGTACTACACGGCCGACGTCACGCGCACCCTCCCGATCAACGGGCACTTCACCGAGATCCAGAAGAAGATCTACGACGCCGTGTACGACGCCCAGGAGGCCGGTATCGCGGCGGTGAAGCCGGGCGGCAAGTACCGCGACTTCCACGACGCCGCGCAGCGCGTGCTCACCGAGCGGCTCGTCGAGTGGGGGCTCGTGGAGGGGCCCGTGGAGCGGGTGCTGGAGCTCGGGCTGCAGCGGCGGTGGACGCTGCACGGCACCGGGCACATGCTCGGCATGGACGTGCACGACTGTGCTGCCGCGCGCGTGGAGTCGTACGTCGACGGGACGCTGGAGCCCGGGATGGTGCTCACGGTCGAGCCGGGGCTGTACTTCCAGGCCGACGACCTGACGGTGCCGGAGGAGTACCGGGGGATCGGGGTGCGGATCGAGGACGACATCCTGGTGACGGCGGACGGCAACCGGAACCTGTCGGACGGGCTGCCGCGCCGGTCCGACGAGGTCGAGGCCTGGATGGCCTCGCTCAAGAGCTGATACGAGACGGATGGCCGGGTACCAGTGGGGTGCCCGGCCATTGACGTGCCTGGATTCACCAACCTGGGGGGAGCGTCGTCGTGGACGACTTCTGGTCCGGTGTCGGAGTCGACCTGCATCTTGAGCCCGATTCCGGCGACGGGCGGCGGGTCGGGCTCGAGCGGGCTCTTCGGGACGCCGTGCGGGACGGACGGCTGGCGCCCGGGACGCGGCTGCCCGCCACCCGGCGGCTCGCCACCGAACTCGGCGTCTCGCGGGGGACCGCGAAGGCCGCCTACGACCAGCTGGTCGCCGAGGGGTATCTGACGGCCCGGCAGGGGTCCGGTACCCAGGTGGCCTCGTTGCCCTCCCTGGACGCGGATGCGCCGGAGGCGGCCGCACGCGCGCGTACCCCGCGTTTTGATCTGCGGCCCGGCAGTCCGGACGTCGGGGCGTTCCCGGCGGCGGCCTGGCTGCGGGCGCTGCGGCGGGCCATCGCGACGGCGCCGCTGCTGGCGTACGACTACGGGGATCCGCGCGGCCGTATCGAGCTGCGGACCGCGCTGTCGGGGTATCTCGGGCGGGCCCGGGGGGTCATCGCGCCGCCCGAGCGGATCGTGATCACCTCCGGGTATGTGCAGGGCCTGGCGCTGCTCACGCGCGTGCTGGACGGTGCCGAGATCGCCATGGAGGACCCGGGGCTGCCGTTCCACCGCGAGGTGGTCCGGCGCAACGGGGGACGCGTGGTGCCGGTGCGGGTCGACGAACGGGGCGTATGCGCACAGGAGTTGGAGGACCTCAAGGCCGTTGTCGTCACACCGGCCCATCAGTACCCGACCGGTGTGACGCTGCACCCCGAGCGGCGGCGGGCGCTCACGGACTGGGCACGCGCGCGTGGCGGGCTGATCGTCGAGGACGACTACGACGGGGAGTTCCGCTACGACCGGCAGCCCGTGGGTGCGCTCCAGGGGATGGCGCCGGGGCGGGTCGTCTACCTCGGTACGGCCTCCAAGACGCTCGGGCCCGCGCTGCGGCTCGGCTGGATGGTGCTGCCGCCGCACCTGGTCGACGCGGTCGCCGACGCCAAGCTGCACAGCGACCACCACACCGAGTCCATCGGCCAGTTGGCGCTCGCCGAACTCATCGACAGCCACGCCTACGACCGGCACGTGCGCGCGTGCCGGCTCAGATACCGCAGACGCAGGGACCAGCTCCTGGACCGGCTCGGCGGAAAGCACGACGTGCGCGGGATCGCCGCCGGGCTGCACGCGCTCGTGGAGGTCGCCGACGAGGAAGCGGCACTGAAGCGGGCCGAGGCGGAAGGCCTGGCCGTCGGGCACCTGGGAGACCACTGGCACACGCCCGGCGAGGGGCGCCCGCAGGGGCTCGTCGTCGGGTACGGGACGCCTCGGGAGCGGGCGTATCCCGAGGCGCTGGAAGTCCTGGGCAAGGTGCTGGAGGGGGCCTGAGGGAGCCTCCGGGCCATCTGGGGCGTGCGCGCGTGCCGACGGGCAGCGAGTCCAGGAACAGCGCACCCCCAGGAGGCCCGCACTCCCCCGAGAGCTCCACGCGCGCGCGTGCAGATCGGCGTCGAGGGCGGACAGGGCTTCGCGGCCCGCCGCCGTACCGCCCGCCTCCAGGACTCCGCGGGCGCCCGCCTGCACATGCCGCAGGCCGGGCGACCCGCCGTGTACAGCAGTTCCCAGGGACGTGGGGCGCCGACAAGGACCAGCTGCGAATGCTGAGGGCCGCCCCTCACACCGCCATCAGCGGTGAGTCGTCCCGCCACTTGAGGATCTTGTCGAAGCTCACCACCGTGCCCGCACGCCCCGGCTTGTGGCCGATGTGGACGTGGTCGGCCAGCTCCCGGATCAGCCCGAGGCCCCGGCCGTGCTCGGCGTCGGTGCGGGCGGGGCGTGGGGTCGAGGAGAAGGCGAACCCCGGGCCGGAGTCGGTGACTTCGATACGGCACTTCTCGCCGTCGAGGTAGGCGGTGACCCGGTACGCCTCCGAGGGGGCTCCGTGGACCGTGCCCCCGCCGTGCTCGACGGCGTTCGCGCAGGCCTCGGTGAGGGCGACGGAGAGGTCGTAGGAGATGTCGGGGTCGACGCCCGCCGTCTCCATCGTGCCGAGCAGCAGGCGTCGGGCGAGCGGAACGCTCGCAGCTTCCCGCCGCAAGTGGAGTGACCACCAGATGCTCATGCTCCAGCCTCCAGGCCGCGGCTCGACATACCGTTTGTTATTGCCGCGCGCACCCGTGCGTAAGCACGGAGTTGACGTGATGCCGCCCATATGGGCGATGCGTCCGAAACGGAATCGGTGTATGTGCGGGCCGGTCGTAGCAGAAAGTGATCTTCCGGTCGGCAGGGAACCTTGTGGACCTGCCGCATGGCGGTCATGGGGCCAGTGCGATGATGAGCCCGCCATGACTGCCCCCCACCAGCGCACGGCGCGCTCCGGAAACGATCTCCGGATACTGCGGGCCGCGGTGTTCGCCGCGGTCTGCGTCGTGCTGGCCGCGGGCGGTCACACCCTCGCCTCCTGCGCCACGGTTCCGCTGTGGACGCTGGGCGCGGGGTTCCTGGGGGCCGTTCTAGTCGCGGCACCGCTCGCCGGGCGCGTGCGCTCGCTGACCGGGACCGCGGCCCTGCTCGCAGCCGGACAGACCGTGCTGCACACGCTGTTCGGGCTGGGGCAGCAGACGGTCTCCTCGGGCGCGATGTCGATGTCCTCCATGGCGCCGACGTCCGACGCCTCACTGGTGGAGCGGGCGGCGCGGCTCGTGTGCGGGACGGCGACCGCGGCGATCAGCCCCGCCCAGGCCCGCAAGCTTCTCGCCGACGCCCGGCTCTCCCCGGACACCGCCATGAGCATGGACATGAGCTCCATGCACCACCCGGCGGACGCCCTGTCCGGCACCGGTTCGCCGGCCTCGCTGCTGCCGTCCCTGCCGATGCTGCTCAGCCACGTCCTCGCGGCGATCGCCGCCGGCTGGCTGCTGCGCCGCGGTGACCTGGCGCTGCTGCGGCTCCTGGAACTCTCGGCCCACTCCATGGCCGACGGCGCATTCGTACGGTCCCTGCGCGCGGCGCTCGCGCTGGTGCGCGCCCTGCGTGCCGGGCTCCCGGCCGCACCCGAGGCGGGCCCGCGACCGCCGCGCACCGCGCTGCTCGCACCGCCGAAGCCCCGTACCACCGCACTCCAGCACACGGTGATCAGGCGCGGCCCGCCGGCCGCGGCCCTCGTCCTCGCCGCCTGACACGACGCGACCACCACTCCACAACCGTGGGGTCGGGGCCGCCGTCGTGCGGCACACGCGCGTGCCCGCCTTTCCGACATCCAGGCGCACGTGTCTCTCCGACCACCGGAACTCACTCGAAACCCGAAGTGGAGTGCATCCGTTCATGAAGGCTTCCCGTCTCGCCGCCACCGGCGCCCTCGCCGCCTGTGCCGTCGTCGTTCTGTCCGCGCCCGCGTTCGCTCACGTCACCGTGCAGCCCGAGGGCACGGCCGCCAAGGGCGGTTACGCGGTCGTCGACTTCAAGGTCCCCAACGAGCGCGACGACGCCTCGACCACCAAGCTCGAGGTGAGCTTCCCGACCGACCACCCGCTGGCCTCCGCCATGCCGGAGCCGATGGACGGCTGGAACATCAAGGTCACCAAGTCCAAGCTCGCCAAGCCGCTCGAGGTGCACGGCGAGAAGATCAGCGAGGCCGTCTCCAAGATCACCTGGACCGCCGACGGCAAGGGCATCGAACCCGGCTACTTCGAGAAGTTCCCGGTCTCCGTCGGCGCCCTGCCCGAGGACGCCGACGACCTGACCTTCAAGGCCCTCCAGACGTACTCCGACAACGAGGTCGTGCGCTGGATCGAGGTGCAGAAGGACGGCGCGGAGGAGCCCCAGAACCCGGCCCCCGTGCTCGCCCTGTCCGCCGCCTCCAAGGACGGCCACTCGCACGGCTCGACCGCCGAGGACGCCTCCGACGAGTCCAAGACCACCGCGAACACCGCCGCCGACGCCTCCGCCGCCTCCGACGACAGCGACACCACCGCGCGCGTGCTCGCTGTCGTGGGGATCGTCGTCGGCGCGCTGGGCGTGGCGTACGGCGTGCTCGCCGGACGTCGTCGCAGCGACGCCTGAGGCCCGTTCTTCCGTGTTGTGCACCGGGGGGTCGTACAGCCCCGGTGCACACCGGATCTCTCACATCTGGGACATTTTCGTATGCGCAAGAAGACGTTCGCCGCGGCCGCGCTGCTCGCCGCCGCCACCCTGACCCTCTCCGCCTGCGGCAGCGGTGACGACAGCAACTCGCCCGTCGCCGTGGTCTCCGAGGACACCTCGCACAAGGCCGCGACCGTTCTCGACCAGCCCTTCGAGAAGCCGGACCTGGTCCTCACCGACACGCACGGCAAGAAGTACGACTTCCGCAAGGAGACCGCCGGCCGGCCGACGCTGATCTACTTCGGCTACACCCACTGCCCCGACATCTGCCCGCTGACGATGAACAACCTCGCCGTCGCCAAGAAGCAGCTGCCCAAGGCCGAGCAGGACAAGCTGCGGGTCGTGTTCGTCACCACCGACCCCCAGCGTGACACCCCGGCCGAACTCGGCAAGTGGCTCAAGGGCATCGACCCCCAGTTCGTGGGTCTGAGCGGCGACTTCGCCACCATCCAGGCCGGCGCCCGCACCCTCGGCATCTCCATCGAGCCGACCCACAAGGACAAGAAGACGGGCAAGACGGTCTCGGTGCACGGCACCCAGGTCATCGCGTTCTCGCCGAAGACCGACGGCGGCTACGTCCTCTACGGCGAGGACACCACCGTCGACGACTACACCAAGGACCTCCCCAAGCTCATCAAGGGAGAGAACCCGTGAGGCACCTCGTCGCCCCCGCCGCGGTGATAGCGGGCGCCCTGGCCCTGGCGGGCTGCGGCGGCTCCGACGACGCGAAGGCCGAACTGTCCGTCAGCTCCTCCTACATGCCCCAGCCCGTCTCCGACATGGCCGCGGGCTTCCTCACCATCGCCAACAAGGGCGGCACCAAGGACGAGCTGACCTCCGTGACCAGCGACACCGCGGGCAGTGTCACCGTCCACGAGACCGTCGGGCAGTCCATGCAGGAGGTCAAGTCCCTGGATGTCCCCGCACACGGTCAACTCGTGTTCAAGAGCGGCGGCAACCACCTGATGTTCGAGAACCTGAAGCGCAAGCCGAAGCAGGGCGAGAAAGTGACCCTCGAACTGCACTTCGCCAAGTCCGGCCCGATCAAGGTTGAGATGCCGGTCAAGTCGGCCACGTACAACCCCGCGACCGGCCACTGAGGGAGGGACCATCGTGATCCGGACCATCACCCCCCGCCGTGTGCGGACCCTGGCGCTGCTGCTCGTGGCCGTCCTCGGCGTGCTCCTCGCCGGTGCCGGGCCCGCCTCCGCGCATGCCGCGCTGACCGGCAGCGACCCCGCGCAGGGGGTGGTGGTCGACAAGGCACCCAGCCAGGTCACGCTCACCTTCTCCGAGAAGGTCGCCACGTCCGACGACTCGCTGCGCGTCCTCGACCCCAAGGGCAAGCGCGTCGACACCGGCAAACCGTCCAACGTGAGCGGCACGTCGTACGCCGTGCCGCTGCGCAGCGGGCTGCCGGACGGCACCTACACGGTGTCCTGGCAGGTCGTGTCCGCGGACAGCCATCCGGTCGCCGGCGCCTTCACCTTCTCCATCGGCGCCCCCTCCACCACCACCGTCTCGGTCACCGACCGGGCGGTGGGCGGCGGAATCGTCGGCTGGCTGTACGGCTTCGGACGTTATGTGTCGTACGCCGGCTTCATCGTCATGGTCGGCGGCGCAGTCTTCGTCCTCGCCTGCTGGCGGCGCGGTTCGGGCGTACGGGCGCTGCAGCGGCTCGTGGTCTCGGGGTGGCTCGCACTCACCTCGGCCACCCTCCTGCTGCTGCTCCTGCGTGGCTCCTACACCAGCTCCGGCAAGGTCGGCGCCATCTTCGACCTGAGCCTGCTCGGGCAGGTGCTGCAGACCAAGTCGGGCGCGGCACTGGTCTCCCGGCTGCTGCTGCTCGCCGCGGCGGCCCTGTTCATCGCGGTGCTCTTCGGTGCCTATGCCCGCCCGTCTCCCACCACCACCCCGAACGGCGACGCTTCGCGCCGACTGCCCGATTCAAGCGATGACGAGGAGAAGCGGGACCTGACGTTCGGGCTCGCGATCGGCGGATCCGTGGTGGCCGCCGGGCTCGCGGCGAGCTGGGCCATGGCGGAGCACGCCTCCACCGGGCTCCAGCCGGGCATCGCGATGCCCGTCGACATCGTCCATCTGCTGGCCGTGGCCGGCTGGCTGGGCGGCCTGTGCGCACTCCTCGTGGCGCTGTACCGGTCGGACACCCCGATCGAGGCCGGGGCAGTACGCCGCTTCTCCCGGGTCGCCTTCGGCAGCGTCCTCGCGCTCGTCGCGACCGGCACCTACCAGTCCTGGCGCCAGCTCGGCTCCTGGTCGGCGTTCACCGACACGGCGTACGGGCAGCTGCTGCTCGTCAAGATCGGGCTCGTGGCGCTGCTCGTAGGCATCGCATGGATCTCCCGGCGGTGGACGGCACGGCTGTCGGACACCGCCGTCATGCAGCCGCGCGAGGAAGTGGTGGAGCAGGACACGTCGGAGGACGACGCCCTGGGCAGGCGGGAGCCGGCGGCCGCCCGGGCGGGAGCAGGCTCGGCGAAGGCGGTGACGGCATCCGCCGACTCCTCGGCCGGCACAGGACCGAGGGCCGCTCACGGCTCCACGGCCGACGGCGGCACCGCGCCCGCCACCGACTCTGAGGAATCCGCGGAGCGCGACGAGTCCGAGACGGCCGACGAGACCCGGGCCTCCGGTGGCTCAGAAGCCCCCGCCGACTCCGAGCGCGCCGCCCAACTCGCCCGCCAGAAGGCCGCCATGGCCACCGCACGGCAGAAGCGTCAGCGCGACGCCGATCCCGACCGGTTCGGCCTACGGCGCTCCGTACTCGCGGAGGCGGGCGTCGCCGTCGTCCTGCTCGCCGTCACCACCGTGCTGACCCAGACGGAGCCGGGACGCACGGAACAGGAGGCAAAGGCCGCCACCTCGTCGTCCTCGTCCGCCTCCTCGACGGCGGACTCGTCGTCCGGGGCGCTGACCCTGACCATGCCCTTCGACACGGGCGGCACGGACGGAAAGGGCATCGTGTCGGTCGACCTCGACCCCGCGCGCGTGGGCGGCAACGACATGCACGTCTACGTACAGCGGCCGAACGGACGCGCCTTCGACGTCCCCGAGGTGAAGGTCGCCTTCACCCTGGAGGCCAAGAAGATCGGGCCGCTGCCCGTCAACCCGGACCACATCGCCACCGGACACTGGGCGACCAACGGCGTGCAGATCCCCATGGCCGGCGACTGGAAGGTCGCCGTGACCGTGCGCACCTCCGACATCGACCAGGTGACCGTCTCCAAGAACGCTCAGATCGGCTGAATCGCACCATGGCTGACAAGTCCATTCGAGAGGCCCGCACTCCCGACCCAGCTCCCGACACAGCTGCGGACGCCGCTCCAGAGGAGGGCGCTCCCGAAAACGCGCTCTCCAGGGACGGCATTTCGCGACGGAAGCTGCTCGGCACCGCCGGCGCCACCGGCCTCGTGCTCGGCGCGGCCGGCGGCGCCGTGGGGTACGCCGCCGCCCCCTCCGAGGCCACCCCGCTCAGCTCAATCGGCTCCAACCGGGTGATGTTTCACGTGAAACACCAGCCCGGCATCACCGAGGGCCTCCAGGCCCGTGGCCATCTCGTCGCCTTCGACCTGACGGCAGGCGGGGGCCGTAAGGAGGCTGCCGCACTGCTGCGCCGCTGGTCGGCGACGGCCGAGCGGCTGATGGCGGGCGAGGCTGCAGCGAGCGACGACACAGATGTCGCGCGGGACGCGGGCCCGTCGTCCCTGACGATCACCTTCGGCTTCGGCCACAGCTTCTTCGCCCGCACCGGCCTGGAGAAGCAGCGACCCGTCTCTCTCGACCCCCTGCCGGACTTCTCCTCCGACCACCTCGACAAGGCCCGCAGCAACGGCGACCTGTGGGTGCAGATCGGCGCCGACGACGCCCTGGTCGCCTTCCACGCCTTGCGTGCGATTCAGAAGGACGCGGGCAGCGCGGCCCGCATCCGCTGGCAGATGAACGGCTTCAACCGCACTCCGGGCGCCACCGCCCATCCCATGACGGCCCGCAACCTCATGGGCCAGCTGGACGGCACCCGCAATCCCAAGCCCACCGAGTCCGACTTCGACAAGCGGATCTTCGTGCCGTCCTCGGGATCCAACGACCCCGCCTGGATGGCCAACGGCTCCTACGCCGTCGTACGCCGCATCCGCATGCTCCTCGACGACTGGGAGAGGCTCTCCCTCAAGGCCCAGGAGAACGTCATCGGGCGCCGCAAGTCCGACGGAGCCCCCCTGTCCGGGGGCACCGAGACGACCGCGATGGACCTGGAGAAGACGGACGCGCAGGGCAACTACGTCGTCCCCGGCAACGCGCACGCCCGTATCTCCCGCCCCGACCAGAACGGCGGTGCGGCGATCCTGCGCCGCCCCTTCTCGTACCACGACGGGTTCGACGCGGACGGCGTCCCCGATGCCGGTCTCCTCTTCGTCTGCTGGCAGGCCGACCCGCTGCGCGGCTTCGTCACCATCCAGCGCAAGCTCGACCGCGGCGACGCCCTGTCGAAGTACATCCGCCACGAGGCGAGCGGCCTGTTCGCGGTACCGGGCGGGGCAGCCCGGGGCGAATACGTGGGGCAGCGGCTGCTGGAGGGGTGAGCCGCGTTTGCATAAGGCCCATTAGGGTGAGGTCATGCCAGCGAGCTATGCGTATCTCGGCCCCGAGGGCACCTTCACCGAAGTCGCCCTGCGCACCCTTCCCGAAGCGGCCACCCGGGAGCTGATCCCGTACGTTTCCGTCCAGTCCGCGCTGGACGCCGTCCGCGCCGGCGAGGCCGAGGCCGCCTTCGTGCCGATCGAGAACTCCGTCGAGGGCGGCATCACCACCACCCTCGACGAGCTGGTCGCGGGCGCCCCGCTGATGATCTACCGCGAGGTGCTGCTGTCGATCACCTTCGCGCTGCTGGTCAGGCCGGGTACGAAGCTCTCCGACATCAAGACGGTCTCCGCCCACCCGGCCGCCCAGCCGCAGGTGCGCAACTGGCTGAAGAACAACCTCCCGGACGCCCACTGGGAGTCGGCGGCATCGAACGCGGACGCGGCACGTCTGGTCCAGGAGGGCCAGTACGACGCCGCCTTCGCGGGCGAGTTCGCGGCCGCCCGGTACGGCCTGGAAGCCCTGGAGACCGGGATCCACGACGCCGAGAACGCGCAGACCCGGTTCGTGCTGGTCGGCCGGCCCGCCCGGCCCGCCGCACCCACCGGCGCGGACAAGACGTCCGTGGTGCTGTGGCAGCGCGACGACCACCCCGGCGGCCTGCGCGACCTGCTGGGCGAGTTCGCCACCCGCGGCATCAACCTGATGCTGCTGCAGTCCCGGCCCACCGGTGCCGGCATCGGCAACTACTGCTTCTGCATCGACGCCGAGGGCCACATCTCCGACCGCCGGGTGGCCGAGACCCTGATGGGGCTCAAGCGGATCTGCCTGGAAGTGCGCTTCCTCGGCTCGTACCCGCGCGCGGACATCGGCGTCGAGGAGGTGCGCGCACCGCGCCAGGGGACGTCGGACGAGGAGTTCGTCGCGGCGTCGGACTGGGTCGCGCGCTGCCAGGACGGCCGCTTCTAGCCGGTCCCGTCGGGCCGGTCCTACCTGCAGATTTTCGTTATCCACAGAAGTTATCCACAGGCGAGCTTCTCGACCTGGGGACAAGTCGACACCGAAGCATGACTCTGTCGACAAATCTGCCTGTGAGTCCCTCTCGCGTCCACCGGCTCGCATGTCACCGTTCGTCCACCTGTTTCCTTTAGGCAATCCTTTGGAGCGACCCGTTTCCACTCGAAAGTGGTGGTAAATCAGGGTCTGGGGCAGGATTCCTCGGCGTAACCCACCGGTTTCGGAGTGATCAATTCCGAAATCCACAGACCCTCCGCACAGCCTGTGGATAACTCTTGGGAGGGTGTGGATTGCTGTGGACAACCAAATCCCAAGTCCCGTTCCCCACAAGGGAATCGAGTCAACCGGGCGCCAACCGCCTGCCCCGTTCCAGGGAGTGAGACGCCTTTTGTTGACACTGTGCGCAATTCGCTCATAACGGAACGTAGGCCGCAATAGCCGACTGTTGGGAATGGTGAGTCGTGGGCCGTATCCCCGCACCGGTAGCCTTGACCGCGTGATTGACCTTCGCCTGCTTCGTGAGGACCCCGACCGTGTGCGCGCGTCCCAGCGCGCCCGTGGAGAGGACGTCGCGCTCGTCGACGCTCTCCTGTCTGCCGACGAGCGGCGCAGGTCGTCCGGCGTCCGCTTCGACGAGCTGCGTGCCGAGCAGAAGCAGCTCGGCAGACTCATCCCCAAGGCCTCCGCGGACGAGAAGGCGGAGCTGCTGAAGAAGGCGAGCCAGCTCGCCGCCGACGTCAAGGCCGCCGACGCCGAACGCGACGCCGCCGACACCGAGACGCAGGAGCTGCTCCTCCAGCTCGGCAACCTCGTCCACCCCGAGGTGCCCGTCGGCGGCGAGGAGGACTTCGTCACCCTCGAGACGCACGGCACGATCCGCGACTTCGGCGCCGAGGGCTTCGAGCCCAAGGACCACCTGGAGCTCGGCACGCTCCTCGGCGCGATCGACGTGGAGCGCGGCGCGAAGGTCTCCGGCTCCCGCTTCTACTTCCTGACGGGTGTCGGCGCCCTGCTCGAACTCGCGCTCGTCAACGCGGCGATCGCCCAAGCCACCGCGGCGGGCTTCACCCCGATGCTGACGCCCGCCCTGGTCCGCCCCCAGTCGATGGCGGGCACGGGCTTCCTCGGCCAGGCGGCCCAGGACGTCTACCACCTCGACAAGGACGACCTCTACCTGGTCGGCACCTCCGAGGTCCCCCTCGCCGCGTACCACATGGACGAGATCCTCGACGCCGACCGTCTGCCGCTGCGCTACGCCGGCTTCTCGCCCTGCTTCCGCCGTGAGGCCGGCTCGCACGGCAAGGACACCCGGGGCATCTTCCGCGTCCACCAGTTCGACAAGGTCGAGATGTTCTCCTACGTCGCCCCGGAGGACTCGGAGGCCGAGCACCAGCGTCTGCTGCAGTGGGAGAAGGAGTGGCTGACCTCGCTGGAGCTGCCGTTCCGCGTGATCGACGTCGCCTCGGCCGACCTGGGCTCCTCGGCGGCCCGCAAGTTCGACTGCGAGGCGTGGATCCCGACGCAGGGCAAGTACCGCGAGCTGACCTCGACCTCGGACTGCACCGAGTTCCAGTCCCGCCGCCTGTCGATCCGCGTCCGTGACGGCAAGCAGGTCAAGCCGCTCGCGACGCTCAACGGCACACTGTGCGCCGTGCCGCGCACGATCGTGGCGATCCTGGAGAACCACCAGCAGGCCGACGGCTCCGTGTATGTGCCGCCGGTGCTGCGCCCGTTCCTGGGCGGCCGAGAGGTCCTGGAGCCGGTCGCCAAGTGAGCGAGGCGTCCGTGACCGGGGGCTTCCCGTACAGACTCATCGCGACCGACCTCGACGGAACGCTCCTGCGCTCCGACGAGTCGGTCTCGCAGCGCACCCGTGACGCGCTCGCCTCGGCCACCGAGGCGGGCGCCGCTCACATCGTCGTCACCGGCCGCGCGGTCCCCTGGACCCGGCACATCCTCGACGACCTCGGCTACCAGGGCCTCGCGGTCTGCGGCCAGGGCGCGCAGGTCTACGACGCCGGGGCGCACCGCCTGCTGACGTCGGTGACGTTGGACCGGCAGCTGGCGGGTGTGGCCCTGGCCAAGATCGAGGCGGAGGTCGGCCCGCTGCACCTGGCGGCGAGCCGCGACGGCCTGGACGGGGACGTGCTGGTGGGGCCGGGGTACGCGCTCACCGGCGAGCTCCCCGTGACGCCGTTCACGGATGCGTCGGACCTCTGGTCGGCCCCGCTGAACAAGATCTACATACAGCACCCGGAGCTGTCCGACGACGAGCTCGCCGAGGCTGCACGCGAGGCCGCGGGCGGCTTCGTCACGGTCGCGATGGCGGGCGAGGGCATCGTGGAGCTGCTGCCGCTGGGTCTGTCCAAGGCCACGGGCCTGTCGCTGGCGGCCCGCCGCCTGGGCATCAAGGCGGCGGAAACGATCGCCTTCGGCGACATGCCCAACGACATCCCGATGTTCGCCTGGGCGGCGCGGGGCGTGGCCATGGCCAACGCCCACGAGGAGCTGAAGGCAGTGGCCGACGAGGTGACGTCCTCCAATGAGGAGGACGGGATCGCGGTGGTGCTGGAGCGGTTGCTGTCGTAGCAGCGACGTCTTACGTCCGTAGCTGCGGGCAGTCGTGCCACTGGGGCGGCACGGGTGGGCGCAGCGGCGCCTCGTGAGCGCCGAGTTGCGCGACCGACCCGGCCACCCCAGCGGAGGGTGCCCCCTTGCAGCGGGGGCGACGTGGGAAGGCGGCCCACGCGAGAGCGACATCGCGTGCTCGAAGCGGCCGCCCCGGGCAGCTCCCCGTGCGGAGCGGGTTCGACGGTGGGGTAACTACACCGGAACCCGCCGCGGGCTGCCCTGTCGGGAGCTGGACGTACTGTCGTGCATGGACATCGCCCGGCTCCTCTCCCAGAACGTGGCGCCGGCGCAGCATCCGAAAGTGCGGGCGTCCGGCGGTGTGGACACAACCACTGTGCCTGTCGGACGAGTTGGACGCCACTGAATAAAACGACCGGACAACGGCCGTACGGGGATCAGCGGCGCCGCCACTTGCGCCGCCGCCCCTTGCTGAAGAACCAGCCCGCGGGCGGCTCGTCGGAGCGCCAGGGCTGCGGCTCGGGCTCCTCGTTGCGCCAGCGTGCGGCGAGCATGCGGGCACGGGCAGACGGCTCGGAGGTCTCGGCGCCCCGTATGAAGTCCTCGTCCAGGACCAGCTCGTCCCAGTCGTCTGCCATTCCCGTTCCTCTCAGCCGTACATCCCCAGGTTGCTCAGCCGTACATCCCCATTTGCCCAGTCTGCCCGGACAGAGGTGAAGTCCCCGTCAAGGGCAGGACTTGTCACTCCTCACCGGCGAGCGTCAGCGTGCGCAGCTTCTGCCCGGCGAACCAGGTGGCCAGGACGGTGACCGCGACCAGGAAGACCGTGGCCGTCGTCAGGCCGACGTCCGAGGTGACAAGGTCGCCGCCGGCGACCTTGTGGGCGACGGCCAGCGACCACTGCTGGACGCTCAGCGTGCGCGCGCCGGGCACCAGGGAGCCGAACAGGGCTTCCCAGACGAGCGCGTACACGAGTCCGAAGACCACCGCGTGCCGGGACACCGTGCCCAGCAGGAGGAACAGGGCCGCGTAGGCGATGGAGGAGACCAGGGCCGCGACCGTGTAGGCGACGGCGATCTGCTGCCCGTTGCCATTGAGGATGAAGCCCGCGATGAGGGTGGGCAGCGCGGAGAACACCATCGTCACCGCGATCGCCACGATCAGCTTGGTGAAGATGATCGTCGGCCGCTTCAGCGGCTTGGAGAGCAGGTACACCACCGAGCCGTCGTCGATCTCCGGCCCGATCGCGCCCGTGCCGGCGATGACGCCGATGAGCGGCACCATCGTGGCGAGCGCGAGCCCGCCCAGCAGGTCGGAGGCCGTCTGGTCGTCGGCGCCTGCGAGGCCGCGGACGACGACGGAGATCGCGATGAGCAGCAGGGGCAGTGCGCCCAGGATGAGGGCCCGGCGACGGCCGAGCAGGGCCCGGTAGGTGAGCCGGGCGACTGTGGGGTCGTACATCTTTCGGCCTCCTACGCCGCGACCAGGTACGAGAACACGGACTCTAGGGACTCGTCGGACGGCGAGACCGTCAGCAGCCGGATGCCTTGGTCGCGGGCGACCTTCGGCAGCAGCGCCGTGAAACGGCCGAAGTCGACGGCCTGGATGCGCAACGCGCCCTCGGCGAGATCGACTTCGATGCCCGATGTCGACGGGTCGGCGATCAGCGCGGCCGCAAGCGCGCGGTCGTCGCTGGAACGCACCAGGTAGCGGTGCGGGCGGTCGGTCATCAGGCGGCGGATCTTGCGGAAGTCACCGCTGGCCGCGTGGCGTCCGGCGACGACGACCTCGATGTGCCAGGCGAGTTGCTCGACCTCTTCGAGGATGTGCGACGAGAACAGCACGGTGCGGCCCTCGTCGCCCATGCGCCGCAGCAGGTCCATGAGCTGCATGCGCTGGCGCGGGTCCATGCCGTTGAACGGCTCGTCCAGGAGGAGGAGCGAGGGGTCGTGGACCAGGGCGCTCGCCATCTTCACGCGCTGGCGCATGCCCTTGGAGTACGTGGAGATCTTCCGGTCCTGTGCGTACTCCATCTCGACCGTGGCCAGCGCCTTCTGCGCGGCCTTGGCGCCCAGGCCATGCAACTCGGCGTTGGCCACGACGAATTCGCGTCCGGTGAGGAAGTCGTACATCGCCTCGCGTTCGGGGACGATGCCGATGTGCTGGTAGATCGACTCGTTGCGCCACACCTGCTGCCCGTCGAGCGTGACGGTGCCGGTGGAGGGGGCCAGGAAGCCGGCCATCATGTTGATGAGGGTGGACTTTCCGGCGCCGTTCGGTCCGAGCAGGCCGGTGACGCCGGGGCCGATCGTCATGGTGATGTCGTTGACGGCGACCACGTTGCCGAACCAGCGGGAGACGTGGTCGATCTGGAGCGTGGTCACAGTCCCACCTTCTTGTAGCGGCGGATCAGGAGGCCGTAGCTCGCGGCGATCAGGCCCAGGGTGAGCAGGACGTAGACCACGCCCTGACCGGTCGAGGGCCCGTGGCCCCCCGGGAGGGCCGGGGTCGCGCCGAGGAAGGCGGACTGCACGCCGTCGATGAGCGTGACCGGCGAGAAGAGACCGATCCAGGGGATGGCGCTCGTGCTGCCCTGTGAATCGGCGATCGCCTGGAGCGTCGAGACGGCGCCGTAGGAGACGATCAGGACGGCGATCACGGCCGCGATGCCGAAGCCGCGGCGCGGGGTGACCGACGCGATGACCAGGCCGATGCCGGCGAAGAGCAGCGAGAGCAGTGCCACGGATACGAGTCCCTGTGCGAATCCCTTGGTCTGGTCGGCGAAGTCGAGCTTGGCCAGCAGCGCACCCACGTAGAGCACGATCAGCGGAGCCGCGGTCAGGATGAACATCGCCGAGGCCAGCGCCGCGTACTTCGCGCGCACGTAGTCGGCGGTCTCGATGGGCCGCGAGAAGTACAGCGGCACGGTCTTGAAGCGCAGGTCGCGCGAGACGGACTGGGGGGCCTGCGAGGCGACGTACAGGCAGATGACGGACTGCATGATGATCGCGTAGCGCGTGTACTCGACCGGCAGTGCGTGCGCCTTGGTGGCGACGGCGACGGCCACCATGATGGCCGCCGGCACGCACATCACCGCGAACAGCAGCATCGGCAGCACCTTGGACTTGATCGAACGGCCGAGGCCGTAGGCGCCGCGCAGGGACTGCGAGTACAGGGAGCGGGTGGCGTAGGAGCGGCCGAGACGGGGGCCGTCGTAGCTGCGGTATCCGATGTTGTGGATGCGGGTCTGGTCACCCGGCGCAGCCGCCGCGGGATGCTCAACTGCCATGGCCGACCGCCTCCTTCCGCTCTGCCTCGCTGTTGAAGACCTCCGAGATGTGGTGCCTGCGCTGCTCCATGCGCACCAGGCCGAGGCCGAGATCCGCGACGACGTCGCGTACGAGGTCGTACGTCTCCTCGCCCTGCGCCGTGAGCAGCAGGATGTGCCCGGCACCCGGCAGGCCGTCGCTTCCGTCGGCGACGTCCACCCCGCGCGCGTGCAGCGTCTCGCGCACCGCGCGCGTGCCGTCCGGGTGCTCGTCGCTGTCGGTGACCTCGATCGCGAGGGTGGTCGTGGTCTGCGTGAAGTCCGTGGTGGAGCTGGAGCGCAGGAGCTTGCCGCCGTCGATGACGACGACGTGGTCACAGGTGCGCTCGAGCTCGCCCAGGAGGTGCGAGGTGACCAGGACCGAGATGCCGAAGTCGGTGTGGATGCGGCGGATCAGGCCGAGCATCTCGTCGCGGCCGACCGGGTCGAGGCCGTTGGTCGGCTCGTCCAGGAAGACCAGCTGCGGGTCGTGGACCAGCGCCTGCGCCAGCTTGACGCGCTGCTTCATACCGGTCGAGTAGCCGCCGATGGGGCGGTAGCGCTCCTCGTACAGACCGACATGGCGCAGCGTGTCCGCGGTGCGCTCGCGCGCGGCCGTGGGCGGCAGGCCGGACATGCGCGCCATGTGGACGACGAACTCGGTGGCCGAGACATCGGGCGGCAGGCAGTCGTGCTCCGGCATGTAGCCGACCCGCTCGCGGATGTCGGCGCCCTTGGTCGCGACGTCGAGCCCGAGCACTTCGGCGCGGCCCTCCGAGGCGGGGGACAGACCCAGCAGGATCTTGATCAGTGTGGACTTGCCGGCTCCGTTTGCTCCGACGAGTCCGGTCACCCCGGGCCCGACGTCGACGGAGAGCCGGTCAAGCGCGGTCACCCGGGGGAACCGCTTGCTCAGGCTTTCGGTCGCGATCACAGTCACGCCTTCGACGATAGTGACGCGGACCACGCCGGTCGTCAGACCGCAGAGCTGTACTGGCATCAGACTCCAGGCGTACGGGTCCGTAGGGGATTCCCCTACCTGAGAGCTACGCAGAGTTATCCACAGGCCCGACCGCGCCTATTGACGCAGCCTCTAACAACTGTCACATTCACCAGTGTCAAGTTACGGGCACGTACCGCAGTCGGCGTGGACGAGGTGGGCGGTGGCATGACGACGGCAGTGGCAGGCGAACTCTCCGCGCAGCTGCGGGGATTCAGGCAGGTGCAGCGCCTCGCCTACGAGTGCGCGGAAGCGGTCGCCGCACAGCTTCAGCCAGGGATGACCGAGCGCGAGGCGGCTCGAATGCAGCGCGCCTGGCTGCGTGAGCGGGGCGTGCGGGACTGGTTCCATCTGCCCTTCGCCTGGTTCGGCGACCGCACTGCGTTCGTGAACTTCCGCGTCCCGCTCCAGTTCTTCCCGACGGACCGGCGGCTCGAGCCCGGGATGCCGTTCATCCTCGACATGGCTCCCGTGTACGACGGCTTCACGGCCGACATCGGCTACTCGGGCTCCCTCGGGATCAACCCCGTCCAGGACAAGCTCATGGCCGACCTGGAGGCGCACCGCGAGCTGATCCTGCGCGAGGTGCGCGAGCGGCGCCCGCTGCGGGCGATCTACGAGGACGTGGACCGCCTCATGGTCCGCCAGGGCTACGCCAACCGGCACCGCGCCTACCCCTTCGGTGTGATCGCGCACAAGGTCGACCGCGTGAAGCAGCGCCGCTGGTCACCGCATCTGTTCGGGTTCGGCACCCAGTCCCTGAAGGGGCTCGCCTCCGACGCGTTGCACGGCCACCGCGACGGCTGGTCCCCGCTGTGGTCGCCGTACCGCTTCTCCGACCACCCGCCCCAGCCGGGCCTGTGGGCGGTCGAACCCCATCTCGGCTTCCGGGGTACGGGCGCGAAGTTCGAGGAGATCCTGGTCGTCACCGACTCCGAGGACCCCGAGCAGAGCGCCTTCTGGCTGGACGACGATCTGCCGCACGTGCGGCGCTGGGCGGAGGACAAGTGACGAACTTTTCCCAGTCGGTGCTGAAGGGCGCACGGGAGCGCCGGGTACGGACCGGCGGCGTGGAACTGTGCGTGGCCGAACTCGGGGACTCCGGGCAACCGACGGTGGTCCTCGTGCACGGATACCCCGACAGCAAGGAAGTGTGGTCCGAGGTCGCCTCGCGGCTCGCCGAACGCTTCCATGTCGTCCTCTACGACGTCCGGGGACACGGCCGGTCGACGGCCCCGCAGCCACTGCGCGGCGGGTTCACCCTGGAGAAGCTCACCGACGACTTCCTGGCAGTGATCGACGCCGTCAGCCCGGACCGGCCGGTACACGTCGTGGGCCACGACTGGGGCTCGGTGCAGTCCTGGGAGTTCGTCACCGTCAAGCGCACCGAGGGCCGCATCGCGTCCTTCACCTCGATGTCCGGTCCGTCCCTCGACCACTTCGGGCACTGGATCGACAAGCGCGTCAAACGGCCCACCCCGCGCCGTGTCGGCCAGCTCCTCGGCCAGGGCGCCAAGTCCTGGTACGTGTACCTGCTGCACACGCCCGTACTGCCCGAACTGGCCTGGCGCGGACCGCTCGGCAAGCGCTGGCCGCGCATCCTGGAGCGCTTCGAGAAGGTGCCCGGCGGCGACTACCCGACCCCCTCACTCCCCACCGACGCGGCGCACGGCGCCTGGCTGTACCGGGACAACGTCCGGGCCAGACTGCGCAGACCTCGCCCGGACGCCTACGCGCACGCGCCCGTGCAGCTCATCACGCCCCTGGGTGACGCGTTCCTGTCGGAGAAGCTCTACGACGAACTGGAGCGATGGGTCCCGCAGTTGACCCGTCGCACACTCCCCGCCAAGCACTGGATACCGCGCACCCGGCCCGATCAACTGGCCGCCTGGATCACCGAGTTCGTGACCGCCACCGAAGGAGGAAAGAACAGGGTGACGGCCACCGGCAGACACGCCGAGCGCTTCGGCGGGCAACTCGTCCTGGTCACTGGAGCGGGAAGCGGCATCGGGCGGGCCACGGCGTTCGCCTTCGCGGAGGCCGGCGCACGCGTGGTGGCCGTCGACCGGGACGCCGAGGCCGCCGCGCGAACTGCCGAGCTGTCCCGCCTGGTCGGCGCCCCCGAAGCCTGGGCGGAGACGGCCGACGTCTCCGACGAACACGCCATGGAGAAGCTCGCCGAGAAGGTCGCCACCGAGTACGGCATCGTGGACGTCCTGGTGAACAACGCCGGGATCGGCCTGTCCGGCTCCTTCTTCGACACCAGCCCGGAGGACTGGAAGAAGGTCCTCGACGTCAACCTGTGGGGCGTGATCCACGGCTGTCGGCTCTTCGGCAGGCAGATGGCCGAGCGCGGACAGGGCGGCCACATCGTCAACACCGCGTCGGCGGCCGCGTACCAGCCGTCCAAGGCGCTGCCCGCCTACAGCACCTCCAAGGCGGCCGTGCTGATGCTCAGCGAGTGCCTGCGCGCGGAACTCGCGGGCCAGGGAATCGGAGTGAGCGCGATCTGCCCCGGCTTCGTCAACACCAACATCACCTCGACGGCACGCTTCGCGGGCGTGGACGCCGAGGAGGAGAAGCGGCGCCAGAAGAAGTCGGCACGGCTGTACGGCCTGCGCAACTACCCGCCGGAGAAGGTCGCCGACGCGATCCTTCGGGCGGTCGTGCGCAACGAGGCGGTCGTGCCGGTCACACCGGAGGCCCGGGGCGCCCACCTCATGTCCAGGTTCACCCCGCGCGCGTTGCGGGCGATCGCACGCATGGAGCCACCCCTGTGAGGGTGCATTCGCTCGGAAAACCCGGCGGACGGAGGCACTGGGCATGCAGCCGCCGTACCGGATAGAGGATTTGGCGCACCACAGCGGCGCCACGGTCCGCACCATCCGCGCCTACCAGGACCGCGGCCTCCTCCCCCGTCCCGAGCGCCGCGGCCGCGCCAACCTCTACTCCGACGCGCATCTCGCCCGCCTGCGCCAGATCGCCGACCTCCTGGACCGCGGCTACACCCTGGCCTCCATCAAGGAGCTCCTGGAGGCGTGGGATGCGGGCCGCGGCCTGGGCGGAGTGCTCGGGCTGGTCGCCGAGGTCGACGGCCCGTGGACCGACGAGAAGGCGGTACGGATCTCGCGGGCCGATCTGGACGAGCGCTTCGGCGGCGACCCCGACGACGCGGCGGTTGCCGACGCCGTGGAACTGGGCGTGCTGGAGCCGGTTCCCGGCGACGAGGACTCCTTCCTCGTGCCGAGCCCCCAAGAGCTCGCTGTGGCCGTCGAGTTGCACGCAGCCGGTGTCCCGCTGGCCGCGATCTCAGGCCATCTACGGGAGTTGAGGGTGCAGGTCGAGCACATCGCCGCCCGTTTCCTGGAGTTCACCACCGAGCACGTCTTCGCCCGCTACCTCGACGGACCGCACCGCCCGACGGACGCGGACGCGACAGAAGCCGCCTCGCTCGTACGGCGACTGCGGCCGCTCGCGCAGCAGACGGTGGATGCGGAACTCGCGCGGGCGATGCGGTTGTTGGCGGTACGGCAGCTACGGCAGCAGCTCGGCGCCGGGGAACCGGCGCCGGACCGCCCTGCGTCACGTTCTGTGTCGTTGCCGGCGGAGACAATGCGGGCTGTGGAAGGGCTGGTTGGGCCGGAGCTGGCGGCGGAGTTCATCCGGCTGGCGGCTGAACGGGAGGTGCGGGCAAGGGCGTTGGACGCGCTCACATCAAGAGAGGTGGCCCCAGCCGATCTTGACGAACACGGCTGACATGTAAGCGGAGTTGTCCACAGAACCGCCAACTGGGCTGTGGATAACACTAGTTGGTTGTGGATCAAACCTGCACGCCAAAATAATCTGCGTGATCCACGTCTCTCCCGTCATGCTGAACGGATGGACGAAAGACGCATGGATGAAAGACGCACCGTAAAGGTGTCGAAGTACCTCTCGAAACACCTGCGCCACCAGCCCGAACGGATCGGGCTGACGCTCGACGAGGCCGGCTGGGTCGAGATCGATGTGCTGATCGCCGCGGCCGCCGCGCACGGTTTTCGCTTCACCCGCGAGGAGCTGGACCACGTCGTCGCCGTCAACGACAAGAAGCGCTTTGCCGTCGAGGGCACCCGGATCCGCGCCAGTCAGGGCCACAGCATCGAGATCGACCTCGGACTGGCCCCGGCCACGCCGCCGCCGTACCTCTACCACGGGACCGTGGCCCGCAACCTGGACGCGATCCGCGCCGAGGGGCTGCGCCCCATGAACCGGCACGACGTGCACCTCTCGCCGGACCGCGAGACCGCCACCCGGGTCGGCGCCCGCCGCGGCCGGCCCGTCGTGCTCTCGGTGGACGCCGCCGCCATGCACCGCGACGGCCACGTGTTCCACGTCAGCGAGAACGGCGTATGGCTCACCAGGGCCGTGCCGCCTCAGTACCTGCGCTTCCCTCAGCCGCACTGACGCCGCACACCCCCTGCCCCCCTCGGCGTGTGGCCGTGCGACCGCGCACGGTGACCGTTTCGTCCGTTGTCAGTGGGGCGGCTTAGTCTCGGGGACATGAGTCTGCGTCTGAGCACTGTGATCCTCCCGTACCGCCGCTGGCACGAGGGCGGCCGTTCGGCATGGCAGCGCGCGGAGCAGCTCGGCTTCCACACCGCTTACACCTACGACCACCTGTCCTGGCGCAGCTTCCGGGACGGCCCGTGGTTCGGTGCCGTACCGACCCTGACCGCGGCGGCGGCCGTCACCGAGCGGATGCGGCTGGGCACGCTGGTGACCTCGCCGAACTTCCGCCACCCGGTGCCGTACGCGAAGGAGCTGATCTCCCTCGACGACATCTCCTCGGGCCGGTTCACCCTCGGCGTCGGCGCGGGTGGCAACGGCTTCGACGCCACCGTGCTGGGGCAGGAGCCCTGGACCCCGCGGGAGCGCGCGGACCGGTTCGCCGAGTTCGTCCAGCTCCTGGACCGGCTGCTGACCGAGGACGGCAAGGAGGGGCTGTCCTACGAGGGCGACTTCTACTCGGCGCACGAGGCGCGGAACATACCGGGCTGTGTGCAGCGTCCCCGGCTGCCTTTCGCGGTGGCGGCGACCGGCCCGCGGGGGCTGCGGCTCGCCGCACGGTACGGACAGGCATGGGTGACCACGGGCGACCCCAGGCTGTACGAGAACGGCACTTCCGAACAGTCGATTCAAGCCATTCGCGGCCAGGCCGAGAAGCTGGCCGACGCCTGTGCGGAGATCGGCCGGGACGTGGCCGGCCTCGACAAGATCCTGCTCACCGGCTTCACCCCGGACCGCGGCCGACCGCTCGAGTCGCTCGACGCGTTCGTGGACTTCGCGGGCCGGCACCGGGAGCTGGGCTTCACCGAGATCGTGCTCCACTGGCCCATACCCGACTCCGACTTCGCCGCGGACGAGAAGGTCTTCGAGCAGATCGCCATGGAGGCGGGGGCGCAGCTCGGCTGATCGGACGGGCTGTGACGGGGCTGATGAGGACGGTAACCACTCACCTGTGCGGACTCCTGCACGGCCGTGCGGGCATATGCGGGAGAATGAGCGGGTGACCTCAGCGACTCGACAGCCCGAGACCCCGGCCGCCGCCGCCGCGCCGCGGCTCATAGCCACCGATCTCGACGGCACCCTCCTGCGGGACGACAAGTCGGTCTCCCCACGCACGATCGCCGCCCTCGCCGCCGCCGAGGACGCGGGCATCGAGGTCTTCTTCGTCACCGGCCGCCCGGCCCGCTGGATGGACGTCGTCAGCGACCATGTCCACGGCCACGGCCTGGCGATCTGCGGCAACGGTGCGGCCGTGGTCGACCTGCACGGCGGCCCGGGCGCGCACCGGTTCGTGAAAGTACGGGAGCTGGCCCGGGACAACGCGCTGGACGCCGTACGGCTGCTGCGCGACGCGGCGCCGGGCACGGTGTACGCGGTGGAGCAGACGTACGGCTTCCACCAGGAGCCGGACTATCCGAAGCTGCACATGGAGATCCCGGACAACCTCATGCCGGCCGAGGAGCTGCTGGCGCCGGACGGGCCCGGCGCCGCCGAGCCGGTGCTGAAGATCCTCGCCTACCACCCGACCCTGGACCCGGACGGTTTCCTCACCACCGCCCGTCTCGCCATCGGTGAGCGGGCCACCGTGACCCGCTCGAGTCCCAGCGCCCTGCTGGAGATCAGCGGCCCCGGCGTCTCCAAGGCGAGCACGCTCGCCCTGTGCTGCGCGGAGCGCGGCATCTCGCACGAGGAGGTCGTCGCCTTCGGGGACATGCCGAACGATGTCGAGATGCTCACCTGGGCGGGCCAGTCCTATGCGATGGGCAACGCGCATCCGGATGTGATCGCCGCGGCCTCGGGCCGCACGGTCGCCAACAACGACGACGGGGTGGCGCTTGTCATCGAGCGGATGCTGGCAGAGCGGCGCTAGCCGTCCGTGGTGATCCGGGAAGCCCCTGCTCGCGCTGGTCATGCGAGGGGGACGCCTCGTGCCGCCAGCCATGGCACCGGGTCCACCGCGGAGCCCATCTGAGGAGTGACGCGCACCTCGAAGTGCAGATGCGGGCCGGTGGAGTTGCCGGTGGTGCCCGACTGACCGATCCACTGCCCGGTGTCCACCCACTCGCCCTGGTCGACGGCGACGGCGGCGAGATGGGCGTACTGCGTGTAGTAGCCGCCCGGGTGCTGGATGACGATCTCGATGCCGAAGGCGCCTCCGCAGGACACACTCACCACGCGTCCCGCGCCGACCGCCCGTACCGGCGTGCCGATCGGTACCGCGAAGTCCTGCCCGGTGTGCCGGTTCGCCCACCGGTCGCCGCCGCTGCCGAAGCCGGCGGACAGTTCGTACGTCTCCACGGGCGCCACCCACGGCTGCGTGACGTGCGTCGTCGGCTGTTGGAGCCGCACGGAGCCGCGGCAGCTGCCGGCCGCGACGGAAGCCGCCGCCTGCCCCTGCAACTGCCCACGTGCCTCCTCGAGTTTGCGCTCGATGGTGCCCTTCACGGCGGCGAGCTCGATGTTCCGTTTCTCCAGCGCCTGCCACGCCGCCTTGGCCTTCGCCTCGTCGGCGGCGAAGCGTGCCTCGGCCCGGCGGCTCCTGGTGACCGAGCCGGCCAGGGCAAGATTCACCTGCGCCAGGACGTGCTGACCGCGCATCAGTGCGTCGGGGCTGTCCGCGAGGATCAGTTGCGCGGCCGCGGGGAGACCTCCGCCGGTGCGGTACTGGGCGCGCGCCATCCGGCCCAGGTCTTCGTGCAGGCGGGCGATCTCGCGCCGTTCGCCATCCAGCAACGCTTGGGCCTGCTCTGCCTGCGCCCGCCGCACGTCGGCCTCCTGCCGACCCGCTTCGTACTGCTGCGTCGCCAGTGCCGCATCCTCGTAGAGCTGCTCGACCCGGCCGCTGATGTCACTGCCGCTCTCGTCCCCGTCGCCCACACCCATCGCCTCCGTGGACCGGGCCACGAGCATGACGAGCGCACACAACAGGGCCGGAACGAGCAACGGGCGACGGCGGAATGAGCGCATGTCAGCGATCGTGACCCCACCGGCCGGGGCCGGTCATGTTCAAGTCCTACGCCTGGGGGAAGCAGGACCCCGGATGGCTCAGTACGGACGGATCGTGAGGAGTCGGTACGGCACCTGTCGCACGATGAGGGCTGCGCTCGTGCTACGCCGGCGCTCCGGCCGGCGACTCCGTTGCCGCCTCCCGCTCCACCATCGCCCGCAACGGCCCGGCTACGGCGGCCAGTTCGGCGTAGCTCCCATGCTGCACCACCCGCCCCTCGTCCAGTACGACGACCTCGTCGACCGCCTCCAGGCCGGCCAGCCGGTGCGTGATGAGCAGCGTCGTACGGCCCTCGGTGGCGGCCAGCAGGTCGGCGGTGAGGGCGTCGGCCGTCGGCAGGTCGAGGTGTTCGGCGGGTTCGTCGAGCACGAGAACCGGGAAGTCGGCGAGCAGTGCGCGGGCCAGCGCGAGGCGCTGCCGCTGTCCTCCCGACAGCCGGGCCCCGTGTTCGCCGACCAGCGTGTCGAGCCCGTCGGGCAGGCTGTCGGCCCAGTCCAGCAGCCGGGCCCGGGCGAGCGCGTCCCGCAGGTCGTCCTCGGTGGCGTCCTTCTTCGCCAGCAGCAGGTTCTCGCGTACCGAGCTGTCGAAGAGGTGCGCGTCCTGGGCACACAGCCCGACGAGCCGTCGTACGTCGTCGCCGTCGAGCGCGTGGGCGTCCACGCCGGCCAGGGTGTACGAGCCCACTACAGGGTCCAGGAAGCGCAGCAGAACCTGTGCCAGCGTCGTCTTGCCGGAGCCGGACGGCCCGACCACGGCGATCCGGCGCCCCTGGTGGAGAGTGAGGTCGAGGCCGTCGAGCGCATCCCGCTCCTGCCCTTCGTACCGGGCGGTCAGGCCCTTCAGGGCAACCGGGAAAGGGGAGCTGGGAGCCTGCCGGGGCTGCTCCGGCTCCCGCACCGGCTCGGGCGCGTCCAGGACCTCGTACACGCGCTCCGCGCTTCTGCGCACCCGTTGGCGGTACTGCACGGCGAGCGGCAGCCCGAGGACCGCTTCGAAGGCGGCCAGCGGGGTGAGCACGACGACGGCCATCGCCACGCCGCCCAGGCGGCCGTCGGTGACCGCCTGGGCGCCCACGAGGGCGGTGGCAGCGACCGTCAGCCCCGAGAGCAGCGCGGTGAGTCCGTCGCCGAGCGCGGTGGCGGTGGCGGCGCGCGAGGCGATCCGGGTGAGCGTGCCGTCGGCGCGCCGTGCCTCGGCGGTACGGGCGGGCAGGGCGCCGGCGACGGTCAACTCCGCGGTGCCGGTGAGCAGATCGGTCACGCGCGTCGCGAGCGCACCTCGGGCGGGGGCCAGCCTGTGTTCGGCGCGGCGCGCCACGGCACCGGTGACCAGTGGGACACCGACTCCGGCCGCCACCAGCCCGACAGCGAGGGCGAGGCCGGCCTCGGGCAGCAGCCAGGCCGTGAAGCCGACGGACGCGGCGGACACGAGCGCCGCGGATCCCGCGGGCAGCAACCAGCGCAGCCAGTAGTCCTGCAGCGCATCCACGTCGGCGACGAGCCGTGAGAGCAGGTCGCCCCGGCGGGTGCTGCGCAGCCCCGCGGGCGCCAGCCGCTCCAGCCGCCGGTAGACGGCGACCCTGGTGTCGGCGAGCATCCGCAGCACCGCGTCGTGCGACACGAGCCGCTCGGCGTACCGGAAGACGGCCCGCCCGATACCGAAGGCCCGCGTCGCGGTCACGGCCACCATCAGATACAGCACGGGCGGCTGCTGCGAGGCCCGCGAGATGAGCCACCCGGAGGTGGCCATGAGCCCTATGGCACTGCCGAGCGCAAGGCTCCCGAGCAGCAGGGCGAGAGCGAGACGACTGCGCCGGGGGCCGGACATGGCACGGACACGGGCGAGGACAGCGCGCGTGCCTGTCCTGAGACCGGTTGTCCCGGTCCCCTCCGGAGCGCCGGCGGCGGCCCCGGCGGGACGAACCTCGGACGTCACAGCTCCGGGCCGCACGGAAGCGGCGGGGGATGCGGGTCCCTCCAGCGGCGCTGCCGCGTCCGCCGTCTCCAGCCGTACCACCCGGTCCGCAACCCCCAGCAGCGCCGGCCGGTGCACCACCAGCAGCACTGTCCGCCCCACCGCCAGCCGTCGTACCGCCTCCACGACCTCGGCCTCGGCGGCTCCGTCCAGGGCCGCCGTCGGCTCGTCGAGCAGCAGTACGGGTCGGTCCGCGAGAAACGCGCGGGCCAGCGCGAGCCGCTGCCGCTGCCCGGCGGACAACCCGGCCCCGTCCTCCCCGAGCACGGTCTCGACGCCCGCAGGCAGCGCGTCCACGAAGTCCAAGGCACCGGCATCGCTCAGCGCTCTGCGTACGGCAGTGTCGTCGGCGTCGGGCCTGACCAGCCGTACGTTCTCGGCGATCGTCCCGGCGAACAGATGCGGCCGCTGCGGCACCCAGGCGATCCTCGACCGCCACTGCTCGAGATCGACCTCGGCAAGATCGGCACCCCCGACGCGTACCCGCCCCTCGGTCGGCCGCACGAACCCCAGCAGTGCGTTCAGCAGCGTCGACTTGCCCGCGCCGCTCGGCCCCACGAGCGCGACGGTCTCGCCGGGCTCGACGGCGAAGGACACATCCGACACGGCATCCTCGGACCTCCCGGGATACCGGACCGTCACCCCCTCGAAGGCAATACCCCCCGCCGGTACGGCCGCCGAGCCCGACGCCGGCACCGGCGTCTCCAGGACGGCGAAGATCTCCTCGGCCGCAGCGAGCCCCTCCGCCGCCGCGTGGTACTGGGCGCCGACCTGCCTCAGGGGCAGATAGGCCTCGGGAGCGAGGACGAGGATGACGAGGCCTGTGTACAGGTCCATCTCGCCGCGCACGAGCCGCATGCCGATCGTCACGGCGACCAGCGCGACCGACAGCGTGGAGAGCAGCTCCAGCGCGAAGGACGAGATGAAGGCGATCCGCAGCGTCCGCATGGTCGCCTGCCGGTACTCGCCGGTGATGCGCTTGATCGACTCGGCCTGCGCCTTGGCCCGCCCGAACACCTTCAGCGTCGGCAGTCCCGCGACGACATCCAGGAAGTGTCCGGACAGCCGGGACAGCAGCCCCCACTGACGGTCCATCCGGGACTGCGTGGCCCAGCCGATCAGGACCATGAAGACCGGGATCAGCGGCAGGGTCCCCACGATGATCGCCGCCGAGACCCAGTCCTCGGTGACGATCCGGGCCAGCACCGCCACCGGCACGACCACCGCGAGCCCCAACTGCGGCAGACAACGCGAGAAGTAGTCGTCGAGGGCGTCGACTCCACGGGTGGCAAGGGCGACGAGCGAGCCGGTCCGCTGCCCGCTCAGCCACCCCGGCCCCAGCTCGACAGCACGCCCCAGCAGCCGGCCCCGCAGCTCCGACTTCACCGCCGCGCTCGCCCGGTGCGCCGCGAGCTCGGTGAGCCACGAAACCAGGGCGCGACCACCGGCGACGGCCGCCAACAGCAGCAGGGGAGTGCCGAGTTCGTGAACCGACATCCCGTGCTGGAAGGCCCCCACCACCACCTCGGCGATGAGCATCGCCTGAGCGATGACCAGCGCCGCACCGGCGATGCCCAGGCCGACGACCGCCACCATGAAGAGGCGGGTGGCACGGGCGTAGCGGAGCAGTCGCGGGTCGATCGGTTTCACGTGAAACACACCCTTTTCCTCAAGGGGCGTGTTTCACGTGAAACACGCCCCACCTCGGACTCAGTGCACAGCGTCTGCGATGTGCTGCGTACCGATCCGCTTACGGAAGACCCAGTAGGTCCACCCCTGGTAGAGGAGCACGATCGGCGTGGCGATCGCCGCGCACCAGGTCATGATCTTCAAGGTGTACGGGCTCGACGAGGCGTTGGTGACCGTGAGGCTCCAGTCCCCATTGAGCGAGGACGGCATGACGTTCGGGAAGAGCGACAGGAAGAGCATCGCCACCGCGGCCACGATCGTGATCCCGGACAGCGCGAACGACCAGCCCTCACGCCCGGCCTGATTCGCCACCAGGGCGGCGACCAGCGCGACCACAGCCACAACGAGCGCGACCAGGCTCTTGCCGTCGCCACTGTCGACCTGCGTCCACAGCAGGAAGATCAGCGCCAGCAAGGCGGTGACGAGACCCACCACGGTCGCCAGCTTCCGTGCCCGCTCCCGGATGTCCCCGACCGTCTTGAGCGCCGTGAACACAGCCCCGTGGAAGGTGAACAGCGTGAGGGTCACCAGCCCGCCGAGCAGAGCGTACGGGTTGAGCAGGTCCCAGAAGCTGCCGACGTACTCGAAGTTCTTGTCGATCTTCACTCCGCGCACGATGTTGCCGAAGGCGACGCCCCACAGGAACGCCGGGATCAGCGAGGTCCAGAAGATCGCCGTCTCCCAGTTGCGCTGCCAGCTCTCCTCGGGCCGCTTCGCCCGGTACTCGAAGGCGACACCTCGCACGATCAGGCAGACCAGGATGATCAGCAGCGCGAGGTAGAAGCCGGAGAAGAGGGTGGCGTACCACTCGGGGAAGGCAGCGAAGGTCGCTCCGCCCGCGGTGAGCAACCACACCTCGTTGCCGTCCCAAACGGGACCGATCGTGTTGATCAGCACCCGCCTCTCGGGCCGGTCGCGGGCGAGCAGCTTCGTGAGGATGCCCACCCCGAAGTCGAAGCCCTCCAGGAAGAAGTAGCCGGTCCACAGGACGGCGATCAGGACGAACCAGACGTCGTGAAGTTCCATGACTCGATCTCCCTCGGCCTAGTACGAGAAGGCCATCGGCTTGTCGGCGTCACGGGTGTCGCCGCCGATCTTCGTAGGCGGGTTGAGGTCAGCTTCGGTGAGCTCGGGCGGGCCGGCCTTGACGTACTTCACGAGCAGCTTGACCTCGATCACGGCGAGGATGGCGTAGAGCGCGGTGAAGACGATCATCGAGGTGAGGACCTCGGCCTGGGAGACGCCGGGGGAGACCGCGTGCCGGGTCTGCAGGACGCCGTAGACGACCCACGGCTGACGGCCCATCTCGGTGAAGATCCAGCCCCAGGAGTTGGCGATCAGTGGGAAGCCGAGGGTCCAGATGGCCACCAGCCAGTAGAGCCTGCCCAACTTGGGGCTCAGAGCCTTGTTCCGGAACAGGACCAGATGCGGCACCTCGTCGTCGCCGACCCTCAGATGCTGCGGCAGCATGAACTTCTTGCGGGTCAGCCAGAGTCCGACCAGGCCGATGGCGAAGGACGCCATACCGAAGCCGATCATCCAGCGGAACGCCCAGAAGGTGACGGGGATGATGGGCCGATAGTCCCCGGGACCGTACTTCTGCTGCTCGGCCTTATTGGTGTCGTTGATGCCGGGGACATACGAGTTGAAGTTGTCGTCGGCGAGGAACGACAGTATTCCGGGGACCGACAGTTCGACCGTGTTGTGGCCCTTGCTGACGTCTCCGTAAGCGAAGACGGAGAACGGCGCGGAGTTCTGGCCGTCCCAAAGCGCCTCGGCGGCGGCCATCTTCATCGGCTGCTGCTTGAACATGACCTTGCCGAGCGTGTCGCCGCTGATCGCGGTGAGCAGGCCGGCGATGACGACGGTGACCAGGCCCAGCCGCAGCGAGGTCTTCATCACGGAGACGTGCTTCTTGCGGAACAGGTGGAAGGCGGCGATGCCGACCATGAACGCGCCGCCGGTCAGGAAGGACGCGGAGAGCGTGTGGAACGCCTGGGCGAGCGCGGTGTTCTGGGTCAGCACGTGCCAGAAGTCGGTGAGCTCGGCACGTCCCTTCGCCTTGTTGATCCGGTAGCCGACGGGGTGCTGCATCCAGGAGTTGGCCGCGAGGATGAAGTACGCCGACAGGATCGTGCCGATCGAGACCATCCAGATGCAGGCCAGATGGATCTTCTTGGGCAGCTTGTCCCATCCGAAGATCCACAGGCCGATGAAGGTCGACTCGAAGAAGAACGCGATCAGGGCCTCGAAGGCGAGCGGGGCGCCGAAGATGTCACCGACGAAGCGCGAGTAGTCCGACCAGTTCATGCCGAACTGGAACTCCTGCACGATGCCGGTGACCACACCCATCGCGATGTTGATCAGGAAGAGCTTGCCCCAGAACTTGGTCGCTCTGAGGTATTTCTCCTTCTCCGTGCGCACCCAGGCGGTCTGCAGGCCGGCCGTGAGGGCCGCCAGCGAGATCGTCAGAGGGACGAAGAGGAAGTGGTAGACGGTGGTGATGCCGAACTGCCATCGCGCCAGTGTCTCCGGCGCCAAAGCCAGGTCCACGTCGTCAGTCTCCTTCGGTCGCCGTGGTACAGCGGCATTTTGCCCCTTATGTCACACGCATCATTGGAGCAACCGGGACACGCTTGTGAACGCGTTCACATTCACAAGCAATTATGACGCACTGATTGTCGGAGCTCGAAGGGGGGTCCCACATGGGCCTCAAGGGCGCCCAGCTTGGGCCGTTCGGCACCCTTCTTGGCATCATCTTCAACATCTTGTTGAATTATCTGCCGTGCAGGTACGGATCTCATGGCCCGCCGGCCACCTCACCGCAACCCTCGACGACACCCCGACCGCCCAGGCCCTCACCAAGGCACTGCCGCTCGCCTCCACCGCCCGCACCTGGGGCGAGGAGGTCTACTTCGACACGGGCCTCTCGGTTCCACGTGAAACATCGGCTCAGCAGGTCGTGGAGCCGGGCACGGTCGCCTTCTGGACCGACGGCGACGCCCTCGCACTCCCCTACGGCCCCACCCCGATCTCGCGAGGCTGGGGGTCCCCCCGAACGGAGTCTGGGGGAGAATGCCGCCTCGCGAGCCCCTGCAACATCCTGGGCCGCCTCGACGGCGACCCCGGGCTCCTCGCCACGGTCCGCGACGGCGATCCGGTGCGCGTGGAACTCGTAGGCGGCTGACGCTGGTTCAGAGCTCCTTGCGGAACCCTTCCGCCACCTTCAGGAAGATGTCGTTCGCCTCGGTCTCTCCGACCGTCACCCGCACACCCTCGCCCGGGAACGGCCGGACCACCACGCCGTGCTGCTCGCACGCCGCCGCGAACGCGACCGTGCTCTCCCCCAGCCGCAGCCACACGAAGTTGGCCTGGGTCTCGGGCACGGTCCAGCCCTGGGCGCGCAGCCCGTCGACCACGCGGTTGCGCTCACAGACCAGCGAACCGACCCGGCCGAGCAGTTCGTCCTCGGCGCGGAGCGAGGCGATCGCCGCCTCCTGCGCAAGTTGGCTCACCCCGAACGGCACCGCCGTCTTGCGCAGCGCGGCCGCCACCGGCTCATGGGCGATCGCAAAGCCGACGCGCAGGCCCGCGAGACCGTACGCCTTGGAGAACGTACGCAGCACGCAGACGTTCGGCCGCTCGCGGTACAGCTCCACGCCGTCCGGCACCTCGGGGTCGCGGATGAACTCGCGGTACGCCTCGTCCAGTACGACCAGTACATCGCCGGGCACCCGGTCCAGGAACCGCTCCAGCCCGGCGCGCCGTACCACCGTGCCGGTCGGGTTGTTGGGGTTGCAGACGAAGACGAGGCGCGTGCGGTCGGTGATCGCGTCCGCCATGGCGTCCAGGTCGTGCACATCGCCCGGGGTCAGCGGCACCTTCACCGAGGTCGCACCGCTGATCTGCGTGATGATCGGGTACGCCTCGAAAGACCGCCAGGCGTAGATGACCTCGTCCCCCGGGCCACTGGTCGCCTGGATCAGCTGCTGGGCGACGCCTACCGAACCCGTGCCGGTGGCCAGGTGCGAGAGGGGGACGCCGAAGCGGTCCGACAGCTCGTTCATCAGGCCCGTGCACGCCATGTCCGGGTAGCGGTTGAAGGACGAGACCGCGGCCGTCACCGTCTCCATCACGCCGGGCAGCGGCGGATACGGGTTCTCGTTGGAGGACAGCTTGTAGGCCACCGGACCGCCGGCCGCGGCAGGCTTGCCCGGCTTGTAGGTGGGGATACCCTCCAGCTCGGCGCGCAGCTTGGGGCTCGTCTCGCTCACCGCAGTCCTCCTCATGACCACCACCGGCTTCCAATACTGCTCACCTTATGAGGATTCGGCGCCGCTGCGTACAGCTGAGGACAGACCACATCCGTCACACACACATCAGGGGCATCACCACCCGTAGCCAGACGAACCGGGGGGCGCGGTCACATATATCTATGCGCCGGTGGCTCGCGCCCTGGCGCGCATCGCCCATGCAGGTGAGTTGAGACCTCTTCGAAACATCGGGGACTTGGCAGGCCCATGCGCGCCGACAAGTCACGTAGCCCCATTGGATCGTTCAACTGACTTTGTTTCAAAGGTAGTTGACGGTAAATGACCTTGCAGAAACGTGCCTGTCAACGCGTGCATATGCGTCCGCCCTACCCCACTCCATGAGCCCTACTATCGGCTCGCCATGACAGCAGCAGGGAAGCACCAGGTGAGCCGCGCGGAAACCTCACGCCGAGGCAGCAGGCCGGGCCGGGCGGGCATCAGAGATGTTGCCGCCGCCGCCGGAGTCTCCATCACGACCGTCTCCGACGCCCTCAACGGCAAGGGCCGGCTCCCGGACGCCACCCGACGCCATGTCCGCGAGGTCGCCGACCGGCTGGGTTATCGCCCGTCGGCGGCGGCCCGAACCCTCCGTACCGGCAAGTCGGGCCTCATCGGCCTGACCGTGACGACATACGGGGATGAACCTTTCACCTTCACCGAGTTCGCGTACTTCGCCGAGATGGCGCGCGCCGCCACCTCGGCCGCGCTCGCCCGCGGTTACGCCCTGGTCATCCTGCCCGCGACCTCCCGCCACGACGTGTGGTCGAACGTCGCGCTGGACGGCACCGTCGTCATCGACCCCTCCGACCAGGATCCGGTGGTCAGCGAACTGGTCCGGCAGGGTCTGCCCGTCGTCTCCGACGGCCGCCCGGCCGGCTCGCTACCGGTCACCGCATGGGTGGACAACGACCACGAAGCCGCCGTACTCGGCATCCTCGACCACCTGGCCGACGCCGGCGCCCGCCGCATCGGACTGCTGACGGGGACCTCGACCGACACGTACACCCACCTGTCGACCACGGCGTATCTGCGCTGGTGCGAACGTGTCGGACAGGACCCGGTGTACGAGGCCTACCCGGCGCACGACCCGTGCGCGGGCGCCGTCGCCGCCGACCGGCTGCTCGCCCGCCCCGACCGGCCCGACGCCGTCTACGGCCTGTTCGACCCGAACGGCACCGACCTGCTCGCCGCGGCCCGCCGCTACGGCCTGCGCGTACCGGACGACCTGCTTCTGGTCTGCTGCAGCGAGTCCACGGTGTACGCCAACACCGAACCGCCCATCACCACGCTCTCGCTCAAGCCGCGCCGCATCGGCACGGCTGTGGTGCAGCTCCTCATCGACGCGATCGAGGGGGTCGAATCGGACCAACCGGTCGAGCAGGTGATACCGACGGAGCTGATCGTGCGTACCTCGTCCCAGCGACGTCCGCCGCGTACGACCGTCAGCGCGCCGCGGTCGCCCGAAGAGGAGTAGAACCAAGGCCGTCAGCAGGCGGTCGAAGCCCTGCCCAATCGGGGCGAAAGCCGCGGTGAACTGGACTCTTCCTCCGATTCACCACCCCTGGGTCATCACATGGCGCGATCGGCATTCCTATGATGGGCCCACGACACCGCGGGCCGCTGCGACCAGGCAGTCCGAAGCGGTGCAGATGCGGCGCGATGGTGGAGGGGTCTGATGACTCAGGGGGCCGGTCAGGGACCCGAGACGGAGCGGACGGCGACGTTGCGCGACTTCCGGGTACCGGCGTATGTCCACGAGACCGGTCCGTACGGCCACAGCACATACCCCGGCGACGTCGACAGACCCGTCGAGGAGCCGGCCGACCACCCGGAGGGGTACACCCCCACGCAGCGCGACCTGCCGGTCATCAACCGCGGTGACACGCTTCAGGTGCCCGTCGACCCCGCGTCCCTCCCCATCCCGCAGCAGACGGACGGCGCGGGCCCGCTGTATGTCGTCGGTGATGTGCACGGCTATCTCGACGAGTTGCTGGCCGCCCTCCAGGAGCAGGGCCTCGTCGACGCGGCGGGCAACTGGTGCGCGGGCACCTCCCGGCTGTGGTTCCTCGGCGACTTCACCGACCGCGGCCCGGACGGCATCGGCGTCATCGACCTCGTGATGCGCCTGTCCGCCGAGGCGGCCGCGGCCGGCGGCTACTGCAAGGCGCTCATGGGCAACCACGAACTGCTGCTGCTGGGCGCCAAGCGGTTCGGCGACACCCCCGTCAACTCCGGTGCGGGGACTGCCACCTTCCAGGCGGCCTGGCTGCTCAACGGCGGCCAGAAGACCGACATGGACCGCCTCCAGGACCACCACCTCCAGTGGATGGCCCGTCTCGACGCCGTCGAGGAGGTCGACGGCTATCTGCTCGTCCACTCCGACACCACGGCCTACCTCGACTACGGCGACTCGATCGAGGCGGTCAACGACACCGTCCGCGAAACGCTCACGCGCAACGACGCCGACGAATGCTGGGATCTGTTCCGCAAGTTCACCAAGCGGTTCTCCTTCCGCGACGAAGGCGGTGCAGACGCCGTACGCTCCCTGCTGGATACGTACGGCGGCACCCGGATTGTTCACGGCCACAGCCCCATTCCGTATCTGCTGGGCGAGGTCGGCTCCGAGGACGGCGAGGACAGCGCAGGTCCTGTGGTCGAAGGACCGCACGTCTACGCCGAAGGCCTGGCCATCGCGATGGACGGCGGAGTGACCATGGCCGGAAAGCTGCTGGTCCAACAGCTGCCCCTGGATATCTGAACGTTCACAGGGCAGGCGTCCCCCCACGGAGGAATCGCGATAAACGGCGCAGGCCAGGGCCCAATTTCTTCAAACCCCCTGTCACCGTGTGCCGTCCCCGCTCTACCATCGGCTTATCCGTAGCAGGCTCCCCTCCGTTTCTGCCCGACGGCTCGTTGGCATGCGAGCCCCAAGCCCTACGGAGCATCGGGGGATGCACATGAACAGCGTTCCGCAGCACCTGCTGAGCGAGGACCGCCAGGAGTACGAGCGGGTCCTCGATGAGGCGCTGCGCTCCGCCCCAAACCGCCCGGAACTGGCCGCTGTCGGTAAGCGGCTCAACCCCGAACAGCTGCGCACGATGGCACTCAACGCCACCGCACTCATCACGGTGGCCGCTGCGGCCGAGTACCAGCACTACGTGAAGGTTCGCGAGGAACTGCGCCAGCCGGCGCCGTCCACCCCGCCGTCCACCCGCGAATCCGGCTCCGCGGAGCCGGGCGCGGCGGCGGTGGGGCTCGCCACCACCCTCGGCGAGGCCGCCGAGCCGGCCGGCGCGGGCGCCGTCGCCGTCGCCGCCGTCCTCACCCCCGTCCTCGCCGGAACGGCTGCGGTGATCTTCCTGCTCGTCGGGTACATCATCAAGTCGGTTGAACCCAAACAGGTGTTCGGCAAGACCATGATCACCGCTGGTTGGGTGTTCGGTGCCATGACCGCGGCCGCGATCCTCGTCGCCGCTGTCGGGCTCCTGCTCACCGCGCTGCGCAACCAGCCCTCGCTGGAGTCCGGACCGTACGGCGAACTGAGCGGGGAAGTGGCCCTGGCCAGGGAGGCCTGGCGGGAAGCACTCCTGGAGCGGGGCATCATGCCGTTCCTTCGGGAGGCACTCGCCGACCCCGGCACCGCCGCGGCGCTGCACAGCGTCACACCGCCGACGTCGACCGGCCGCATGCCTCACCTCGGCTACGACCGGCCGGGCTTCAGCAGCCCGGACGACGGCTCGGCCCCCGGCTCGCGCCCGAGCTTCACCAGCCCGGACTACACCAGCCCGGACTTCGGAGGCCCGGAACACCAGCCGGAGTAACCGTCGGCTTGCGCCCCCCGCATCAGAAAGGCCCGCAGGGGGAGCGCAAGCCGAACACCGATCCCCCCGACGGCTCCGCCCTGCGGCACCTCACGCCGAAGAGCGGGACCGTCTTTCCACGTCGGAGGATCCACTCACACCGGCATACGTCAGTCCGCGATCGGCAGGTACACCCGGTTGCCCGCGGCCGCGAACTCCTTCGACTTCTCGGCCATTCCCTGCTCGATCTCGGCCCGGCTTCCGCCGTGTTCACGGCGGATGTCCTGGGAGATCTTCATCGAGCAGAACTTCGGCCCGCACATCGAGCAGAAGTGGGCGGTCTTGGCCGGCTCCGCCGGGAGGGTCTCGTCGTGGAACTCCCGTGCCGTGTCCGGGTCCAGGGCGAGGTTGAACTGGTCCTCCCACCGGAACTCGAAGCGGGCGTCGGACAGCGCGTCGTCCCACTCCTGCGCACCCGGGTGCCCCTTGGCGAGGTCGGCTGCATGGGCGGCGATCTTGTAGGTGATGACGCCGGTCTTGACGTCATCACGGTTGGGCAGGCCCAGGTGTTCCTTGGGCGTGACGTAGCAGAGCATGGCCGTGCCCCACCAGGCGATCATCGCGGCACCGATGCCGGAGGTGATGTGGTCGTACGCCGGCGCGACGTCCGTCGTCAGCGGGCCGAGCGTATAGAACGGAGCTTCATCACAGATCTCCTGCTGAAGGTCGATGTTCTCCTTGATCTTGTGCATCGGGACATGTCCCGGACCCTCGATCATGGTCTGTACGTTGAAACGCTTGGCGATCCGGTTGAGTTCCCCGAGCGTGCGCAACTCCGCGAACTGCGCCTCGTCGTTGGCGTCCGCGATCGACCCCGGCCGAAGGCCGTCGCCCAGCGAGTACGTGACGTCGTAGGCGGCGAGGATCTCGCAGAGTTCCTCGAAGTTCTCGTACAGGAACGACTCCTTGTGGTGCGCGAGGCACCACGCGGCCATGATCGAGCCGCCGCGCGAGACGATGCCGGTCTTGCGGTTCGCGGTCAGCGGGACGTACGGCAGACGGACGCCCGCGTGGACGGTCATGTAGTCCACGCCCTGCTCGGCCTGCTCGATGACGGTGTCCTTGTAGATCTCCCAGGTGAGCTCCTCCGCGCGGCCGTCCACCTTCTCCAGGGCCTGATAGAGCGGCACCGTGCCGATGGGGACAGGGGAGTTGCGCAGCACCCACTCACGCGTGGTGTGGATGTTGCGGCCGGTGGAGAGGTCCATGACCGTGTCGGCGCCCCAGCGGGTCGCCCAGGTCATCTTCTCGACCTCCTCCTCGATGGAGGACGTCACCGCGGAGTTGCCGATGTTGGCGTTGACCTTCACCAGGAACCGCTTGCCGATGATCATCGGCTCGATCTCCGGGTGATTGACGTTGGCCGGCAACACGGCACGGCCCGCCTCGATCTCCTGGCGGACGACCTCGGGCGAGACGTTCTCCCGGATGGCCACGTACTCCATCTCCGGCGTGATCTCTCCGCGGCGGGCGTACGCGAGCTGCGTGACCGCCTTGCCGTCGCGGCTACGGCGCGGCTGGCGCGGCCGGCCCGGGAAGACCGCGTCGAGGTTGCGCAGACCGCCTCGCGGAGAGGTGTGCTTGATCCCGTCGTCCTCGGGACGGGCGGGCCGGCCCGCGTACTCCTCGGTGTCCCCGCGGGCGATGATCCAGTTCTCGCGCAGGGGTGCGAGCCCCCTGCGCACATCGGTGTCGATGAGCGGATCGGTGTACGGGCCCGACGTGTCGTACAGCGTGACCGACTGCCCGTTGGTGAGATGCACCTGACGGACAGGCACCCGCAGATCGGGGCGTGAGCCCTCGACATACGCCTTGTGCCAGCCGATGGACTTCCTGACCTCCTCGGACGTTTCGCCCTGAATGGGCTGTTCGTCCTGGCTGGAGGCAGGCGTGCGTGCGTCCTTGTTGGTCATGAGACCTACTCCCTACGCCGGCATTACCCGGTAACAGGTTCGGCGGTCGACGCAGCGGTTTCCGTCTGTCGACGTTTCGTGGGGAACATCACTCGACTTCGGTGATGTTCCACGTGAAACATCGCTGGGACGGAGGTCAGCGCCCTCTCAGCCCGGTGCTCCGAGCTCCCGCGTGTGCAAAGGTGCCTCCACGCTAGCCTCAATTCGGGCGCGCTGAACAGAGGGCCCCTGTCGTTCTTGCGATGATCGGGCGGTGACCACGACACATCAGCCCCCGTACCCCCCTCCGGAGCCGCCCCGCGGGCACGGCTCCGGTGCCGGCGGCGGTCTCGGTCCCGGGGCCGGGCACCACCACGGGCCGGGAGCCGGCGCGGGACATGGCCACGAGTCCGGTGGCAGGCACGAGCCGGGACACGGCCATGGTTCCGGTGGCGGGCACGGTCACTCGCACAGCCACGGTCCCGCGACCCCCGTCTCCAAGCACCTGCGCAAGGTCATCGCCGCCATCCTCATCCCGTTCGCCGCGGCCGTGGCGGTCGGGCTCGTGGTCCTGTGGCCCGGCGGTGCCCCACCGCACCAGCGCACCGGTGTGGGTTTCGACCGGCAGACCCAGCAGGCGACGGTCACCCAGGTCGTGAGCGTGAGCTGCAAGTCGGTGAACGCCTCGGGCGAGACCCCGACGGGCGACACCTCCACCGCCGAGGGAGCCTCCGCCCAGCAGCAGGCGAACGGCACCTGCAAGAAGGCGACGATCCGCGTCGACTCGGGCAAGGACAAGGGCCGCACGTTCACCGAGATCGTGCAGCCGGACCAGTCACGGCAACTGCACGAGGGCGAGAAGGTCGTGGCCGCCTATGAGCCCTCCGCGCCGAAGGACCTGCAGTACTCGGTCGCCGATGTGAACCGCAGGTTCCCCATGGCGCTGCTGGCCGGCATCTTCGCGCTCGCCGTCGTGGTGGTGGGCCGGATGCGCGGGCTGATGGCCCTGATCGCGCTGGCCGTCAGCTTCATGGTGCTGACCTTCTTCATCCTCCCCGCGATCCTGCAGGGATCCAATCCACTGCTCGTGGCGGTGATCGGATCGAGCGCCATCATGCTGATCGCGCTCTACATGTGTCATGGCCTGTCGGCCCGTACATCCGTGGCAGTGCTGGGCACGCTGCTCTCGCTGGTGCTGATCGGCTTGCTCGGCTCCGAGTTCATCGGCTGGGCCGCGCTGACCGGCAACACGGACGACAACACCGGTCTGATCCATGGCCTGTATCCGTCGATCGACATGAGTGGCCTGCTGCTCGCGGGCGTCATCATCGGCTCGCTCGGTGTCCTCGACGATGTGACGGTCACCCAGACCTCGGCGGTCTGGGAACTGCACGAAGCGAATCCGTCGATGGGCTGGCGGGGGCTGTACCGGGCGGGCATCCGCATCGGCCGCGACCACATCGCCTCCGTCGTCAACACCCTCGTCCTCGCCTACGCGGGCGCCGCCCTGCCGTTGCTGCTGCTCTTCTCCATCGCGCAGAGCGGTGTGGGGACGGTCGCCAACAGCGAACTGGTGGCGGAAGAGATCGTACGCACGCTGGTGGGCTCGATCGGCCTGGTCGCCTCGGTGCCGGTCACGACGCTGCTCGCGGCACTGGTGGTCGCGGCCGACCGTCCCGGCCCTGAGCAGGCGGCAGGCACGATGGGCGCAGCACCTGGTGTGGCGCGCACGGGGCGGGGCCGACGGCGCAAGCGGTGAGGCCAGGAGGGGCACTCCGACACGAGTGAACGGATGGTTGAGGCAGTTCGGGCTCCAGCCGCCCTGCGCATGGAGAAGCGTTACTTCGCCCTCTGCATCCCACGCAGAAGCGTTCCGGTCCCCCCGTGGTCACGCCTCAGCCCGCGCTCTGCTCCTCCGCCAGGATGCGGTCCAGGGCCTCGTCGAGGTGGGCGTCGAAGTCGGCGAGGGAGCCCTCCTGACCGAGTGGCACCAGCTTGTCGGTGCGATCGAGGAAAGCGATGAGCGAGGCCGTGGACGCACGGAAGAGCGCCTGGTCGCGGCCGACCTGAAGCCGGATCAGCACCTCGGCCAGGGAGTCCGGTTCGGCGGGTGAGACGCGCACATCTCCTTCCCCGCACGGCCGACACACCCCGTCGATGAGCAGCTCACGACCGAATGCCCAGGTCACCGGCGCATCGCCGGGCAGGTGGAAGGTCAGCCTCACGGCATAGGGATCACAGCTCTCGTAGCCCAGCTCCACCGGGATGCGGAAGGAGAGTTCCTCGGACACGAGAAAGCTCATCATGACCTCTGCCTGTACGGACTCGCGCATCGCCTAACCCCGTCATGTGAAGCCGACCGGCTGGGAGTGATCCCCTGACACTGGTGGAATCTTGCTGAACGTACACGACAGATCACAAGGAGTGAGTTTTCAGATACTGATAGAGAGCGCGAGTGACCCCATCAGCCGCCCGATTTCGCTCTGCAGTTGCCGGGCCGCGGACATCAGCCGATCGGCCTGATGGGAGGGCAGAGAAATGGCCATCGTCGCGGCCGTCGTGCCCACGGTGATCGGAATAGCTGCGCAGACCGTGCCCAGCGCGTACTCCTGCCGCTCCGTCACCGGCTCCATCCGCCGGGTCCGCTCCAGCCGCCGCAGCAGGGCCTGGTTGTCACGGACGGTGTACGGGGTGATGGACTGCACGGGGTAACGGTCGAGGTGGTCGCGGCGGGCCGCGTCGTCCAGCTGCGAGAGCAGGCACTGGCCGATCGCATGCGCGTGTGCGGTCTCGCGGAAGTCGGCCCACTCCTCGACGGCCGGATTGCCCGGAGTGTCGGAGACACACATGACCTCGATCTCGCCGTCCCGGTACACGGCGTAGTACACGGGCACACCGATCGCGTCCCGCCAGCCCGCGAGTGCGTCGACGATCGTGCTGCGACGTTTCTGCTGGGCTCCGCTGCTGCTCAGTCGCACCGCCGCGTCACCAAGGAAGAACAGGCCCTTGTCCCGGCGCAGATAGCCCTCGTGGACGAGGGTGCGCAGCAGGTGGTACGCCGTGGGAAGCGCCAGTCCCGTCTCGCGGGCCAGCTGTTTGGCGGGGGCTCCGTACTCGTGCCCGGCGACGCATTCCAGTAGGCGCATCGCGCGCTGGACGGATCCGATGAGTGTCGCGGACTGCGGCTGCGCCGGAGCGGTTTCCGGTGCCGGCTGCACCGGTGGTGCGGTCAGGCGCGACGATGCGGGTGGTGCCGTCACGCGCTCCTGAGTGGAGGGGCCTGGCTGCTCGGGGGGCCTGATGCGGCGTCCGGGGGCGGGGGTGGGGGGTACGTGGGGGTCCGTGGGTGCGGTGTCTACCGTGGCCAAGGGGCACTCCCGAAGCGCGAGGGGGCTGCCCGTGCTGTGGGGAACACGGGAGGGGTGTACGCCGCTCGCGGGGTCGCCCCCGCGTCGAATTCCGGACTCTAATGGCCAGATGGCGCCTTCAGGCGCCCTGTCCGGAAAACTTCCCTCGCGCGAGGGAACCGGTGATTCCTGTTACCGATCACCGGTTTCCCAGGGCCCTCACCAGTCGCTGCGCGACGAGGAACTCGACGTGAACTTCCGCACGACGTAGATCAGTCCGCCGACCAGTGCCACGAAGACCAGCACCTTGAACAGCAGCCCGATGACGAAGCCGACGACGCTGGCTATCAGCCCGCCGAACACGACGAGGGCGATGACCGGCACCGCGATCCACTTCACCCACCACGGCAGTCCGCCGAAGATCTCACCCATTGCGCTCGTCCTTACCTCTCCGCCCGGCTGCTGTGCAGGGGCCCTTTGATGTCCTGCACTCGATGCTAGGGCCGACAGGGGCCCCGGCGGGGGCCTCGCATCCCTTGTCCTCCCCTGACCGATCCCCTAGGGAACCCCGAGACGGCGGGTCAGCTTTCCGGCGGAGAGAACACCACGAGCACCCGCAGGTCCTCGCTGATGTGGTGGAACTTGTGGGCGACGCCGGCCGGCACGTACACCACGCTGCCGCGGGCGACCTCGGTGGTCTCCAGGCCGACGGTGATCGAGGCGCGGCCGCTCACGACGAAGTAGACCTCGTCCTGGTTGTGCGGCTTCTGTGGATCATGTTCGCCGGCATTGAGCGCATACAGACCGACGGACATGTGCCGCTCACGCAGAAACTGCAGGTAGGCACCCTCGTTGGCGGCACGTTCCGCCTCCAGTTCGTCCAGCCGGAATGCCTTCATCGCCCTTGTCGCCCTCGTCCCACTGCTCGTGACCGATCTCGTCTGCCACGATCAGACACATGAAGAATTTTGTAGTCAAGACGATCGCCAACGCAGGTGCCCTGGCGGTCGCCGTATGGCTGCTCGACAAGATCACCCTGACCGGTGACAGCACGGGCAAGAAGGCCGGCACCCTGATCGTCGTCGCTCTGATCTTCGGCTTGGTGAACTTCCTGGTCAAGCCGATCGTGAAGCTGCTGACCTTCCCTCTGTTCATTCTGACGCTGGGTCTGATCACCCTGGTGGTCAACGCACTGATGCTGCTGCTCACCTCGTGGCTGGCCGACAAGCTCGACCTGAGTTTCCACGTCGAGGGCTTCTGGACGGCGGTCCTGGGCGGCCTGATCATCTCCATCGTGTCCTGGGCGCTCCACGTCGTCCTGCCCGACAACGACTGAGCACGCGATGAGCTACCGCGTCTGCTTCGTCTGCACCGGCAACATCTGCCGCTCCCCGATGGCCGAATCCGTTTTCCGTGCCCGCGTTACGGAGGCGGGACTCGACGGCCTGGTCGAGGTCGACAGCGCCGGCACGGGCGGCTGGCACGAGGGCGACGGCGCCGACCCGCGCACCGTCTCCGTCCTGGAGGAGAACGGCTACGACAGCGGCCACACGGCACGGCAGTTCCAGCCGTCGTGGTTCTCCCGCCTGGACCTCGTCATCGCCCTCGACACCGGCCATCTCAGGGCCCTGCGCCGCCTCGCACCCACTCAGGAGGACGCGGCGAAGGTGCGGCTGCTCCGCTCCTACGATCCCGTGGCGGGCGACGACCTCGACGTACCGGACCCGTACTACGGGGGCATGGACGGCTTCGAGGAGTGCCTTGAGATGGTGGAGGCGGCGAGCGAGGGTCTGCTCGCCGCAGTACGTGAGCAAGTGGAGGTGGAGGCGGTATGAGCGATCCCGGAACGGGCCCGTCGACGGGCAGCGGTGACGGCACCCGCGCAGTGCGGGCCGGGCTGCCCGAGCCGGCGAAGAACCAGCCGCACCTGCCCGGGCCGGCGTTCGCCGCCCACTATCACCTGCCGGGTGACGTCGACGGCCCGTACACCTACGGGCGCGACCAGAACCCGACCTGGAGCCTGCTGGAGCGGGCCATCGGCGAGCTGGAGGCACCCGGGCAGGAGGGCGTCGAGACGCTCGCCTTCGCCTCCGGGATGGCCGCCATCTCGGCGGTGGTCTTCTCCCGACTGCGCGCAGGCGACACGGTCGTCCTGCCCAGCGACGGCTACCAGGTGCTCCCCATGGTGCGCGAGCAGCTGGAGGCGTACGGCGTCGAGGTGCGCACGGCACCGACCGGCGGCGACGCCCAGCTCGACGTCCTCGACGGCGCGAAGCTGCTGTGGATCGAGTCGCCCTCCAACCCGGGGCTCGACGTGTGCGACATCCGGCGGCTCGTCGAGGCGGCACACGCGCGTGGCGCCCTCGTCGCCGTCGACAACACCCTCGCCACGCCGCTGGGCCAGCGTCCGCTGGAACTCGGCGCGGACTTCGCCGTGGCCAGCGGCACCAAACAGCTCACCGGGCACGGGGACGTCCTGCTCGGCTATGTCGTCGGCCGCGACGCGGAAACCATGGCTGCCGTACGCCGCTGGCGCAAGATCGTCGGCGCGATTCCTGGGCCCATGGAGGCCTGGCTCGCGCACCGTTCGATCGCCACGCTCCAGTTGCGCGTCGACCGGCAGTGCGCGACGGCTCTGACCGTCGCCGAGGCGCTGCGGAAGCGGCCCGAGGTGACAGGCCTGCGGTACCCGGGCCTGCCCGAAGACCCCTCGCACAAGATCGCCTCGCAGCAGATGCGCCGCTACGGATGCGTGGTCTCCTTCACGCTGCCCACGCGCGCGCGTGCCGACCGTTTTCTCGATGCCCTGCGGCTCGTGGACGACGCGACGAGCTTCGGCGGGGTGCGGTCGACGGCCGAGCGGCGCGGGCGCTGGGGCGGGGACGCAGTGCCGGAGGGCTTCATCCGCTTCTCGGTCGGCGCCGAGGACCCCGATGACCTGGTGGCGGATGTGCTCCGCGCGCTGGACGCGTCGGCGCAATGACGGCATCGGCGACTGCCTTACGGTCGCCGGGTCGATGCCCGGCTACGCACAACGGACGGTCCGAGCCTCCCCCCTCGTGGCTCGGACCGTCCTCGGTTCCGCGCGCGAAGAACCGCGCGACCAAGGCTAGTTGACTCTGTGTCAGTGTCCAATCACAGTAGCGACAGAGACCTATCGACTTATTTATAGTTGGGCCCTGCCTGGGGGCCGGGAGAAGGGCAGGGAACTGGGGAGGGCGAACCATGGATCTGGCCTTGCTGCGCACTTTCGTGACCGTGCACCGGGCCGGCTCCTTCACCCGCGCCGCCGCGCTGCTCGGCCTGTCGCAGCCGGCCGTGACCTCGCAGATCCGCACACTGGAGCGGCAGCTGGGCCGCCCTCTGTTCCTGCGTCAGGCCCGCGGAGTGACCCCGACGACCATCGGGGACGAACTCGCGCACAAGGCCGCTCCGCATCTCGACGCCCTGGTGGAGATCGCCGAGACCGGCCTCGACGACGAGTCCGCCTTACGAACCCTGCATCTCGCCGGTCCTCCTGAGTTCACCGCGGAACGGGCATTGCCCGCCCTCACGGAGCTGACCGGGGAGGACGGCCAGGGCTTCGCGCTGCGCGCTTCCTTCGGGAACGCCGAGGAAGCCCTGGAGGGACTCGCCGCCGGACATCACGATCTGGCCATCTGTACGGCCCGCCCACGCGGTGCCCTGCTCACGGCGACTCCGCTCTGCGACGAAGAGCATGTCCTTGTCGCCGCCCCGGAGCGGGCCGAGCAGATAGGCCCCGGGAAGCCGCGCCGCAAGGGAGCACCCGCCCTGGAGGACGTCCCCGTGATCGAGGTGCACGAGTCGCTGCCCTTCGTCTCCCGCTACTGGGCCTCCGTCTTCGACTCCCGTCCGGCGGCGCCGGGCATGGTCATCGTTCCCGACCTGCGTGCGGTCCTGGCCTGCGCCGTCGCGGGCGCGGGGCTCGCGGTACTGCCCCGTTATCTGTGCGGGGACGCCCTGGATCGCGGCGAGATCGTCGCCCTCCACGAACCCCCGGTACCTCCGCTGCGCACGTACTTCCTGGTGGTCCGCACCGGCACCCTCGCGATGCCACACATCGCGAGGGCTCACGAATGGCTGCTGCGAGCGGCCGTCGACTGGTGCTGACCAGCACTTTCCCGGCCATCACGGGGTGAGCTCGACCGGTGACATCCCGCGATGTTTCACGTGGAACCAACCGGGCCACATTTCTCCCATGACCGTCCGACCCGTGGTCAAGCGCACCGCACGTGCCGTTCTGCTGGACGGCGACAACCTGATCCTGATCAAGCGCACCAAACCCGGTGTCGATCCCTACTGGGTCACTCCCGGTGGCGGCGTCGAGCCCGGCGACACGACCGTCGTCGACGCTCTGCACCGCGAGGTGTACGAGGAACTCGGCGCCAAGATCACCGACGTGGTGCCCTGCTTCGTGGACACCGTGGAACACATCGGCGAGGACGGCGGCGCAACCGGCGTGAAGGTGCAGCACTTCTTCGTCTGCCGGCTGGAGTCGATGGACACGTCCCTGCGGCACGGCCCCGAGGTGGACGAACCCGCCGGTGAGTACGAGATCGTGCGGGTGCCGTTCACCCGCGTCGGGATCGCCTCCGTACATCTCGTACCGCTCTCCCTGCGGCACTACCTGGACGGCAACATCGAGGGCGTACGCGCCATGCACGCCCCGGACCTGGGCTGATACCCCCGCGCCGGATCAGTCTCCGGTGGCGACGAGTTCCTCCACCGCGTCGTGCCGTATTCGCTCCGACGGGATGCCGATGTTCCTGAGCGCGTCCACCCCGCTGCGGATCATTCCGGGCGGGCCCGACAGATAGGCGTCGAACTCGTTCCACGGCCCGTACTCGCGTATGGCGTCCGGGAGCTGGAGATGGGCCTGCTGGTCGATGACCGCACGGACCGAGAGCCACGGGTGGGACTGCTGAAGCCTGAGCATCGTGTCGATGTCGTAGAGGTCGTGGTCGGTGCGGGCGCCGTAGAACACCTCGACCGTCCGCCGTTCGCCGTGCTCGGCGACGTCCTCCACCAGAGCCTTGATGGGTGCTATGCCGGTGCCGCCGCCCAGGCACAGCAGTCCGCTGTCGGTGGTGTGATCGACGGTCATCGAACCGGCCGGCGGACCGAGGCGGATGATGTCGCCGGGGCGGGCGCGGTGCACCAGGGCGTTGGAGACCCAGCCCGCGGGGACGGCCTTCACATGGAACGTCAGCAGACCGTCGGAGCGGGGTGCCGAGGCGAAGGAGTAGTGCCGCCAGATCCTCGGCCACCAGGGCGTCTCCAGGCTCGTGTACTGCCCGGCGAGGAACGGATAAGGCTGGTCGGGGCGGACCGTGACGACCGCCACGTCCGGAGTCCTGAGGTCGTGCGCGACGATCTCGGCGTACCACCAGGCCGGGGCACGCAGTTCGTCCACGGCCGCTGCGTCGATCATGACCTGCGAGATGGTCGTGTACGCCCGGACCCAGGCCGCCTCCGTCTCCGCGTCCCAGATGTCTGAGGCGTACTTGCTCAGCGCGCCGATCAGGCACTCGCCGACGGCCGGGTAGTGCTCGGCCCTGGTGCCGTACTTGCGGTGACCACGGCCGAGGTTCTGCAGATACGCGACGAGGACCTCGGTGTTGTCCATGTGCTCGGCCGCCGTGAGCAGCGCCTTGAGCAGCCGGTCGCGCTGGGTGTCCATCGCGGCCGGGAACAGCGACCGCAGATCGGGGTGTCGGACGAAGAGCAGCGCGTAGAAGTACGAGGTGACCTTGTCGGCGATCGGCGCCACCTCGGCCATGGTCCGACGGATGAGAAGAGCGTCCGGTGACGCGCTCTCGGCGCCGACTTGAGCGGCGGGCTCCTGCGGCCGCCCTGCGGGAGCGGTGGAGCGCTGGCCGGGCGCTCGCAGATCGGCGGAGAGTGCCTCGGGGGAAGTGGGCTCTGCCGGAGGGGGCTGCGCAACTGAGGACTGTGGGGCGGCCGCCGCCGGAGCGGGTTCGGCGGGTGGTACCGACGGCGGAACGTCCTTCGCCGGCTGGTCCTTGTCCGTGTCCGCCGTGGTCCTGCCCATCGGGCGCATCGCGGCGAGGCGGCTGCCTTCGGCCGCTTCACGCTCGCCGTCCGGAGTCGTCGCCGGCTGCGTGCGCGGCGTGAACCAGCCGCCGCCCCCGCCGCCGGAAGTGCCGTTGTCGGCCGACGCGGTGGTCGGAGCGTCCATGGTGTGCCTCGCCTCGAACATCTTTCGGTCGGTCTGCGCACTTCCTCGGTCGGAAGGTGCCTTTTCCCCCGCAGACGGCTTGCTTTCCCCGTTTCATGCCGCGGCCAATGCGGCCACATTCAACCCGGATTCACGTTCTGTACGGACAAGTAAGGCGAGAGTGTGACATTGACCGCAGTGCTCTCACCGCAGCATCCCATCCGGCACGGACACTCCGACCGCATAACCGCAAATGCGGGTCTTCGATCTCTCCGTCCCGTTACGCTGCATCGCCCTGCCCTCGGTCCACACAGGATGTGTACGCCTTGCCCTGCAACGAACCGGAGTCGACCATACCGGCCAACGCTCCGATCACAAGTCCCCCCTTCCTCCACCACGAATGGGAGAGCGGGCGAACCAGCAATTCCTTCAATTACCGGGCGTGACGCACCAATTCATAGGCTTCCCACAGATCCCCACCCATGTACGAGTGTGTCGCGAGACCGGACAGATGGCGGTCCGCATTGACCGCTACCGAGACCGGCACCGCAGTGAAGAGATCCGTGTCCGACAGCGAGTCGCCATAGGCAATGCAGTCCTCCCGGGCCACGCCGAACTCCCCGCAGAGTCGGTCGGCGATCTCGACCTTGGCCGCGGCAGTGAGAACTCCGGACGGATCGACGGGCTCGGTGAACGGCACGGCGGGAAAGAGGGACCCGAATGCCGCGTGCGCGCCCCAACCGATGAGCCGCTCCACAAAGAAGGAGGGCGAGAGCGATACGACGGCACAGTAGTCGCCCACCTGCCTGATCTCCTCCCAGACCTCACGGATGCGCTCCAGCCACGGGGCACCTTCGAAGGCGGCCGACACGTGCACTTCGGTGAGTTCCGTCCACAGCTCGTACACCTGCGCCGCATACTCCGGCGGGCCTATCAGCCCCGCCGAGATCGCCTGATCGAGCGCCACCGTCTCGGCTTCGAGTCCCAGCTGCCGTGAGATCTCCACGGGCGCCGTCGTGCCCTGCAGCAGCGTGCCGTCGAGATCGAAGAGATGCAGTCTCGCCATGGGACCCGAGGCTAACGGGACCCATGGCGACTCCTCGCGTGCCACGTGATGCTCGGTGTTCGCCCGTGTTTCACGTGAAACACCCAACTGCTGTCCGCGCCTGTGCACTTGCCCACCACATGGCCAAAAGCTCCTGCTTCTCGCCGGAAAGAAGTGGACGCCGAGGGCAGCCGTCGGACAGCCTGACCTGCGTGCCGACTCCTTCTCTGCCCCCTCTTGCCGTCCGTCGTCTGACGCTTCGCGATCTCACCGCCTGCGCCGACCTGTCCGAGGACCGGGGGTGGCCGCGCGAGGAGCACAAGTGGGGACTTCTCCTCACAGCCGGGAAGGGATACGGCATCGACGCCCCCGACGGCGGCCTTGTCAGCGCCTGCGTGGTCACCGAGTACGGGCCGCAGGACCACCCCGCTCTCGGGGCCATCGGCATGGTGTTGGTCGCCGAACGGCATGCCCGCCAAGGCATCGGACGCCACCTGATGCGGCACATCGTCTCGGCCATGGGCACCACCCCCCTGACGCTGAATGCGACGCCGTACGGCCGTCCGCTCTACGAAGAACTCGGCTTCAAGGTCATCGGCCGGGCCGAGATGCTCCGCGGGCATTTCACGGTCGGCGGGCCGGAGCCCCAGGTGTTCACACGTGCGGCCACCGCCGAGGATCTCCCTGCGATCCTCCGGCTCGACGAGGAAGTGTTCGGCGCCGACCGCACACCCGTCATCACACGGTTGCCCGCCTTCGCGGACCTACTGCGCGTCGCCGAGGAGGACGGCCGGCTCATCGGGTACGCGGCCGCCTGGCCCAATATGGAGACCCATGTCGTGGGCCCGCTGATTGCCAGGGACACGGAGACGGCAAAGGCACTCATCGCCTCTCTCGCCGCCCACACCGACCGCCCCCTGCGCACCGACATCGACGTACGGCACGAAGAGCTGCTGGCGTGGGCCAAGGAGCGAGGGCTGGCGTCCGTCGCATTCAACGCGGTCATGACGTACGGAATCCCGGTACTGCCTGGCGACTGGACCAGACGATTCGCTCCGCTGACGGTGGCTGCGGGCTGAACCCCGGCCTACAGGGCTCGGATGCGTAGGGTGCGGGATATGGGAGATCTTGAGATACGGCCCGCCACAGCGGACGATGTGCCCGCGATCGTCGCGATGCTCGCCGACGACTCTTTGGGCGCCCAGCGTGAGTCGCCGGACGACCTGACCCCGTATCTGGCCGCGCTGGAACGTCTTGCGTCCGATCCGAACCAGCATCTGGTCGTCGCCGTTCGCGAGGGCCGCGTCGTCGGCACACTTCAGCTCACGGTCATCCCCGGCCTGTCGCGACGCGGCGCCGTCAGATCGATCATCGAAGGTGTCCGCATCCACGCCGATGAGCGCGGCAGCGGCCTGGGCACACAGCTCATCGAGTGGGCGATCGACGAATCCCGGCGACAGGGCTGCCAGTTGGTCCAGCTGACCTCCGACAACACCCGCACCGACGCCCACCGCTTCTACGAGCGGCTCGGCTTCACGGCCTCACACGTGGGCTTCAAGCTCCAATTGTGAGGCCGTGACATGAGGGGTCACGTTTCACGTGAAACAGCGCGGCTGCCGGGCACCTACGCCTGGCCGATCCCCCGCCACCCGTCCGGATCCACTCCACCGGGCACGGAAGCCTCCTCGTCGTACGGCTGACGCGTGAACACGAACGACCCGAGGTCCAGATGGCTCAGGGTCCCGTCCGGGCGCCGTACGGCCTTCAGGAGCTCTCCGGCGTAGTAGCCCTCCAGGCCGGTCCAGGTACCGTCACCGTTCGCCCTGAAACGCGAGCGGCGGCCACTTCCCGACAGCGGCTCCAGGGAGACACCCCCGGCTGCGGCCAACCGCAGGGCGAACGCCTGCGTTCCCCAGTACCAGGGCCCTGCCAACTCCAGCACCGATGCATCGACTTCTGGCAGCGGCCGCCACGGCTCCGGAATGCGGGGCTCTGCCTCGGCGACGATCCGCACGAGATCGGCTCCGACCGTGGACAGCAGGGGGCCGGACGTACAGTTGGCCAGCACCACAGCTGCGACGTCGTCCTCGACACTGAGGGTGAGGTTCGCCAGAAACCCCGGCAGCGACCCGGAGTGCCCCACGAGCAGCCGACCGTCCCGGTGCTGGATCTGCAGCCCCAGCCCGTAGGCGACCCCCTGCACGACATCCGCCGCCTCGGCCGGCGCAGCCGGCGTTCGCATCTCTCTCACGGTCTCGGCACTCAGTACCCGGTCGTCGCCCTGTGCCAGGAAGGCAGCGAAACGCGCCAAGTCACCCGTGGTGGACCAGAGTTGCCCCGCGGGGGCCATCCGTCCCAGGTCCTCGGCGGGTTCGGGCAGCATGACATCGGCCCAGGGGTGCACGGCCCATCCACCCGCATGGGGCGCCTGAGGGTGACCACTCGTACGGTCGAGGCCCAGAGGTTCGAGCACTTCACGCCGAAGTACCTCATCCCACGGTGCCGCACGCAGCTTCTCGACCAGCGCCCCCAGCACGGTGTAGCCGGGATTGGAGTAATGGAAGCGGCGGCCCACCGGATGCAGGAGAGGCTGCTCTCCCAGGACGTCCGAGAGTTCGGGACGCAGGGATCCCGGAGTGCGCTCCCACCACGGGGCGGGCGACTCCGCCGCCAGCCCGCTCGTGTGGGCGAGGAGATCGGCGATGGTGGCCTCCCCCGCACCGGTTCCCGGCAGATGCTTCTCCAACGGGTCGCCGAGATCGAGCAGCCCCTCGTCACGCAGCCGAAGCACCAGAACTGCGGTGAAGGTCTTGGTGATCGAACCGATGCGGTACTGCACAGTCTCGTCCGGACCATGCCCGTCCACCGAGGTCCGCGCGCCGTGCCACACGGGCCGTCCGCCCCTCACCACCGCCGCGACCAGCGACGGTGCACGTCCTTCGGCCTGCGCCACTGCGATGCGGTGCAGCAGCGCCCGTCGCGTACCGGGGAGCAGCTCTTCCTGAGGTGTTGTCATGGGCCCAGTCCATCCCGCGGGACACTCGGCCGTCGAGTTCATTTGTCCGGCACGGGGATCTGCCGGATCAGGTCTGCGCCATGTCCACGAACCGCGAGTAGTGGCCCTGGAAGGCGACCGTGATCGTCGCCGTCGGGCCGTTACGGTGCTTGGCCACGATCAGGTCGGCCTCGCCCGCACGCGGCGACTCCTTCTCGTAGGCGTCCTCGCGGTGAAGCAGGATGACCATGTCGGCGTCCTGCTCGATGGAGCCGGACTCACGCAGGTCGGAGACCATCGGCTTCTTGTCCGTGCGCTGCTCGGGACCACGGTTCAGCTGGGACAGCGCGATGACCGGAATCTCCAGCTCCTTGGCGAGGAGCTTGAGGTTACGGGACATGTCCGAGACCTCCTGCTGACGGTTCTCGGCACGCTTGGAGCCGCCGGACTGCATCAGCTGGAGGTAGTCGATGACCACCAGTCTGATGTCGTTGCGCTGCTTGAGACGGCGGCACTTGGCGCGGATCTCCATCATCGACAGGTTCGGGGAGTCGTCGATGAACAGCGGCGCGGCCGAGACGTCCGGCATCCGTCGGGCCAGCCGTGTCCAGTCCTCGTCGGTCATCGTGCCGGAGCGCATGTGGTGCAGGGCGACACGGGCCTCGGCGGACAACAGACGCATCGCGATCTCGTTGCGCCCCATTTCGAGGGAGAAAATGACGCTCGGAAGGTTGTGCTTGATCGACGCGGCCCGGGCGAAGTCCAGCGCGAGCGTGGACTTGCCCATCGCGGGACGGGCGGCGATGACGATCATCTGGCCGGGGTGCAGGCCATTGGTGAGCGAGTCGAAGTCGGTGAATCCCGTGGGTACACCGGTCATCTCGCCGCTGCGGGAGCCGATCGCCTCGATCTCGTCGAGGGCGCCCTCCATGATGTCGCCGAGGGGCAGGTAGTCCTCGCTGGTGCGCTGCTCGGTGACCGCATAGATCTCGGCCTGGGCGCGGTTGACGATCTCGTCGACGTCGTCGTCGGCCGCGTATCCCATCTGGGTGATGCGGGTGCCCGCCTCGACCAGACGGCGCAGCACCGCGCGTTCGTGGACGATCTCCGCGTAGTACTCGGCGTTGGCCGCAGTCGGCACCGTCTGCACGAGGGTGTGCAGATACGATGCGCCACCGACCTTGTTGATCTCGCCACGCTTGGTGAGTTCGGCGGCGATCGTGATGGGATCGGCCGGCTCGCCCTTGGCGTAGACGTCGAGGATCGCCTGGAAGATCGTCTCGTGCGCCGGCTTGTAGAAGTCGTGGCCCTTGAGAATCTCCACGACGTCGGCGATGGCGTCCTTGGACAGGAGCATGCCGCCGAGGACGGACTGCTCGGCATCCAGATCCTGGGGCGGCACTCGCTCGAAGGACGTACCTCCGCCGTCCCATTCGCCGTTGTCCCGGCCGCGGTCGTGCTGGTCGTCACGGCCCCGGCCCCCGTCGCCGCGTCGACGGGAGGCAGGCAGGCGATCGCTTGGACCGCTGTCGGCCCACGGATCGTCCAAGGGCTCGGAAATACTCACCGAGCCACCTCCTCCCGTCCGCTGCCGCGCGGACCTAGCCATGCCCTCTTTTCTACGGCACGGCACTGACAAATGAGAGGCCCAACTCCGGTTGGTGCACGTCGGCTTTGTGCTGGTTTTCCTTGCCGACGAACGGAGCGGGCGCCGGACCACGGTAGGCCTGCGGGCACCGTCAGCCAATCTGGTTATCCACAGGCCATGTGGACGACGGCCCGGATGCTGTGGAGAACTCCGCAAAACCTGTGCACGACACGGTGGACAGCCCTGTGAACAAGCCTCAGCCTCTTCCGCCCCAACCGCCCTGACCTGCACCTTTCCCGTCCACCGGCTGTGCAGAAGAAAAACTTTCCCAGTCGGGCCAAGATCGCTTCGAACGACGCACGAAAGACCACGCAGCAAGACACAAGGTAAGGGTCAAAAAAGCTTTGCATCTCTTACCTGTGGACGATTAGATTGGTGCTCATGACACAGGCTCCCGCGACCCCCAGGGTCACCCCGCGACAGCACGATCGAGAGATCGTCGCGCTGGCCGTCCCGGCCTTCGGTGCACTCGTCGCCGAGCCCCTCTTCGTCCTGGCCGACAGCGCGATCGTCGGCCACCTCGGCACGGCCCAGCTCGCCGGCCTGGGTGTCGCCTCGGCCCTCCTCACGACAGCAGTCAGCATCTTCGTCTTCCTCGCCTATGCCACCACCGCCGCCGTCGCCCGACGGGTCGGTGCCGGCGACATCCAGGCCGCCATCCGGCAAGGCATGGACGGCGTCTGGCTCGCGCTTCTGCTCGGCGCCGCCGTCATCGTCACCGTGCTGCCCACGGCACCGGCCCTTGTGGCACTCTTCGGCGCCTCGGACAGTGCGGCCCCCTACGCGACCACCTATCTGCGCATCTCGGCTCTCGGCATCCCGGCCATGCTCGTCGTACTCGCCGCGACGGGTGTGCTGCGCGGGCTGCAGGACACCAAGACACCACTCCGGGTCGCCGTCGCCGGCTTTGTCGCCAACGGCGTCCTCAACGCAGGTCTCGTCTACGGCGCCGGACTCGGCATCGCTGGTTCCGCCTGGGGAACCGTCATCGCGCAGTGCGGCATGGCAGCCGTCTACCTCACCGTGGTCGTCCGCGGAGCCCGCAGACACAGCGCCTCACTGCGTCCCGACGCGGCCGGGATACGCGCCTCTGCACAAGCAGGCGTTCCCCTCCTGGTCCGCACACTCTCACTGCGAGCGATCCTGATGATCGCCACAGCCGTCGCCGCCCGACTCGGCGACGCCGACATCGCTGCACACCAGATCATCCTGTCCCTGTGGAGCCTGCTCGCCTTCGCTCTTGACGCCATCGCCATCGCCGGTCAGGCCATCATCGGACGCTATCTCGGCGCCGAGGACGCCGAGGGCGCTCGCAACGCCTGCCGCCGCATGGTGCAGTGGGGCATCGCGGTGGGTGTCGTGCTCGGTGTCCTGGTAGTGGTCGCCCGGCCTGTGTTCCTGCCGCTGTTCACCAGCGACACCGTGGTGAAGGACGCCGCGCTGCCCGCCCTGCTCGTGGTGGCTCTCTCCCAGCCGATCTGCGGCGTCGTCTTCGTCCTGGACGGCGTCCTGATGGGAGCCGGTGACGGCCCCTATCTGGCCTGGGCGATGGTGCTCACCCTTGCCGTCTTCGCCCCATTGGCGCTGCTGGTCCCAGCGCTCGGCGGCGGCCTCACCGCGCTGTGGGCGGCGATGACGCTGATGATGACGGTGCGCATGCTGACCCTTTGGCTGCGGACCCGTTCGGGCCGCTGGATCGTCACGGGCGCCACCCGCTGATGTGTTTCACGTGAAACCGGCGTTTCACGTGAAACGTGTGCGGTCCCGTACCGAACCCGAGCACGAAGAAGGGGCCGCACCCTACATGGGTGCCGCCCCTTCCCTCAGCTGTTCAAGCCGAGCGCGGCGATCAGGCCGCGACAACCTCGATGTTGACCTTGGCGGCAACCTCGGGGTGCAGACGCACGGACGTCTCGTGAGCGCCCAGCGTCTTGATCGGCGCGCCCAGCTCGATGCGGCGCTTGTCGACCTCGGGGCCACCGGAGGCCTTGATCGCCGAGGCGATGTCGGCCGGGGTGACGGAGCCGAAGAGACGACCGGCGTCGCCGGAGCGGACGGCCAGACGGACCTTGACGCCCTCGAGCTGGGCCTTCACCTGGTTGGCCTGCTCGATGGTCTGGATCTCGTGGATCTTGCGAGCGCGACGGATCTGCTCGACGTCCTTCTCGCCACCCTTGGTCCAACGGATAGCGAACTTCCGCGGGATCAGGTAGTTGCGAGCGTAACCGTCCTTGACGTCGACAACGTCGCCCGCGGCGCCGAGGCCGGAGACCTCGTGGGTGAGGATGATCTTCATGTTTCGGTCACCCTTCCCTTATCGCGCGGTGGAGGTGTAGGGCAGCAGCGCCATCTCACGGCTGTTCTTGACGGCCGTGGCGACGTCACGCTGGTGCTGCGTGCAGTTGCCGGTCACGCGGCGGGCACGGATCTTGCCGCGGTCGGAAATGAACTTCCGCAGCATGTTCGTGTCCTTGTAGTCCACGTACGTGACCTTGTCCTTGCAGAAAGCGCAGAC
>NZ_JBSFJW010000007.1:159534-414788 GCF_053598255.1 Streptomyces sp. NPDC001157
GCACGGATCTTGCCGCGGTCGGAAATGAACTTCCGCAGCATGTTCGTGTCCTTGTAGTCCACGTACGTGACCTTGTCCTTGCAGAAAGCGCAGACCTTCTTCTTAGGCTTGCGCACAGGCGGCTTCGCCATGGTGTTTCTCCTGTGTGATCAAGAAGTTTGGGTACGACCCACCCTTCGGCCAAAGGCCTAGAAGGGGGGCTCGTCCGAGTAGCCGCCACCGCCGCCGCCGGAGTTTCCACCCCAGCCGCCGCCACCGCCGCCGCCCTGCTGGCCACCGGCGGGAGCGCCGGTCGCCCACGGGTCGTCGGCGGGAGCACCGCCGCCCTGCTGACCGCCGCCGGAGTTTCCACCCCAGCCGCCGCCACCCTGGCCGCCACCGCCGCCGTAACCGCCCTGACCCTGCCCACCGCGGCCGGCGGTCTTGGTGACCTTGGCCGTGGCATTGCGCAGGCTGGCGCCGACTTCCTCGACGTCCAGTTCGTAGACCGTGCGCTTGACGCCCTCACGGTCCTCGTAGGACCGCTGCTTCAGCCGGCCCTGCACGATGACGCGCATGCCTCGCTGGAGCGACTCGGCGACGTTCTCCGCCGCCTGACGCCAGACCGAGCAGGTCAGGAACAGGCTCTCGCCGTCCTTCCACTCGTTCGTCTGGCGGTCGAAGGTACGGGGAGTGGACGCGACACGGAACTTCGCGACCGCCGCACCGGAAGGGGTGAAGCGCAGCTCGGGGTCATCGACAAGATTGCCGACGACCGTGATGACGGTCTCGCCTGCCATGGGGGAACCTCTCGGCGGGTTTGCTGCTGGCTGCTTGGTGCTGCTACTCGAATCCCGGGATCAACTGAGCGGGAGAGCTCAGTGGGTCTCGGGGCGGAGGACCTTGGTCCGGAGGACCGACTCGTTCAGGTTCATCTGGCGGTCGAGCTCCTTGACGACCGCAGGCTCGGCCTGCAGGTCGATGACCGAGTAGATGCCCTCGGGCTTCTTCTTGATCTCGTACGAGAGACGACGACGGCCCCAGGTGTCGACCTTCTCGACCTTGCCGTTGCCCTCACGGACGACGGAGAGGAAGTTCTCGATCAGGGGGGCGACAGCGCGCTCCTCCAGATCGGGGTCGAGGATGACCATCACCTCGTAGTGACGCATGTGGAACCCACCTCCTTTGGACTCAGCGGCCACGGTCGTTCCGTGGCAGGAGGGTCGTGATGCGTACGCAACGGTATCGGCCGCCACTGACAATCGGGGGTCGGCGAGCGACATCCCCGGACTGGCCTGGACGGTTCCCTGGCTCTGCCTGGGCAGACACCGGTGCAGACCGTACAGACTACCTGCACACCTGCTTCCGGTTGAAATCCGGCCGTGAGGGCCGTCAATCTGTACACATCGGGTGTGCATGGCGCTACGATGCGCCGTCTTCCGCAGGAGGTGCCCCATGGCACAGGCATTGCGACCCAACACCGTCGGAGGCCTTTTCGCCACGGACGGAAAGCCCCACCCCATCCAGGACACGCTGCTCGCGGTGACCCTGGTTGTCGGAGTGACGGCGTTCGTGACGGGCTTCTTCCACAACCTGCACCTGCTCAGCTCCTGGGCCGGCCTGGTGGGGATCCTCACCGGTGCGTACGGCCAGTGGATCTCGGAGACGACCCGCGAGCGCTTCGGACTCATCCTGGGTCTCGGGGCCTCGGCAGTCGGCTTCTTCCTCGGCATGGCGCACGGCGGCCTCTTCGGTGGGGTCATCGGCTGAAGCCAGGGACACCGGCTCTCCAACCCCAGACAAAGCGCCACTGAACGCCCCGGCGGCAGACAAGCCGAGGTGCAGGTGCCGTACGCCCAGTCGGGGCGCTCGCAAGGCGCAGTAGGCTTCGGCGCGAGAGCCGGAGCCCCTGTACCCATGGGGACACACCAGCCCGAGGAGCGCCCCGAATGAGCCTGACCCTGAGGACGATCAGCCGCGAGCAGCATCTGGCGTACATCCAGAGCCTGCCCTCGGCGAGCCACATGCAGGTTCCGGCCTGGGCCGATGTCAAGGCGGAGTGGCGCTCCGAGAGCCTCGGCTGGTTCGACGAGCGCACCGGCGAGATGGTCGGGGCCGGCCTCGTCCTCTACCGCCAACTGCCCAAGATCAAGCGCTACTTGGCCTATCTGCCCGAGGGCCCGGTCATCAACTGGTTCGCGCCGAATCTGACCGAGTGGCTGGAACCGATGCTCGCGCACCTGAAGCAGCAGGGTGCCTTCTCCGTGAAGATGGGTCCGCCGGTGATCATCCGGCGCTGGGAGGCCGGCTCCATCAAGCAGGGCATCCAGAGCCCGGACGTGAAGCGGCTGCGCGACATCGAGGCGGACTTCATCGAACCGCGCGCCTTCGAGGTGGCCGACAAGCTGCGCCGTATGGGCTGGCAGCAGGGCGAGGACGGCGGGGCGGGCTTCGGCGACGTACAGCCCCGCTATGTCTTCCAGGTGCCGCTGGCGAACCGGTCCTTGGAAGAGGTCCACAAGAACTTCAACCAGCTGTGGCGCCGCAATATCAAGAAGGCCGAGAAGGCCGGCGTCGAGGTCGTCCAGGGCGGCTACCAGGACCTTGAGGAATGGCAGCGGCTGTACGAGATCACGGCCGTGCGTGACCATTTCCGGCCGCGCCCGCTGTCGTACTTCCAGCGCATGTGGACGGCCCTCAACACCGAGGACCCCAACCGCATGCGGCTGTACTTCGCGCGGCACAACGGCGTGAACCTGTCGGCCGCGACCATGCTGATCGTCGGCGGGCACGTCTGGTACTCCTACGGCGCCTCCGACAACATCGGCCGTGAGGTCCGGCCCTCGAACGCGATGCAGTGGCGGATGCTGCGCGACGCGTACGCCCTCGGCGCGACCGTCTACGACCTGCGCGGCATCTCCGACTCCCTGGACGAGACCGACCACCTCTTCGGCCTGATCCAGTTCAAGGTGGGCACCGGCGGGCAGGCTGCCGAGTACCTCGGCGAGTGGGACTTCCCTCTCAACAAGCTGCTCCACAAGGCACTCGACATCTACATGTCGCGCCGCTGAGACCCACCGGCCCCCGCCGTTTGCTTCGATTGCTCCGACAAGTCCGACAGCCTCGTTCGCTTCCATATCTTTGATACACCGCAGCCACGAGAAAGGTTCCAGGTCCGGCCATGGCGCTCACGCTCTACGTCGACACCGCGCGCTGGCGTGCGCACCACAAGCACGTGCAGGACCAGTTCCCAGGGCTCGTCCCGGTCTGCAAGGGCAACGGCTACGGCTTCGGGCACGAGCGGCTGGCGGAGGAGGCCACACGGCTGGGCTCGGACGTCCTCGCCGTCGGCACGACCTACGAGGCCGCCCGCATCAAGGACTTCTTCGGCGGTGACCTGCTGGTGCTGACGCCGTACCGGCGCGGCGAGGAGCCCGTCCCGCTGCCCGACCGGGTCATCCGCTCGGTGTCGTCGGTGGACGGCGTGTACGGCCTCGTGGGCGCCCGTGTGGTCATCGAGGTGATGTCCTCGATGAAGCGGCACGGCATCAGCGCGCAGGACCTGCCGCAGCTGCACGCCGCCATTGAGAACGTCCGCCTCGAGGGCTTCGCCATCCACCTGCCCCTGGACCGCACGGACGGCTCCGACGCCGTCGAGGAGGTCATCGGCTGGATGGACCACCTGCGTGCCGCCCGCCTGCCCCTGCACACGATGTTCGTCAGCCACCTCAAGGCCGACGAACTCCACCGGCTCCAGCAGCAGTTCCCGCAGACCCGCTTCCGCGCCCGAATCGGCACGCGGCTGTGGCTGGGGGACCACGAGGCCACCGAGTACCGCGGGGCGGTCCTGGACGTCACCCGTGTCGCCAAGGGGGACCGGTTCGGCTACCGCCAGCAGAAGGCGGCCTCCGACGGCTTCCTGGTGGTCGTGGCGGGCGGCACGTCGCACGGGGTGGGCCTGGAGGCTCCGAAGGCGCTGCACGGCGTCATGCCGCGCGCCAAGGGCGTCGCCCGGGCCGGCCTCGCCACGGTGAACCGGAACCTTTCTCCGTTCGTCTGGGGCGGCAAGCAGCGCTGGTTCGCGGAGCCGCCGCACATGCAGGTCTCCATCCTCTTCGTGCCGGCGGACGCACCGGAACCGAAGGTCGGCGAGGAGCTGGTGGCCCATCTGCGGCACACCACCACGCAGTTCGACCGCATCGTCGACCGCTGAGCGAGGGCGTCGGCCGACCAAAAGGCCGTACACGGTAGCTACCGTGTACGGCCTTTTCGCATGTCGGCAACGGGGCCGCCTCTGGGTCGCCCACCGCCACCGATGACCTGTTCGCTCAGAGTGAACCGTCCGTGGAAGATGCTGTTCCATTAATGCCCCACTCGACCTGCGGCCCGTCGAAATGAGCGGCGTGCCGCGGCGGACGAGCCGCAGCGCCAAGGACGAAGACGTCCTCCGCGCCGTCCAGCACGCCCCCTGACGGGTCGTCGTCACCGGCCCGGCGCACCGGATCCCGCTCCGGCATGAGGATGTCGCGCACGACGACGCCGCAGAGGTAGAGCGTCCCCAGCAGGTGCACGCCGATGGCCCAGTGGTAGCCGTCCTGCGGCAGTCCCTTATGAGCGTCCCCACTGGTCGTGTACGCGAGATACAGCCAGATGCCGAGGAAGTACGCGACCTCGCACGCCTGCCAGATCAGGAAGTCCCGCCACTTCGGCCGGGCCAGCACAGCGAGCGGAACCAGCCACAGGACGTACTGCGGGGAGTAGACCTTGTTGGTGAGGATGAACGCCGCGACGATCAGGAAAGCGAGCTGGGCGAAGCGCGGGCGACGCGGAGCGGTCATGGTGAGCACGCCAAGACCCACGAAACACAGCACCACCAGCGCCGTGGCCAGGTTGTTGACGGTGTCGGTGGTGAGGGGGTCGGTGGAGTTCTGAGCCATGATCAGCCAGAACGACCCGAAGTCCACGCCCCGGTCATGGCTGAACTTGTAGAACTGCGACCAGCCGTCCCAGGCGAAGAGCATCACCGGCAGGTTCACGGCGAGCCAGGCGACGACTGTTCCTGCCAGGGCCTTGCCGAAGTCCCGCCACCTGCCCGCACGCCAGCACAGCAGGAGCAGTGGACCCAGCAGGAACACGGGATAGAGCTTGGCAGCCGTGGCAAGCCCCAGGAGGACACCGAACGCGAGTGAGCGGCTCCGGGACCACATCAGCATCGCCGCAGCCGTCAGAGCGACCGCCAACAGGTCCCAGTTGATGGTGGCGGTGAGCGCGAAGGCGGGTGCCAGGGCGACCAGCAGACCGTCCCAGGGACGTCGGGCGTGGGTACGGGCCACGCAGACCGCGATGACGGCCGCGCACACCATCAGCATCCCGGCGTTGACCATCCAGTACCACTGCTCCTGGTCCTGGATGCTGCCGCTGCCCGGCGTGAGCCAGGAGGCGACTTCCATGAACACGCCGGTCAGAACGGGGTACTCGAGGTACGGCATGTCGCCGGAGAGCTTGTCGAAGTACGGCACGAGGCCGTCGGCGAAACCGCGGCCCTGGTACAGGTGCGGGATGTCCGAGTAGCACGCCTTCGTGTACTGCGAGCTGGCGCCGAAGAACCACGCGCCGTTGTAGCAGGGCGCCTTCTGGATCAGCCCGAGGGCGAACATGCCGATCGCCACGAGCGCGACGACCCGTACGGGAGTCCACCAGGACGTCCCGAGCAGGGCGCGCCGCCCCAGAGGTCCGCCGATCAGCTCGCTGCCGGACGCGGCGACCTCGTCCTCCTTGGTCGGCCGCACCGGGTCCTGCTCGTGCACGCTCGCTTGCGTCGATTCTGCGCTGGCCATGCCGCACATCCTGCCGTACGTGTCCAGGAGTACGCCGAGGGCCGCCGCACCTGGTGGTGCGGCGGCCCTCGTGACGGAAGCACCGTCAGCCGATGGTCGGCGATCCGCCGAGATCCCAGGTGTGCGCGCCGTCACCATTGTTGTTGATGTTGTAGCGGACGCTGCCGTCCGCGCTCCATCCTCCGGTCCCGCTCGCCGTCGTGGACGACATGAACCCGCAGTGGAGACTTCCGCTGTGCGAGGTTCCGTGCTCGTCGAAGGAACCCGAGTCATACAGGTTGAGGTCGCCTGACAAGCTGCACGTGGTCTCGTGCTTCACGACATCGTTGCGCTCGACACGAACGTGGATGTCAAACTGCTCGAAATTGGCTACGACGCCGCCACCGTCGCCCCACGTGCCCTCCGCATACGCCAGGTGCACGCCGCCGCTCTTCCTTATACAGAACCTGATCTTCACGTCGACGTTGTACCCAGGAGTGTCGAACTCGTTGGATTGATAGGCGCTACACCTATCTGCAGCTGCGGCCTGCGGTGCACCCGCGAATGCGAGACCGGTCATGAAAGTGGCACCCGCGAGGGCCGTAACGCCTATTTTCTTGAATGAGCGAGACATTTGAACTTACTCCACCCCGATTTTATTCCACCCCGATTTGGTCAACCCAAAATTTAGCACAGAGATTCGATCACCAACAAGGGTTTACGGCGTCTCGATCAGAATGATTTCGACCATTTTCGCCGCAGACCGCCCCATCCCACTCAACTGCGAATGGAGCCGGTCGCAGCCCTGATGATGGGGCAACCGGCTCCATTCGAAGTGACCCGACAATACCTACCCGGCGGGGCCCGCGAAGAGCCCTCCGTTGCCGTTGCCTCTGCTGTTGCCGGTCCCTGACGTGTCCGTGGCCGTCGGCGTTGAGGTCACGCCTCCGTCGGTGCCGCCGGTGTCCGTACCGCCGGTGTCCGTGCACTGCCAGCCGAACTTGCACGACTCGCTCGCCGAGGGCGACGGGCTCGTCAAGGTCTCACTGGGCGACGGACTCGGTGACGGGCTCGTCAAGGTCTCACTGGGCGTCGGAACGGCCGTCGGGCTCGGCACGTCGTTGACGACCTCCCCAATGGGCTCCGGCGGCGGGAAGTTCTTCACCGGCTCGTTCTTCAGCGCCTCCGCCATGTAGTCGTGCCAGATTTCGGCCGGGAACGACGCACCGTGGATCTTCTTCTGACCGCCCGTTCCATACATCTTCAGGAAGGTGCGGTTCTTCTCCGACTCGTCGTCGTTGTACCGGAACATCGTGATCGACGTGGACAGCTGCGGGGTGTAGCCCACGAACCAGGCGGACTTATTGCCGTCGGTGGTACCAGTCTTGCCGGCCACATCACGGCCCGTCAGCTGAGCAGCGGTGCCTGTGCCCTTGTCGACAACGGTCTTGAGGACGTCTGTCACGTTATCGGCGACCTTTGGGGTGAATACTTCCTTCGCAGCGTCCTTGTGCTGATAATCCACCCCCTTCTCGCTCGTGACTTTCTCCACCGAGTACGGATCGCGCTTCTCACCGCTGGCCGCGAAAGTGGCGTAAGCGCCAGCCATGCGGATCGCACTCGGGTCGGAAATACCAATCGAGAACGACGGATAGCTCGTACCAGTGAGGCTGTTCTCCTTGAGGCCGGCGTCCATGGCCGCCTCCTTCACCTTGTCCAGCCCGACGTCCATTCCGAGCTGCACATAGGCGGAGTTCACCGACTCCCGCATCGCCTCACGCAAGTCGATCTGGTACTTGGGCGGACTGCCGTACGACTCGTTGCCGTCGTTGGTCTGCAGCCACTCCTCGCCCTTGTCGTTCTTCCAGACCGTGTTGTCGTACTCCTTGATCTTGAGCTTGTTCTGGCCGCTGTACAGGCTCTTCGGAGAGACCTGCGTACGTTCGTCCTGCGCCTGCTCCGGGCCGAGGCTCTTGTCCCGCACGCCCCACTTCATCGCCGCCGCCAGCACGAACGGCTTGAACGTCGAACCGACCTGAGCACCGGTGACGTCGGCGTTGTTGGTGAAGTGCTTGGTCGCGTCCTCGCCGCCGTAGATGGCCTTGATGGCGCCGGTCGTCGGGTCCACGGAAGCGCCGCCGAACTGGACGTGGGTGTCCGTCTTCGGACGTTCCTTGGGCTTGATGTTGTTCTTCTGGACGTTCTTGACCGAGGCCTCGAGCTCCTTGACCTTCTTCTTGTCGAAAGTCGTGTAGATCGAGTAGCCGCCCCGCTGCAGGTCGTTGGCGGTGATGTTGGTGTTGTTGATCAGATACGCCTTCGCCAAGTCCACGAGGTAGCCGACCTGGCCGGCGAGCTGGGTGTTCGACCGCGGGTTCTTCACGTCGGGGAGCTTGGTGTACTTGGCTCGGGTCGCCGCGTCCAGGTGGTGGTACTGGACCATCTTGTCGAGGGTGTTCTGCATCTGGCGCAGCGCACGCCTGCTGTTGTCCTCCGGGGTGGCCGCCGGGTCGATGGAGGTGGCGCCCGCCGGGTCGTAGTACGTGGCGCCCTTGAGCATCGCCGCCAGGAACGCGCACTCGCCCGGGTTCAGCTGGACGGAGTCCTTGTTGAAGTACGCGCGGGCGGCCGCCTGGATGCCGTAGGCGTTGCGCCCGTAATACGCAGAGTTCAGGTAGCCCTGCATGATCTTGTCCTTGGAGACCGTGGCGCCCACCTTTATCGAGATGAAGATCTCCTTGAACTTACGCGTGATCGTCTGGGACTGGTCGTCCAACCGCGCGTTCTTGACGTACTGCTGAGTGATGGTGGAGCCACCCTGCGTCTCGCCGCCCCGGGCCATGTTGAACACGGCGCGGGCGATGCCCTTCGGGTCGATGCCGCTGTCGGTGTAGAAGGTCTTGTTCTCCTGCGAGACGACGGCGTACTGCATCGCCTTGGGGATCTGCGAGAGGTTGACGATCTGGCGGTTCGTCTCACCGCCCGTGGCGACCATCTCGCTCTTGTCGGACCAGTAGAAGACGTTGTTCTGCGCCGTCGCCGTGTCGGCCTCATTCGGGACGCTCACCATGGCGTACCCGATGCCCGCCACGGCCACCAGGCTTCCGATGAAGCCGATGAACAGGCCTGTCACCAGCTTCCACGACGGCACCCAGCGCGCCGCGCCGTACTTGCCCGCGCGCGGATAGTCGATCAGGCGTTTCCTGCCGGGATCGGGTGCTCGCCCTCTGCCCCGGCCGGGTCCGCCGGGCGCGCCGCGTCGACCTCCGCGGCCCGGTTCGGCCGCTCTGCGGCGGCCGCCTCCTGTTCTCTGTGCCGCGCGGCGGGCTTCGGCGCGGCCGCTGTACGACCGCTCCTCGTCAGTCGACCCCTGGCCCAGTCCGTAATCGGCCGGGGACCCGGTGGCGCCCCGCGGTGCCGCGCGGCGGCCGGAGGACGAGCCGGACTGGCCGCGTCGGGCCGCGGCACGTCCGCCTCCCTGCGGCTGCGGCGGTTTGCGACGGTGCTCGCTCATCGAACGACTACTCCTCGGGCAGGCGCACCCCTGCGCGCCTGGAAACGGCGGCTGGTTTCCGGTCCCCCCGAAGTACGGATGTGGTCGATCCCGCATTCACCCGTACTGCGCCGGAAGCCACGACACACCCTGGCGTCACTCGGCTCCCGGTGATTTGCATGCCGCACAGACTACGCACCGCCAAAACCCACTGAGCCCCAGAGTTCACCCCAAATCAGGCAACTTGCCTCGGATGAATAAGTGATGTGATCCCGTTCACCGTCTCCCCACTTGTCGCATCCGGAAGGCCGTTCTATCGTCATGATGTATCGAGTCGATACATCGGAGCGAGACAAGGCCAGGAGGCGAGCGGATGAGCCGGCGTTCCGGGATCCTTGAGTTCGCCGTACTCGGCCTGCTCCGCGAGTCCCCGATGCACGGCTATGAGCTGCGGAAACGACTCAACACGTCACTGGGCGTGTTCCGTGCGTTCAGCTACGGAACGCTCTACCCCTGCCTCAAGACGCTGGTCGCCAACGGCTGGTTGATCGAAGAGCCGGGACACACCTCCGAGGACGCCCTCGCGGCGCCACTCGCAGGGCGTCGCGCCAAGATCGTCTACCGGTTGACGGCGGAAGGTAAGGAGCACTTCGAGGAGCTGCTCTCACAGACGGGCCCCGACGCGTACGAGGACGAGCACTTCGCCGCCCGTTTCGCCTTCTTCGGGCAGACGTCGCGCGATGTGCGCATGCGCGTGCTGGAGGGCCGCCGCAGCCGGCTCGAGGAGCGTCTGGAGAAGATGCGCGCCTCCCTGGCGCGCACCCGGGAGCGCCTCGACGACTACACGCTTGAGCTCCAGCGCCACGGGATGGAGTCCGTGGAGCGCGAAGTGCGCTGGCTGAACGAGCTCATCGAGAGCGAGCGGGCCGGACGGGACCTGAAGGGTCCCGCCTCCGGGGGGTCCGCTCAGCAGAACAACACATCTGGAGCGCCGGGCGTCCTGCCCCGTCCCGGGGACACCCCCGGGACGGATACGCCCGACGACACCGCCACGTGAGAGTCCAGTCAGGGCCTCACTCGTACACACAGGGAGCAACCGGAATGGGTTCGGTTCGCGTAGCCATCGTCGGTGTGGGCAACTGCGCCGCGTCACTGGTTCAGGGAGTCGAGTACTACAAGGACGCCGATCCGGCGTCCAAGGTCCCCGGCCTGATGCACGTCCAGTTCGGCGACTACCACGTCCGTGACGTCGAGTTCGTCGCCGCCTTCGACGTCGACGCGAAGAAGGTCGGCCTCGACCTCGCGGACGCCATCGGCGCCTCCGAGAACAACACCATCAAGATCTGCGACGTGCCCACCTCCGGTGTCACCGTCCAGCGCGGCCACACCCTCGACGGCCTCGGCAAGTACTACCGCGAGACCATCGAGGAGTCCGACGCCGATCCCGTCGACGTCGTCCAGGTCCTCAAGGACAAGCAGGTCGACGTGCTCGTCTGCTACCTGCCGGTGGGTTCCGAGGACGCGGCGAAGTTCTACGCCCAGTGCGCCATCGACGCCAAGGTCGCCTTCGTCAACGCCCTCCCGGTCTTCATCGCCGGTACCAAGGAGTGGGCGGACAAGTTCACCGAGGCGGGCGTCCCGATCGTCGGTGACGACATCAAGTCGCAGGTCGGCGCCACCATCACGCACCGCGTCATGGCGAAGCTGTTCGAGGACCGGGGCGTCATCCTGGACCGCACGATGCAGCTGAACGTCGGCGGCAACATGGACTTCAAGAACATGCTCGAGCGCGAGCGCCTGGAGTCCAAGAAGATCTCCAAGACGCAGGCCGTCACCTCCCAGATCCCCGACCGGGACCTCGGCGAGAAGAACGTCCACATCGGCCCGTCCGACTACGTCGCCTGGCTGGACGACCGCAAGTGGGCGTACGTCCGCCTCGAGGGCCGTGCCTTCGGTGACGTCCCGCTGAACCTGGAGTACAAGCTCGAGGTCTGGGACTCCCCGAACTCCGCGGGTGTCATCATCGACGCCCTGCGCGCCGCGAAGATCGCCAAGGACCGCGGCATCGGCGGCCCGATCCTGTCGGCCTCCAGCTACTTCATGAAGTCTCCGCCGGTCCAGTACTTCGACGACCAGGCCCGGGAGAACGTCGAGAAGTTCATCAAGGGTGAGGTCGAGCGCTAAGCGCCGGCACAACTGCTCCTGCCAGGGCGTCGAGGGTCCCCGGGTTGCACGCCCGGGGACCCTCCCCGTATGTGAGGCTGTGCCCCATGGCCGTCGTCCGTGATCTGCGCACTCTTCTGCGCTTCGCGAACTTCCGGCGCCTGCTCGCCGTACGCCTGCTCTCCCAGGGCGCCGACGGCGTCTACCAGGTCGCACTCGCCGCCTACGTCGTCTTCTCGCCGGAGAAAGAGACCTCGGCCACCGCGGTCGCCTCCGCCATGGCGGTCCTGTTGCTCCCGTACTCCCTGGTGGGCCCCTTCGCCGGCATCCTCCTGGACCGCTGGCGCCGCCGCCAGGTCTTCCTCTACGGCAACCTGCTGCGCGCCCTACTGGCGTCGGCGACAGCGGCCCTGATCCTCAGCCACGCTCCGGACTGGCTCTTCTACGTCTCCGCGCTGTGCGTGACCGCCGTCAACCGTTTCGTCCTCGCGGGACTGTCCGCCGCGCTGCCGCGCGTCGTCGACGCCGAGCGGCTGGTGATGGCCAACTCCCTTTCCCCGACCGCCGGTACGCTCGCCGCGACCGCGGGCGGCGGTCTCGCCTTCGTCGTACGGCTGGTGGTGGCGGACTCCGACGCCGCCGTGGTCCTGCTGGGCGCCGCCCTCTATCTGTTCGCGGCACTCGCGTCGCTGCGCCTGGCACCGGAACTGCTGGGGCCGGACGCCGAGTTGGTGCAGCCGAGGCTGGCCACGGCGCTCACCGGCACGGCCCGCGACCTGACGGCAGGTGTACGACACCTCGCGGCACCCCCGCGCCGGGAAGCGGCCTGGGCACTCGTCACGATGACCCTGATGCGCTTCTGCTACGGCGCGTTGCTGGTCATGCTGCTGATGCTGTGCCGGTACACCTTCGCCTCCACCACGGACGACGGACTGCGCCTGCTGGGGCTGGCGTTGGGGACTTCCGCCGCCGGCTTCTTCGCGGCGGCCGTGGTGACGCCCTGGGCTGCGGGGCGCCTCGGTCCGGGCCGCTGGATCGTGGTGTGCGCCGCGGCGGCCGCCGTCCTGGAACCTGCCCTCGGACTTCCGTTCGCCATCGCTCCGATGCTGGTCGCGACGTTCGTCCTCGGCCTCACCACCCAGGGCGCGAAGATCGCGACGGACACGGTCGTGCAGTCCTCCGTGGACGACGGCTTCCGGGGTCGGATCTTCTCCGTCTACGACGTCCTGTTCAACGTGGCCTTCGTCGGGGCGGCGGCGGTGGCAGCGCTGATGCTGCCGCCGGATGGGCGGTCAGTACCGCTGGTCGTCACGGTCGCCGTTGTCTACGCGGCGGTCGCGGCGGCCATGGCCCGCTTTGAGTGCCGGTAAGTGTCACATCAAGGCCACAGAGTCCCTCCGGGTTACAGAAGTGTCAGTGGCAGCCGATAACTTACCGGGGTCTTACACGGCTCTTATGCAGGCCGCTCACCAACTCTTCAGAGGGACCCTCACGTGACCACTCCGCCCCAGGGCCAGAACCCGTTCGCACAGGGCCAGGCGCCTTACCCTCCTCAGGGCCAGGCACCGTATCCGCCCCAGGGCTCGGCTCCTTATCCGCCCCAGGGCGGCTACCCGCAGCAGCCGGGGCAGCCGGGTGTTCCCCCGCAGGCGCCCTACGCGCCGTTCCCCAATCAGGGCGGCGCACCGGTGCCGCCGCCCGCACCGGCGGGCAAGCGCATGGGCAAGAAGGCCATACGCATCATCGGGGCCATCGTCGTCGCCGTCATCGTCGGCCTCCTCAAGTTCGGTGCCGGCTGGTTCCTGACCCGCGACGACGCGGAGACGACGTCAGTGGGGGCCTGCATGCACAACGACGGTTCCAACAAGGATCCCGAGCTCAAGGAAGTGGACTGCTCTTCCAGCGAGGCCCAGTACAAGGTGGTCCAGAAGTTTGACGGCTCCAGCGACGACAGCAAGTGCGAGGCCGTCACGGAGGCAACGATCTCGTACGTCCAATACGGCCACGGCCACGACGTGGTGCTCTGCTTGAAGGATGCCAAGTAACAGCCCGGCTGCCATGAAATGTGGGGCGGTGTTTCACGTGAAACACCGCCCCACCGCGCATCCCAGGGGGCATGTTTCACGTGAAACATGCCCCCGTTTCACAGCCTCAGCTCTGCTCAGTCCACCATTCCTTGAGCGCCGCCACCGCCGCATCGTGCTCCATCGGCCCGTTCTCCAGCCGCAGCTCCAGCAGGAACTTGTAGGCCTGACCGACGGCCGGGCCGGGGCCTACGCCGAGGATCTCCATGATCTGGTTCCCGTCGAGGTCGGGACGGATCGCGTCCAGCTCCTCCTGCTCCTGGAGCTGGGCGATGCGTTCCTCCAGACCGTCGTACGCCCGGGACAGCGCCGCCGCCTTGCGCTTGTTCCGCGTCGTGCAGTCCGAGCGGGTCAGCTTGTGGAGGCGGTCGAGGAGTGGCCCGGCGTCACGGACGTAGCGACGGACCGCCGAGTCCGTCCACTCGCCCGTGCCGTAGCCGTGGAACCGCAGGTGCAGTTCGACCAGACGTGAGACGTCCTTCACGAGCTCATTGGAGTACTTGAGCGCCGTCATACGCTTCTTGGTCATCTTCGCGCCGACCACCTCGTGGTGGTGGAACGAGACCCGACCGTCCTGCTCGAAGCGGCGGGTGCGCGGCTTGCCGATGTCGTGCAGCAGCGCGGCCAAGCGGAGAGTCAGGTCCGGGCCGTTCTCCTCCAGCGCGATCGCCTGTTCCAAGACGATCAGCGTGTGCTCGTAGACGTCCTTGTGCCGATGGTGCTCGTCACGCTCCAGCCGCAGCGCCGGGAGCTCCGGCAGTACATGGTCCGCGAGACCGGTCTCCACCAACAGCGTCAGGCCCTTCCGCGGGTTCGCGGACAGGATCAGCTTGTTCAGCTCGTCCCGGACCCGCTCGGCCGAGACGATCTCGATACGGCCGGCCATCTCCTTCATGGCCGTCACGACCTCAGGAGCCACCTCGAAGTCGAGCTGCGCGGCGAAGCGTGCGGCCCGCATCATCCGCAGCGGATCGTCGGAGAAGGACGCCTCGGGAGTGCCGGGGGTGCGCAGGACGCGCGCGGCGAGATCGTCCCGTCCGCCGTGCGGGTCGATGAACTTCTTCTCCGGGAGGGCGAGGGCCATCGCGTTGACGGTGAAGTCCCGCCGGACGAGATCTTCCTCGATGGAGTCGCCGTACGACACCTCGGGCTTGCGCGAGGTGCGGTCGTAGGCCTCCGACCGGTAAGTCGTCACCTCGATCTGGAAGCCGTTCTTCTGAGCTCCGACCGTCCCGAAGGCGATGCCCACCTCCCACACGGCATCCGCCCATGGACGGACGATCTTCAGGACGTCCTCGGGCCGTGCGTCGGTCGTGAAGTCGAGATCGTTGCCGAGCCGGCCGAGCAGCGCGTCCCTGACCGAGCCTCCGACCAGGGCGAGCGAGAACCCGGCCTCCTGGAAACGGTGGGCGAGGTCGTCGGCGACAGGATCCACCCGCAGCGGTTCGCTCGGCACGCGGTGCGGCTCCTGGATCGGGGCACTGAGGTTGGCTTCGTTGGCGTTCGGCACAACAGAAGAGGGTACGTGGCCGGGGCGACCGCAAGCGCCTCCATTAAACGTTCACGGACACCTCGGCAGATACGGGCACAAGGGACGCCCTTGAGGTGTACAGGTGGCGCTCCCCTTTATACGGTCACATAAAGGACAGGTCGGCCCTGCCTCCCGATCTTGTGCGGCAGTCCGCGGCACTTCCCCTCAGCGCGCATCGTTACCATGCGTGGACGCACATTCCGACGACCACTGACGACGACGAGGGACGGACGAGCGCGTGGCCGAGGCGGCAGACTTCCAGGGGACGAATCCCTCACCTGCCCGCCGGTGGCTGCGGCGCACCGGAGCACTGCTCGCAGGGGCGCCTCTGCTGGCCGGCCTCCTCCAGCTGCCCTGCGCGGCTTCCGCGAACGCTACTGGTCAGACGTCCCCCCAGGACGCCTCAGGCTCGGGTTCGGTGGCCGTCGCCCTCGATTCGCTCAGCCCCTATGTCCCCACGGACGGCGACACGCTGACCGTGTCGGGCACCGTGACCAACAACGGCAAGCAGACGGTCACCGGAGCCCACGTGGGACTGCACGTGGGCCCCCAGCTGAACACACGCTCGGCCATCGAGGACATCGCCCAGGACAGTGGCAACGTCCAGGGCGCGACCGGCTCGGAGATCGGCGACAAGTACGTCGAGAAGTTCTCCAAGCTCACTCCGGGCGTCGCCGAGCCCTTCAGTATCACCGTGCCGGTCGACAAGCTGAACCTCGGTGACGACGGGGTCTACCAGTTCGCCGTCTCGCTGTCCGGCCAGACGTCCGCGCAGCCGTGGAACCACGTCCTCGGCATCCAGCGGACCTTCCTGCCCTGGCAGCCCGACGAGGCCGACACCAAGACGAAGACGACGTTTCTGTGGCCGCTGGTCTCCACCGTCCACATGACGGCGGAGACAGGTTCGAACGAGCAGCAGACACCCGTCTTCCTCAATGACGATCTCGCCAAGGAGATCTCCCCGGGCGGCCGCCTGGACGAGATGCTGTCCCTGGGCGAGAGCCTCGACGTCACGTGGGTGATCGACCCGGACCTGCTGGCCTCGGTCGACGCGATGACCCGCAACTATCGGGTGCGGGCCGCAGGCAACACCACCACGGCGGGCACGCACCAGGCGGTCGCCAAGCAGTGGCTCGCCGAACTGCAGAGGGCGGTGGCCGACAAGGAGGTCGTCGCGCTGCCCTTCGCCGACCCGGACCTCGCCTCCCTCGCCCACAACGGCACGAGCGTGACCGGCTCGCTGAGCCACCTCAAGGAGGCCACCGACGTCGTGGCCAACACGGTGGAGCCGATCCTCCACGTGAAGCCGAGCACGGACTTCGCCTGGCCCGTGGACGGCGCCGTCGACCCGTCGATCGTGAAGGTCGCCACCTCCGCCGGCGCCGACCAGGTCATCGCGCGCAGCGACAGCCTCCAGGAGACCGGCGGCCTGTCCTACACCCCCTCCGCGGCACGTCCGATCGGCGGCGGCACCACGGCGGTGGTCGCGGACGCCCGCCTGTCGCAGGCATTCCAGGGCGACCTCACGACGGCCTCTGACGGCACCCTCGCCGTGCAGCAGTTCCTTGCCCAGAGCCTGGCCCTCAACCTCCAGACGAACAAGCAGCGCAGCATCGTCGTCGCTCCCCAGCGCATGCCCACGACACACCAGGCCCAGACCATGGCCGACGCACTGGGCGCCCTCCAGAGCGGCAACTGGTCCGAGTCCCAGAAGCTCACGTCGGCCGCCAAGGCCAAACCGGACCCGGGTGCCACGACGAACGTGCCGTCGACATCCGCGTACCCGTCCTCGCTGCGCAAGCAGGAGCTGCCGCGCTCGGCCTTCGAGGAGATCGCGACCACACAGGACGAACTCGACAACTTCAAGGTGATCCTCAGCGACGAGTCCCGTGTGGTGACCCCCTTCGGGCGCGCCATGAACCGCGGGATGTCCACGTCGTGGCGGGGCGACGCGGCCGCCGCGGCGAGCTTCCGCGACGACGTCGACAGCCACCTCACCGATCTGACCGGACAGGTCAAGCTGATCGACAAGTCCGACACCAAGCTCTCCGGACGCAGCGCCACCATCCCCGTGACCGTCCAGAACAATCTGGTACAGGGTGTCCAGCACCTGACGCTGCGCCTCACCTCGACGAGCCCCACCCGCCTCCAGATCGGCGGTCACGCCTACCAGGAGCAACCGGTGACGGTCTCCGGCGGGCACAGCCAGACGGTGAAGTTCACCACGACGGCCAAGGCCAACGGCCAGGCGACGGTGGTCGCCCAGCTGTACACGGAGGACGGCCAGGAATACGGCCACGCCGTCACCTTCGACGTCAAGGTCACCGAGTTCACGGCCACCGTGATGCTGGTCATCGGCGGCGGCTTCCTCCTGCTCGTCCTCGCCGGCTTCCGGATGTACACACAGCGCAAGCGGGCGGCCGCTCGGGAGGCCGAGGAGGGCGGTCCCGACGAGGCCGGCGAGCCCACCGAGGGGCCGAAGAACCCCGAGGGCCCCGAAGACCGTCTCAAGGAGGAGTCCGGCACCGACGCCCGGGCAGACGACCCTGAGCAGCCGAGTGACCCGACACCGGACACCGCACCGGAAAGCAACGACCCGTCCGGCACGGGTGAGAGAGTGGACCGTTGAGGATGTCGTGGCCGGTGGGCCCGGGACGATGAGGTGGGGTAACCATGAACGCGCCGTACGACGGTGACCGCGGCCAGGCCGCGGGCAGCTCGGGCCCCCCCGAGGGCCCGCTGCCCGAGCACGGCCAGGTACCGCCGCAGCCCCCCGCGGACATGTACCTCCAGGACGCCTACGACCAGGACCCCTACCGGGCACAGGACCTCTCCGCGCAGGACCCGGTCGCCGAGGCCCTCTACGACCGCGCCGCGCACCCCCCGCCGCCCCCGGGGACCTACCAGCCGCAGCAGCCGCTGTACGCCCAGCCGCCTCAGTCCCCGCACGCCCCCGACTCCCGGGTCTGGGCGCAGACACCGGCGCCGGAGCCGGACGGCCCGAGCCAGTACCTCCCGTACGGCGACGACCCCCGCACGACCCAGTACGTGGGCGTCGACGATCTGGTCACCCAGGCCGGCGAGGAGCGCCACGAGCCGGACGCCTTCGCGCATCTCTTCCGGGACCAGCAGCAGAACGGCGGATACCCGCCGTCGGATCCCCCGTCGGTGCCCGGCCCGGCGGCCGCGCCGGGTGCGTCGACGCCGACCCAGCAGTACCAGGCTCCGGCGCCACCCACGCCCGCGACCGACCAGACCATGAACCTCGGCACCACGCCGCCCGCGGCTCCGACGCCCCCAGCAGCTCCTGTGGCCCCGGCGAAGAAGGGCGGCGGCCTGCTCAAGTCCAGCGCCGTGATGGCGGCAGGCACGATGGTGTCGCGCCTCACCGGGTTCATCCGCTCGGCGCTGATCGTGTCAGCGCTGGGCACCGCACTCCTCGGCGACACCTTCCAGGTTGCCTACCAGCTGCCGACCATGATCTACATCCTCACAGTCGGTGGCGGTCTCAACTCCGTCTTCGTGCCGCAGCTCGTTCGCGCCATGAAGGAGGACGAGGACGGTGGCGAGGCTTTCGCCAACCGACTGCTGACCTTGGTGATCGTGGCCCTCGCGGCGCTCACCGCGGTCGCTGTCTTCGCCGCACCGCTACTGGTACGGGTGCTGTCGGTGAAGGTTGCCGACGACCCAGCCGCCAATGAAGTCGCCGTCACCTTCACCCGCTACTTCCTGCCCTCGATCTTCTTCATGGGCATCCACGTGGTGATGGGCCAGATCCTCAACGCCCGCGGCAAGTTCGGGGCGATGATGTGGACCCCGGTCCTGAACAACATCGTCATCATCGTGACGCTGGGCATGTTCTTCTGGGTGTACGGCACCTCGGCGAGCTCCGGCATGACGGTCACCAACATCCCGCCGGAGGGCCAGCGCCTCCTCGGCATCGGCGTGCTTCTCGGACTCGTCGTGCAGGCGCTGGCGATGATCCCGTACCTGCGTGAGACCGGATTCCGACTACGGCTGCGTTTCGACTGGAAGGGCCACGGGCTCGGCAAGGCGGCGATGCTCGCCAAGTGGACGGTGCTGTTCGTCCTCGCAAACCAGGCCGGCGCCCTCGTCGTCACCCAGCTGGCCACCGCGGCCGTCAAGGACACCAACATCGCCGGAACCGGCTTCAGCGCCTACGCCAACGCCCAGCTGATCTGGGGCCTGCCGCAGGCCATCATCACCGTCTCCCTGATGGCCGCCCTGCTGCCCCGCATCTCGCGCTCGGCGGCGGAGGACGACGGCGGCGCCGTCCGCGACGACATCTCCCAGGGCCTGCGCACCACGGCCGTCGCCATCGTCCCGATCGCCTTCGGCTTCCTCGCCCTTGGCATCCCGATGTGCACCCTGATTTTCGGCACCTCCGGCACCGGAGCCGCCACCAACATGGGCTACATGCTGATGGCCTTCGCCCTCGGCCTGATCCCGTACTCCGTGCAGTACGTCGTCCTGCGCGCGTTCTACGCCTACGAGGACACCCGCACGCCCTTCTACAACACGGTCATCGTGGCCGCGGTCAACGCGGGCGCCTCGGCGCTGTGTTACGTCGCGCTGCCGTCCCGCTGGGCCGTGGCCGGCATGGCCGCCTCGTACGGCCTCGCCTATGCGATCGGCGTCGGTGTCGCCTGGAACCGGCTGCGCAAGCGGCTGGGCGGCGACCTGGACGGCGCCCGCGTCCTGCGGACGTACGCCAGGCTCTGCATCGCCTCGGTGCCCGCAGCGGCCCTCAGCGGCGCGGCCTGCTACGAGATCGGCCACACGCTCGGCCAGGGCGTCGTCGGATCCCTCGCGGCCCTGCTGGCCGGCGGCGTGGTCCTGCTCGGGATCTTCTTCCTGGCCGCCCGCAAGATGCGCATCGAGGAGCTGAACTCACTGGTCGGCATGGTCCGTGGGCGTCTTGGACGCTGACGCGGGGGTACGCGCACAACCATCGTCCGCCACCGCGTGTCGTGCATAGCGGCGGACTGTGGGCACAATTGGTTTCGGCGTCGGACAGCGCGCACGGATGTTGGCCGGCGCGCGATGAATGGGGAGGCAGGAACGACGGTGGCGGAACGGAGTACGGCTGCCGTCGACGTGGCAGACAACAGCGGCGACGAACCGCTGACCGCAGAGGCGGACCAGTCCACGGCCGACGGGGTGGCCCAGAACCGGGAGCGGGACACGGAGATCGACGAGGCACAGGGGAGTGGCGGGACCGAGGGTCCCGGGAAGGCCTCACCACCCGAGCTGCACAGCGGCCACAAACTCGCCAGACGGTACCGGCTCGAGGAGTGCGTCACCCGTCTGGACGGATTCAGCAGTTGGCGTGCCGTGGACGAGAAGCTTCGCCGCGCCGTCGGCGTCCACATCCTGCCCGCGGACCATTCACGGGCGCGTTCGGTGCTGGCCGCGGCCCGCTCCTCGGCGCTGCTCGGTGATCCCCGCTTCGTCCAGGTGCTGGACGCCGTCGAGGAGAACGACCTCGTCTACGTCGTCCACGAGTGGCTGCCCGACGCCGTCGAGCTGAGCACCCTGCTCGCCTCCGGCCCGCTGGAGCCGCACGACGCGTACCAGATGGTCAGTCAGATCGCCTCCGCCATGGCTGCGGCGCACCGCGAGGGCCTGGCCCATCTGCGGCTGAACCCCAACGCCGTGCTGCGCACCTCCAGCGGCCAGTGGCGCATCCGTGGCCTCGCCGTGAACGCCGCGCTGCGCGGCATCAGTTCGGACACCCCACAGCGCACCGACACTGAGTCCGTCGGCGCGCTCCTGTACGCGGGGCTCACCCAGCGCTGGCCGTACGAGAACGACGCGTACGGCCTGTCGGGGCTGCCCAAGGACGTCGGTCTGATCGCACCCGACCAGGTGCGGGCCGGTGTCCACCGCGGTCTGTCCGAGCTGTCCATGCGCGCACTCGCCAACGACGGGGCGACCGCCTCCCGCCACGAATCCCCGTGCACCACGCCGGAGGAACTGGTGAAGGCGATCGGCGAAATGCCCCGCATCCGCCCGCCGGAGCCCGCGTTCACCGCGCCGCCGGAGTACCAGCGCACCACGTACCAGCAGGGCACGTACGGCCGCCCGGCGCCGCACCCCGGCGCCACCCAGCCGGTTCCAACTCCTCCGGCCCCGCTGCAGAGCCGCACCGGCAAGGCCCTGAAGTGGGCGGTCTCGGCCCTCCTCATCGCGGCCCTTGGCCTGGGCAGCTGGCAGCTCGCGGACGCGCTCATGGACAACAACAAGTCCGACGACACGAACAAGACGCAGACGAACGACGGACACGACAAGAACGGCGACAACAACAAGCCGTCCAAGGCCCTTGGGATTCACGGATCTCAGGAGTTTGTCGCCAAGGGTGATGCCCAGCACCCCAATGACGTCGAGAAGACCTACGACGGCAAAACGTCCACGTACTGGAAGACCAACACCTTCATAGAGGGCCCGGCCCTCGCGCCCTACAAGCCGGGCGTGGGAATCGTCTACGACCTCGGCTCGAGCCAGAAGCTCACCGCGGCAACCGTCGGGCTCCGCTACCCCGGCCCTCACACCACCGTCGACCTGTACTCTGCCGACTCACTCACACCGTCGTCGCTGAGTGACATGACAAAGGTCGGCAGCATCACCACGAATGGAACCGCCGCGACGGTGAAGATCTCCAAGGCGGTGAAGACGCAGTACGTCCTCGTGTGGCTCACCGCTGTGCCGTACTCGGGCTCCGACCCGAGTGCCTACACCGGCGCCGGCTACAAGCAGGCGATCACCGAAGTGAAGTTCACCGGCTGACAACGCACCGCATCCCAGGGGAGGGGGTCCGATGGCAGATGACACCGCATACGGCGACGCAAGCGATCAGGACCTCCTGGCCCGCCATGTAGAGGGCGACCCGGACGCCTTCAGTGAGCTTGTGCGGCGTCATCGTGACCGGCTGTGGGCGGTGGCCCTGCGGACGCTGGGGGACCGGGAGGAAGCCGCTGACGCCGTTCAGGACGCCCTCGTCTCGGCCTACCGAGCCGCCCACACCTTCCGGGGGCAGTCGGCCGTCACGACGTGGCTGCACCGGATCACGGTGAACGCCTGCCTCGACCGCGCCCGTAAGGCCGCCTCGCGCAAGACGTCCCCCGTCGACGACACCGAGCGGCTGGAGCAGTTGCTGGAGCCCCATGAGGAGGCATCGGCTCCCGCAGAGCGCAAGGATCTGCACCGGCAGCTGTTGGAGGCCCTCGGCACCTTGCCGCCCGATCAGCGTGCCGCCGTCGTCCTCGTGGACATGCAGGGATACCCGGTCGCCGAAGCCGCCCGCGTACTCGACGTCCCGACCGGCACCGTGAAGAGCCGCTGCGCCCGCGGCAGAGCCAGACTCCTGCCGCTCCTCACCCATCTGCGGCCGGAAACCGCCGCTGGCGGCAAGGAACAGGGCGAGGGGCGGAACCGGACCCAGGGGACATCCGTCCCACCGGCAGCGGGACCACCGGCTGCCGGTCCACGCGGTACAGGGCCGGATACGGGGCCAAGTGATTCAGCTGCTGTGAAGGGCGGAGGTGGGCGAGCGTGACATCCACGACGGACATGGCCGGACACCCGGACGTCGCCGAAATCTCCGACCTCACCGAGGGCCTGCTTCCGCCCTCCCGGACTACGGATCTACGGCGGCACCTGGACGAGTGCGAGCTCTGCGCGGACGTCTACGCGTCACTGGAGGAGATCCGAGGGCTGCTCGGTTCGGTGCCGGGCCCGACCCGTATGCCGGCCGATGTCGCAGGCCGTATCGATGCCGCGCTCGCTGCCGAGGCACTGCTGAACGCGTCGGCACCGGATGCCATGGACGCCCCGACGCTCGTCGGCGCCTCCCGTTCCACGGACGACGCCCGTGACAGCGCGCATGTTTCACGTGAAACATCGGCAACAGCAGACCGTCCCGCGGGGCATTCCCGCGCCTCCACCACCGGGCCGGGGCGCAAGCAGCGCAAGCGGGGAGGCCGTCGAAGGGGCGCCATCCTGGGCACCGTCTTCACAGTCGCCGCACTGGGCTTCGGCTCCATCCTGCTCACGTCGCTGAACGACGGGAAACCACCCGCCTCTGAGGCCCAGGGCCGGGAGCCCGCCACCGCGGACACCTTCTCGGAGGCCAACCTGGAGGGCCAGGTAACCGGTCTCCTCAAGAGCCACGGCTCCGGCAGCGGCTCCCATGCTCCGCACAGTCTCGGCGTGGAGGGCGGCACCAACCAGCCCAAGGTCTTCAAGGAGCCCACAGTGCCGGACTGCGTCCGAAACGGCATCGGACGCACCGACCCGGCGCTCGCGACGAAACCAGGGACCTACAAGAGGACGGACGTCCTGCTCGTGGTCATGTCGGACGCCTCCGCCAGCACCAAGGTGACCGCGTACATCGTGGATGCGAGCTGTGTGAGTCATGCGTCCGCCGCCAAGGCAAAGGTTCTCCTGACACACTCCTACACCCGCCCCTGAACGCGCACGCTTCGTCTCTGTCCTGCGTGGTATTCCGTACCGTGTCGCGTCTCCGTGTGCCCGGACACAGTGGGAATGCGCGCCCCTTAGGATCCGTTGGGTGGGGTGAGAGTCCTGAGAGGGGCTCCCCCGGTCCGACGACGCAGTCCAGAGACGAGGAAACAAGCCGTGAGCGACGTCCGTAACGTGATCATCATCGGCTCCGGGCCCGCCGGCTACACGGCGGCGCTCTACACCGCGCGCGCGTCGCTGAAGCCGCTCGTGTTCGAGGGCGCCGTCACCGCGGGTGGCGCGCTGATGAACACCACCGACGTGGAGAACTTCCCCGGCTTCCGGGACGGCATCATGGGCCCCGAGCTCATGGACAACATGCGTGCCCAGGCCGAGCGCTTCGGCGCCGAACTCGTCCCGGACGACATCGTCTCCGTCGACCTGACCGGTGAGATCAAGACCGTCACCGACACCGCCGGCACCGTGCACAAGGCAAAGGCCGTCATCGTCACCACCGGCTCCCAGCACCGCAAGCTCGGCCTGCCGAACGAGGACGCCCTCTCCGGCCGCGGTGTCTCCTGGTGCGCCACCTGTGACGGCTTCTTCTTCAAGGACCAGGACATCGCCGTGATCGGCGGCGGCGACACCGCGATGGAGGAGGCCACCTTCCTCTCCCGCTTCGCCAAGTCCGTGACGATCGTCCACCGCCGGGACACCCTGCGCGCCTCCAAGGCGATGCAGGAGCGCGCCTTCGCCGACCCGAAGATCAAGTTCATCTGGGACAGCGAGGTCGCCGAGATCCAGGGCGCCCCGAAGCTCTCGGGTCTGAAGCTGCGCAACCTCAAGACCGGCGAACTCTCGGACCTGGCGGTCACCGGCCTGTTCATCGCGATCGGCCACGACCCGCGCACCGAACTCTTCAAGGGTCAGCTCGACCTCGACGAGGAGGGTTACCTCAAGGTCGCCGCTCCTTCCACCCGCACCAACGTCACCGGCGTCTTCGCCGCCGGTGACGTGGTCGACCACACCTACCGCCAGGCGATCACCGCCGCCGGTACCGGCTGCTCCGCCGCGCTCGACGCCGAGCGCTTCCTCGCCGCGCTTGCGGACGAGGAGCAGGCCGAGCCCGAGAAGACCTCTGTCTGACCTCCATCCGCCCCACGCACCAACCAGTTAAGGAGCCCGCCGTGGCCGGCACCCTGAAGAATGTGACCGACGACTCCTTCGAGCAGGACGTCCTCAAGAGCGACAAGCCTGTCCTGGTGGACTTCTGGGCCGCCTGGTGCGGCCCGTGCCGCCAGATCGCGCCGTCCCTTGAGGCGATTGCCGCCGAGTACGGCGACAAGATCGAGGTCGTCAAGCTCAACATCGATGAGAACCCGGGTACGGCCGCCAAGTACGGCGTCATGTCCATCCCGACGCTGAACGTCTACCAGGGCGGCGAGGTCGCCAAGACCATCGTCGGTGCGAAGCCGAAGGCCGCGATCGTCCGCGATCTTGAGGACTTCATCGCCGAGTAGTCGGCAAAGCCGTCGAGTCAGCGGCGGATGTTTCACGTGAAACACGAATGGGCCAACCCCGCAGGGTCGGCCCATTCGCTTGTCCGGACGCCTTTCACAGCGGCCTCAGCACCGGCTCCTTCTGCACGGCCCCCAGCAGCCGGTCGAGCGCCATCTCCACGTCTTCCTTCCAGGACAGCGTCGTCCGCAGTTCCAGCCTCAGACGGGGGTAAGTCGGATGAGGGCGGACCGTCTTGAAACCCACGGCCAGAAGATGGTCAGCCGGCAAGACGCACGCGGGTTCCTTCCACCGTGCGTCACCGAAAGCCTCGATCGCTTTGAAGCCTCGCCGCAGTAGATCCTTGGCGACCGTCTGGACCATGACCCGCCCGAGCCCCTGCCCCTGATAGCCCGGCATGATGAACGAGGTCATCAGCTGCACGGCGTCAGACGAAACGGGACTCGTGGGAAAAGCCGTGGAGCGCGGAACGTAGGCCGGAGGGGCGTACAGAACGAAGCCCACCGGCACATCGTCGACGTAGACGACCCTGCCGCAGGACCCCCAGTCCAGCAGGACCGCCGAGATCCACGCTTCCTTCTCCAGGGCGGACGTGCCCGCTTTTACCGCGGCCTCACCGCTGACTGGGTCCAACTCCCAGAAGACACACGCCCGACAGCGTTTGGGAAGGTCCTGAAGGTTGTCCAGCGTGAGCGGTACAAGCCGACGCCCCATGAAGCCTGTTCCTCGCTTCCTTCGCCCGCCGCGTCGCGGGCGACTGTCAGAGCGCTCCGTTCCCTCAGCAGGCTGCCGACGAACCCGCCGACCGCGCCCAGCCCGAGACCTGCGCTCACCAGTCCGGTGCGGCTCATCGTTCGCATGGCCCCTGCCTCCCTCTCAGAGGTACTGCCAGGTGGATGCGCCATACCCGAACGCATCGTATCCACGAAGCGATTCCATCGATACCGCCTGAAAGCAAAGAGCGGGCCGTGTTCCGGTACACACCGGACACGGCCCACTCTGTCGGCCCACAGAACGAAACCGCCCTGCCGACCTCAGGCTGTCTAGGCCTCGAGGTCCTCGGCGTCGTCCTCCAGGAGGCTCTTCTGCAGGACCGGTCCCTCGCCGGGCGCGAGACTGCTGAGGATCCGCTCCAGGTCCTCCATGGAGGCGAACTCGACGGTGATCTTGCCCTTCTTCTGCCCCAGGTCGACCTTCACCCGTGTCTCGAAACGGTCCGAGAGACGGGTCGCGAGGTCGGTCAGCGCAGGGGAGACCCGGGCACCGGCCCTAGGCCCCTTGGACCGCTGGGCCGTCTGCGGCCGCGACCCCATCAGGGTCACGATCTCCTCGACGGCTCGCACGGACAGTCCCTCGGCCACGATCCGGTGGGCCAGCCGGTCCTGCTCCTCCGAGTCCTCGACGGACAGCAGCGCCCTCGCATGACCCGCGGACAGTACCCCGGCAGCAACCCGACGCTGGACCGCCGGCGAGAGCTTCAGCAGACGCAGCGTGTTGGAGACCTGCGGACGGGAACGACCGATCCGGTCGGCCAGCTGGTCGTGCGTGCAGTTGAAGTCCTTCAGAAGCTGGTCGTAGGCAGCGGCCTCTTCCAGCGGGTTCAGCTGCGCCCGATGCAGGTTCTCCAGGAGGGCATCCAGGAGAAGCTTCTCGTCCTCCGTGGCCCGCACGATCGCCGGGATCGCCTCCAGGCCGGCCTCACGGCAGGCCCGCCAGCGCCGCTCGCCCATGATGAGCTCGTAGCGTGCGGGGCCCAACTGCCGTACGACAACCGGCTGGAGGAGACCCACCTCCTTGATGGAGGTGACGAGTTCCTGCAGCGCGTCCTCGTCGAAGACCTCACGCGGCTGGCGCGGGTTCGGCGTGATGGAGTCGAGAGGCAGCTCCGCAAAGTGGGCGCCCACTGGAGACTCGGGCGCCTCCGCGACGCCGTTCAGCGACGGCTCCTCGGTTTCATGTGAAACAGGCGGCAGCGTTGTCACCTTCGCCGCGGCCACTCCCCGGTCGGTGGTCAGCACCGGGACCGCCGACGGCGACGCAGAACCAGCGCCTCCCATCGCGGCCGGAGCCGGCGTCTTCTCCGTCGGGGCAGCAGGGATCAGTGCGCCGAGACCACGGCCCAAACCCCTCCGTCGCTCACTCACTGAATCCCCTCCACCATGCTTGGATCACTCTGGGCGCCGATGTGGGCATGCGGCGCGTCGTATGTCACGCCCACGCCCTTCAGCGCAATTTCTCGTGCCGCCTCAAGATAGGACAGGGCGCCGCTCGATCCCGGATCGTAGGTCAGCACCGTCTGCCCATAGCTCGGCGCCTCGGAGATGCGGACCGAGCGGGGAATGCTCGTCCGCAGCACCTCCTCGCCGAAGTGGCTGCGCACCTCGTCCGCGACCTGGGACGCGAGGCGCGTCCGACCGTCGTACATGGTGAGCAGGATCGTCGATACATGCAGCGTGGGGTTGAGGTGCCCCCGCACCAGGTCGACGTTGCGCAGCAGCTGCCCCAGACCCTCCAGCGCGTAGTACTCGCACTGGATGGGGATGAGGACCTCCGCGCCGGCCACCAGCGCGTTGACCGTCAACAGGCCGAGCGAAGGGGGACAGTCAATCAGGATGTAGTCCAGCGGCTGCTCATAGGCCTGGATGGCTCGCTGCAGTCGGCTCTCCCGTGCCACCAGGGACACCAGCTCGATCTCCGCACCGGCGAGATCGATCGTGGCGGGGGCGCAGAAGAGACCCTCGACATCGGGGACCGGCTGGACGACCTCAGCCAGGGGCTTGCTCTCGACCAGGACGTCGTAGATGGACGGGACTTCGGCGTGATGGTCGATCCCCAGCGCAGTGGATGCGTTGCCCTGAGGGTCGAGGTCGATCACCAGGACTCGGCCGCCGTGCAGGGCCAGGGAGGCGGCAAGGTTGACGGTGGTCGTCGTCTTGCCGACACCGCCCTTCTGGTTGGCGACCACCATGACGCGTGTCTGCTCGGGCCGTGGCAGGCCCTCGCCTGCGCGGCCGAGAGCCTCCACCGCCAGTTGGGCAGCACGACCGATCGGAGTGTCGTCCATCGGGGGCGGTGTTTCACGTGAAACATCCTCCCCCGTCGACTCGGTACGGGGACCGGGGACCGGATCGGTCATCGGTCCCGCGATGTTGGCGTCGGACCGCAAGGATTCACTCTCCTCGACTTCAGGCTCGCAATGAACAGAGCCTCCCATGTCTTCGGGGTCGTGAACCAGTGAGGCCTGTTGTTCTGTGGAGAAATCCACCTCTGTGGACAACTCGGCCCCCCTCACGGGGGACCTGATCTCGTCGGATACGGATGCCTCTCCGAGTGAACCGAGAGGCTTACGGTCGCGGGGTTCGGCAGCGGCGCGGCCGCGGCTGATGATGCCGTGGAGCAGTGAGCGACGTTTCACGTGAAACACGATGCACAGCGGCGGTGGCCGAACTGTCGCGACACTCCGGCGTGCGTAGGTTTGGCAGCTTGTGTGGAGTACGTCTCGTCGTCAGGCCGGATCAGCGGCGCCGACGTGCCCGCCCCGTGCGTGCGGCCTTGGCCTTCTTCGCCGCGAAGCGCACCCCGCCGGGGCTCTCTCCGACCTCGACCCGCACGACGGTGGACAGAGGATCCACCACTCCCTCACCCACATGCAGGATGGACGTCTCCACGGCACCGAGTTTACTGAGCGCCGTGGCCGCGCTCTTGAGCTCCTCCTCAGCGGTGTCGCCCTTGAGTGCAAGCATCTCCCCGTACGGCCGAAGCAGCGGAATGCCCCACGTGGCCAGTCGGTCCAGAGGGGCCACAGCCCGTGCCGTCACGACATGCACCGGCGTCACCTTGCCCATGACCTCCTCGGCACGGCCGCGGACGACCGTCACATGGTCCAGCCCGAGCAACTCCACGACCTCGGTGAGAAAGTTCGTACGCCGCAGCAGGGGTTCCAGCAGCGTGATCTTCAGGTCTTCGCGGACCAACGCCAGTGGAATGCCCGGCAGGCCGGCACCCGAGCCGACATCGCAGACGGTCACGCCCTCGGGCACGACCTCAGAAAGGACCGCGCAGTTCAGCAGATGCCGCTCCCACAGACGAGGCACCTCACGCGGGCCGATCAGACCACGCTGCACACCCGCCTCAGCGAGCAGTTCCGCATAGCGGACCGCGTCCGCGAAGCGATCACCGAACACCGCGCGCGCCTGCTCGGGCGCAGGGGGAAGCTCCGCTGCCTCCGTCACGGGGGACCGTCCTTCCGTACCGCATCAGCGCACCGAGCGCCGTGACCACCAGAACTATCAGGCTGACAAAGCTCGGCCCCGCCTGCGCGACAGACGGGGCCGGAGGAACGTACGGACCGATCAGGCCGGGAGCACAACGACGAAGCGCTGCGGCTCCTCGCCCTCGGACTCGCTGCGCAGGCCCGCAGCCTTGACGGCGTCGTGCACGACCTTGCGCTCGAACGGCGTCATCGGCTTCATCTTCACAGGCTCGCCGGTGCTCCTGACCTCGGCGGCCGCCTTCGCACCCAGCTCGGAAAGCTCGGCGCGCTTCTTTGCGCGGTAGCCGCCGATGTCCAGCATCAGCCGGCTGCGGTCCCCGGTCTCCCGGTGCACGGCCAGGCGCGTGAGTTCCTGCAGCGCCTCCAGCACCTCACCGTCACGGCCGACCAGCTTCTGCAGGTCTCGGCTGCCCGCGTCGCTGATGATCGAGACAGCGGCGCGGTCGGCCTCGACGTCCATGTCGATGTCGCCGTCGAGATCGGCGATGTCCAGCAGACCCTCGAGGTAATCCGCCGCGATCTCGCCCTCCTGCTCCAGGCGGGTGAGGGTGTCTGCACCCTCGGCAGCGGCGGAGGTGGTGCCTTCCGTCACGGGATGGGCTCCTTCTTACTTCTTGGACGGGGACTTGGGGCGCTGCGGACCCTTGCGCTGCCCGGACTGGGCCTTGCTGCGGGTACCGCCGCCGGGCTTCGGCTCGGCCTTCTTCGCAGCGGCGGAGGGCTCGGCGTCCTCCGGCTCGTCCGACTTGCTCAGCGACGTCTTCGGCTCGGAGTCACCGGCCGCCTTCGCACTGCCGGACTGGCGCTGGGCCTTGCTCTGCCGCTTGGGCTGCTGGCGCTTGGGAGCGGCGGCGCCACCGGTGGTCGCCGTGCCGTCCTCGGACTGGGCGGCGGCGGCACTCTCGCTCTTCATCACGGTGCCGTCGGTCTGGGCAACGAGACCCGCCTTGTTGAGGGCGTTGATGAACTTGCGCTCGAACTCGTTGCGGTCACGGCCCTTGGCGACGATCGCCTTGACGATGGTCTTCTCGCTCCGCTTGCGGGTCTTGCCGTGGTGCGTGACGTGCTTGGCCAGGCGCTCCAGGTAGGCGGCCTGGGCCTTGGAGCCCGGGGTCGGGTTGTTGTGGATGACGTACATCTGCTGGCCCATGGTCCACACGTTGGTGGTCAGCCAGTAGACGAGGACACCGACCGGGAAGTTGATGCCGAAGACGGCGAACATGACCGGGAAGACGTACATCAGCATCTTCTGCTGCTGCATGAACGGCGTCTTCACCGTGGTGTCGACGTTCTTCGTCATCAGCTGGCGCTGCGTGTAGAACTGCGACGCCGACATCAGGACGATCATGATCGCGGTGACCACACGGACGTCGGTGAGGGAGGCGCCGAGCGACTCCACCTTCGCCGAGCTGTCGGTGAACTTCGCCGCCAGAGGGGCACCGAAGATGTGCGCCTTACGGGCACTGGCGAGCAGCGAGTCGTTGATGACACCGATCGTCGAGCCCGTCGCGATGCCGTTGAGCACGTGATACAGGGCGAAGAAGAACGGCGACTGCGCCAGGATGGGAAGGCACGAGGAGAGCGGGTTGGTGCCCGTCTCCTTGTACAGCTTCATCATCTCTTCGGACTGGCGCTGCTTGTCGCTCTTGTAGCGCTCCTGGATCTTCTTCATCTCGGGCTGCAGTGTCTGCATCGCCCGGGTCGCCTTGATCTGCTTCACGAAGAGCGGGATCAGGCAGATACGGATCAGAATCACCAGGGACACGATGGACAGGCCCCAGGCCCACCCCGTGTCGGGACCGAAGATCTTCCCGTACACCGAGTGGAACTGGACGATGACCCATGAAACGGGTGTCGTGATGAAGCTGAAGAGGCTGGCAATCGTGTCCACTAATCATGCTCCTTGGGCATGGGACGAGGTCTCTGCGGCCGGGCTCGAAGGAAGATTCTCCTCGGTGGCCGGTTCGCCGGCGGAGGGCCCGCCCTTGCGTGCACGCCAGGCGCCACGCAGCATTTCGTGCCACCGCGGACGCTTGCGCGGCGGGACATGATCCACACCGCCCAGCGACCACGGATTGCACCGCAGGATGCGCCATGCGGTGAGCGCAGTGCCCTTGATCGCACCATGCCGGTCGATGGCCGTGTAGCCGTAGTGGGAACACGACGGGTAGTACTTGCACACCGGCCCGAGCAGCGGACTGATCGTCCACTGGTACAGCTTGATCAGAGCCAGCAGCGGGTACTTCATCGCGCGCCCCCTCCCAGCAGCCGCTCGATGGCGGCATCCAGGTCTCGGGCCAGTTGTGCATGGTCGGCGTCACCCGCACCGGGCAACGCTCGTACGACTACCAGGCTACCGGGGGGCAACAGGACGACTCGGTCGCGCATCAGGTGGCGCAGTCTGCGCTTGACCTTGTTGCGCACCACCGCACCGCCCACGGCTTTGCTCACGACGAAACCCGCACGCGTCGGGGGAGCGCTCTCCCCAGGCGCGTGCGGGTCCGTGGCACCGCTACGAAGATGGACGACGAGGGACGGGCGTCCGGCCCGGCGCCCTCGTCGTACCGCGGTCGCGAAGTCCTCGCGCCGCCTCAGCCGGTTCTCGGTGGGCAGCACGACGGCATGACCTGACCGGGATCAGGCGGACAGGCTGGCGCGACCCTTGCTGCGGCGGTTCGCCAGAATCGCGCGACCGGCACGGGTACGCATCCGCAGGCGGAAGCCGTGGGTCTTGGCGCGACGACGGTTGTTCGGCTGGAAGGTGCGCTTGCTCACTCGGGGGCTCCAGAAATCAATCGGTGGTGGCGGGTGCCGCCCTGGCTGTCACCGTGCGCCCACGAGTAGCTCGCAGTTACGCCCGATTGCACCGCTTCCCGATCACCTGACGCGATCTGTGCCCATCGGAGGCAGGCGGCAGCAGCCATCGACAACTCGACCTGGTTACGGTACGCGGGGCTACGCCATCCGGTCAAACCAGCGGTCACTGGGAGACACTATCCACAGCCTGGGGACAACAACTTGAACCGCACCCGCCGCCCTGACTACCGTGGCTGAACTCCGATTCGTTCCCTTGTACCTGCCCCACCCCATTTGAATCCCGACCCGTCCCACAATCACACGTTCGTGGGACCCGTGAGAGAGCGTGCCCTGTGGCTGACGTACCTGCCGATCTTGCCGCAGTGTGGCCACGAGTATTGGAGCAACTTCTCGGTGAGGGCCGCGGACAGGGCGTAGAGACCAAGGACGAGCACTGGATCCGGCGCTGCCAGCCACTCGCGCTGGTCGCCGACACCGCACTGCTCGCCGTACCGAACGAGTTCGCGAAAGGCGTGCTCGAGGGCCGCCTCGCCCCGATCGTCAGCGAGACGCTGAGCCGCGAGTGCGGCCGCCCGATCCGCATCGCGATCACCGTCGACGACTCCGCGGGCGAACCCCCCGCCCCGCCGGCGCCACCGGCCCGCCCCCAGCCGCGCTACGAGGAGCCCGAGCTCCCCTCCGGCCAGTACGACGGCTACGGCCGCCACCGCGCCGACGACCGCCGGGCGAACCGCCCCGAGCACCCCCCCGGCGACCAGGGCGACCAGCTCCCCACGGCCCGCCCTGCCTACCCCTCGGAGTACCAGCGCCCCGAGCCCGGCGCCTGGCCGCGCCCGTCACAGGACGAGTACAGCTGGCAGCAGCAGCGCCTCGGCTTCCCCGAGCGGGACCCGTACGCCTCGCCGCCCCAGGACTCCTACGGCTCCCCGGCACAGGACGCGTACGCCCCGCCCTCCCAGGACTACCGCCCGCAGTCGATGGAACGCCCGCCGTACGAGGCGCAGCGACCCGACTACGACCAGCCGCGCCCGGACTACGACCAGCCCCGACCCGATTACGACCAGCGTGACGCCCGCCGGGAACTGCCCGAGCAGCCGCCCGGCTCCGGGCACGTCCACCGCGGCGGCCCCGTCGGCTCCTCGCTGCCCGCCTCCAGCGGCGCCCCCGGTCCGCTGGCCGCGAAGCCCGCGCCGGCCACCGGCCCCGGTGAGCCCACCGCGCGCCTGAACCCGAAGTACCTCTTCGACACGTTCGTCATCGGCGCCTCCAACCGCTTCGCACACGCGGCCGCGGTCGCCGTCGCCGAGGCACCGGCAAAGGCGTACAACCCCCTGTTCATCTACGGGGAGTCAGGGCTCGGCAAGACACACCTGCTGCACGCCATCGGGCACTACGCGCGAAGCCTCTACCCGGGTACACGTGTGCGGTACGTGAGCTCGGAGGAGTTCACCAACGAGTTCATCAACTCCATCCGCGACGGCAAGGGCGACAGCTTCCGCAAGCGCTACCGCGAGATGGACATCCTGCTCGTCGACGACATCCAGTTCCTCGCGGACAAGGAGTCGACCCAGGAGGAGTTCTTCCACACCTTCAACACGCTCCACAACGCCAACAAGCAGATCGTGCTCTCCAGCGACCGGCCACCCAAGCAGCTGGTGACGCTGGAGGACCGGCTGCGGAACCGTTTCGAGTGGGGCCTGATCACCGATGTCCAGCCGCCCGAGCTGGAGACCCGCATCGCGATCCTCCGCAAGAAGGCGGTCCAGGAACAGCTCAACGCCCCGCCGGAGGTACTGGAGTTCATCGCCTCCCGCATCTCGCGCAACATCCGCGAGCTGGAGGGCGCGCTGATCCGCGTGACGGCGTTCGCCTCGCTCAACCGGCAGCCGGTGGACCTGGGCCTCACCGAGATCGTCCTCAAGGACCTGATCCCCGGCGGCGAGGACTCGGCGCCCGAGATCACCTCGACCGCCATCATGAGCGCGACCGCCGACTACTTCGGCCTCACCGTCGAGGACCTGTGCGGCACCTCACGCGGCCGAGCGCTCGTGACGGCCCGCCAGATCGCCATGTACCTGTGCCGGGAGCTGACGGACCTCTCCCTGCCGAAGATCGGCGCGCTCTTCGGCGGCCGCGACCACACCACGGTGATGCACGCCGACCGCAAGATCCGCAATCTGATGGCCGAGCGACGCTCCATCTACAACCAGGTGACCGAGCTGACGAACCGCATCAAGAACGGCTGACAGCCACACACGCACCTCGTCGAGGGCGCCCCGGGACAAGCTCCCGGGGCGCCCTTCTTCGTCCCGGGGATGCCCGGTGTTCGATTACTCGCCGAGTTACGGCCACTCTCCACAGATTCGAGGACTTTCTGCCGTCCACATCCTGGGGACTGCCAAGTTGTCCAGAGCTCGGTCCACAGGGGCCCCGTTGAAGGACCATTCAGGCAGGTCAAGTGGCTGTGGATCCGTGGATGGAGGATCTCCACAGACTGTGGACAGACAACCGATCCACAAGCTGTGCACGAAGTTGTCCACCGACAACCCACAGGCTGAGCCCGATTGTCCCCAGCGAACACCACGTTCTCCACATCGCTGTCCACTGTTCGGCAACGTGACGCGCCTGATCACCGCGTCGAGTGAAAGGCGTCACACAAAGGTGCCGGGTTGGGCTGTGGGCAACGTGGGTAAAGCTGGGGACGGCGCTGGGGAGAACTCACCTCAGGCTGTGCACGGAGTGTGCAGAACTTTCCGTTCTCCACAGACCTGCAAAGTTGTCCACCGTCTCCGCCCACAGGGCCCGTGGACAAAATCTCGCCTCTGAGCTGGGAAAACAGGGTTATCCACGGTTTCCACAGCCCCTACTACTACTCCCGACTAGAGAGAGCGAGAAGTTCGTTTCGAAGGGGGTCCTGTGCACAACTTGCCGTCCGGCCTCCGGCTGCCCCTCGTCACGACTTGACCCCGAGAGGCACCTACTGTCAGTGCCGTGCGTCAGACTGTCCCCGGTGTCCTTCCCACCGCAGGGACCGACGACACCGAGACAGACGACGAAGCCAGGCAGGGCGAGAAGCGCCGGCAACAGCAGGAGGCGGCAACAGTGAAGATCCGGGTGGAACGCGACGTACTCGCGGAGGCAGTTGCCTGGGCGGCGCGCAGCCTCCCGGCCCGTCCGCCGGCGCCTGTCCTCGCCGGCCTCCTGCTGAAGGCCGAGGACGGCGCTCTCAGCCTCTCCAGCTTCGACTACGAGGTCTCCGCGCGTGTGTCCGTGGAGGCGGAGGTCGAGGAGGAGGGCACCGTCCTCGTCTCCGGCCGGCTGCTCGCCGACATCTGCCGTGCCCTCCCCAACCGCCCGGTGGAGATTTCCACAGACGGTGTACGGGCGACCGTGGTCTGTGGGTCCTCGCGGTTCACACTCCACACCCTGCCTGTGGAGGAGTACCCGGCGCTGCCGCAGATGCCGAACGCCACGGGCACCGTCCCCGGTGAGGTCTTCGCCTCCGCTGCCGCCCAGGTGGCCATCGCGGCCGGCCGTGACGACACGCTGCCCGTCCTCACCGGTGTGCGCATCGAGATCGAGGGCGACACCGTCACCCTGGCCTCCACCGACCGCTACCGTTTCGCGGTCCGCGAGTTCCTATGGAAGCCGGAGAACCCCGAGGCCTCCGCGGTCGCCCTGGTGCCCGCCAAGACGCTCCTGGACACCGCCAAGGCCCTCACGAGCGGCGACAGCGTGATCCTGGCGCTGTCCGGCTCCGGCGCGGGCGAGGGGCTGATCGGTTTCGAGGGCGCCGGGCGGCGCACCACCACCCGCCTCCTCGAGGGCGACCTCCCGAAGTACCGCACGCTGTTCCCGACGGAGTTCAACACCGTCGCCGTCATCGAGACCGCCCCCTTCGTGGAGGCCGTCAAGCGTGTGGCCCTGGTCGCCGAGCGCAACACCCCGGTGCGGCTGAGCTTCGAGCAGGGCGTGCTGATCCTGGAGGCCGGCTCCAGCGACGATGCACAGGCTGTGGAGCGCGTGGACGCGCAGCTCGAGGGCGACGACATCTCGATCGCCTTCAACCCGACGTTCCTGCTGGACGGCCTGAGCGCCATCGACTCGCCGGTGGCTCAGCTGTCGTTCACGACGTCCACCAAGCCCGCGCTGCTCAGCGGCAAGCCGGCGCTGGATGCCGAGGCGGACGAGGCCTACAAGTACCTGATCATGCCTGTGCGGCTCAGCGGCTGATCTCTCCCCTCAGAGAATCCGCAGGTAGGGGCGTACTTATGAGCGGGTATGCCCACAGGTGTGCGCGAGCGTCCGGGTTTAGGCTCGGACGCAGGTACGAATGTGCCCCACACGCCACACAGCAACCTAAGGAACAACTGATGGAGCTCGGTCTCGTCGGCCTCGGCAAGATGGGCGGCAACATGCGCGAGCGGATACGCCGCGCAGGCCACACCGTGATCGGATTCGACCGCAACCCGGACCTCGCCGATGTCCACAGCCTGGAAGAGCTTGTGGGCAAACTCAGCGGGCCCCGCGTGGTCTGGGTGATGGTCCCGGCCGGTGCCGCCACCCAGTCGACGATCGACGAGCTGGCCGAGCTCCTGGAGCCGGGAGACGTCGTCGTGGACGGCGGCAACTCCCGCTGGACGGACGACGAGAAGCACGCCGAGGAGCTGGCGGCCAAGGGCATCGGCTTCGTCGACTGCGGTGTCTCCGGCGGGGTCTGGGGCCTGGAGAACGGCTATGCGCTGATGTACGGCGGCGACGTGGAGAACGTCGCCAAGGTGCAGCCGGTCTTCGACGCGCTGAAGCCCGAGGGGAAGTTCGGCTCGGTGCACGCCGGCAAGGTCGGCGCGGGCCACTTCGCGAAGATGGTCCACAACGGCATCGAGTACGCGATGATGCAGGCCTACGCCGAGGGCTGGGAGCTGCTGGAGAAGGTCGACTCGGTCACGGATGTGCGCGAGGTCTTCCGTTCCTGGCAGGAGGGCACGGTCATCCGTTCCTGGCTGCTGGACCTCGCGGTGAACGCCCTCGACGAGGACGAGCACCTGGACAGGCTGAAAGGTTTTGCACAGGACTCCGGCGAGGGACGCTGGACTGTGGAAGCCGCCATCGACAACGCCGTGCCGCTGCCCGCGATCACGGCCTCCCTCTTCGCGCGGTTCGCGTCGCGTCAGGAGGACTCTCCGCAGATGAAGATGATCGCGGCGCTGCGGAACCAGTTCGGCGGCCACGCGGTCGAGAAGAAGTAATCCACAGGGCTGTTGAAAAGGCAGCCCGCAACCTGGGGGAGGTCGGCGACCGACCATGCACGTCACGCACCTGTCGCTGGCCGACTTCCGCTCGTACGCCCGGGTCGAGGTTCCGCTGGACCCGGGCGTCACCGCTTTCGTCGGCCCGAACGGGCAGGGCAAGACGAACCTCGTCGAGGCCGTCGGATATCTCGCCACCCTGGGCAGTCATCGGGTGGCCTCCGACGCCCCTCTGGTGCGCATGGGCGCCGACCGCGCGGTCATCCGGGCGCAGGTCAAACAGGGCGAGCGGCAGCAGCTGGTCGAGCTGGAGCTGAACCCCGGCAGGGCCAACCGTGCCCGCATCAACAGGTCCTCGCAGGTCAGGCCGCGTGATGTGCTGGGCATCGTACGGACTGTCCTGTTCGCGCCCGAGGACCTTTCCCTGGTCAAGGGGGACCCCGGTGAGCGGCGTCGTTTCCTGGACGAGCTGATCACCGCTCGTTCCCCGCGGATGGCCGGCGTGCGCTCCGACTACGAGCGGGTCCTGAAGCAGCGCAACACGCTCCTGAAGTCGGCCGCGCTGGCCCGTCGGCACGGCGGCCGTTCCATGGACCTGTCCACGCTCGACGTCTGGGACCAGCATCTCGCGCGCGTGGGTGCCGAGTTGCTCGCCCAGCGCCTGGACCTGGTCGAGGCGATCCAGCCGCTGGCCGACAAGGCGTACGAGCAGCTGGCGCCGGGGGGCGGCCCGGTCGGCCTGGAGTACAAGCCGTCCGCGCCCGGTGAGGCCCATACCCGCGACGATCTCTACGAGCAGCTGATGGGGGCGCTCGCCGAGGCGCGCAAGCAGGAGATCGAGCGGGGCGTCACCCTCGTAGGACCCCATCGGGACGATCTGCTTCTCAAACTCGGTCAGCTGCCCGCCAAGGGGTACGCCTCCCACGGGGAGTCCTGGTCGTATGCGCTGGCGTTGCGCCTTGCCTCGTACGACCTGCTGCGGGCCGAGGGGAATGAGCCGGTGCTCGTCCTCGACGATGTCTTCGCGGAGCTCGACACCCGTCGCCGGGAGCGCCTGGCGGAGCTGGTCGCGCCGGGTGAGCAGGTGCTGGTGACGGCCGCGGTGGACGACGACGTACCGCACGTACTGACCGGGACGCGGTATTCCGTGTCGGACGGGACGGTGGAGCGCGCATGACGGACCAAGAGCCCGCGCCCAAGAAGGCCCCCGAGCCGTCCGGCGTCGACCTCGCGCGCGTGGCGCTGAGGGCGGCGAAGGAGCAGGCACGCGCGCGTGGGGACGCGGCGCAGCAGAAGAAGCAGGCGCGGCGCGGTGGACTGCGCTCCGGCGCGCGCGCAGACGGGCGCGACCCGATGGCGCTCGGTGCTGCGATCAACCGGCTCATCACCGAGCGGGGTTGGGAGACCCCGGCGGCCGTGGGCGGGGTGATGGGCCGCTGGCCGCAGATCGTGGGCGAGGACGTGGCCAAGCACTGTGTGCCGGAGAAGTACGACGAGGACGAGCGCGTCCTGGTGGTGCGCTGCGATTCGACGGCCTGGGCGACGAATCTGCGCCTGCTCGCCCCGACGCTCGTGGCCCGTCTCAACGAGGACCTCGGGCATGGCGCGGTGAAGATGATCAAGGTGAACGGTCCCGGCGGTCCCGCCCGTCGCTACGGACCCTTGCGTGCCCCTGGCAGCACGGGGCCCGGCGACACGTATGGGTGACAGACCTCACATCTGCAGGTCGTCGGCGGTCCGGTCGTGGCCTCGGCGGCCTCTGCGTCGTACCGCCGCACACGGTTGCGAATTGCGACCTGACTCCCAAGTAGCCAAGGGTTGACAGTCGGAAGCGCTGAGTGCCTCCGTGAGCCTCTTGGAGCCCTGCTCCGTATATGGGGACCCGGCAGACGCCGGTTCAGGGCGCCACATGAGGACTCAGGTACCGGCAAACCCCCATCACTGTCGGCGCTACCGGTAGACTGGAAGCCAATCCCGCCCCAGTCGTGGGGACGTCCGGGAAAAGCTGAGCAACGCTGAACAAGGCTTACCAACGCAACATGCCGCAGCCGCTCCGGCAACCCTCCCCCGGAGGGGTCCCCCCAGAGCCTGGCTCGTGCTGTGCCAGAAAGGGCGCTTCGTGGCCGATTCCGGCAACCCCAACGAGAACATCCCGTCCACCGACGCCGGCGAGAACGGCGCGGTGACCTCGTCGAACGGCGAGGTCACCGCCTCGTACGACGCCAGCGCCATCACCGTCCTCGAGGGCCTGGACGCGGTCCGCAAGCGCCCCGGTATGTACATCGGCTCGACCGGTGAGCGAGGGCTGCACCACCTCGTGTACGAGGTCGTCGACAACTCCGTCGACGAGGCACTGGCCGGCCACGCGGACACCATCGACGTGACGATCCTCGCCGACGGCGGCGTCCGCGTCGTCGACAACGGCCGCGGCATCCCGGTGGGCATCGTGCCCTCCGAGGGGAAGCCGGCGCTCGAGGTCGTGCTGACCGTTCTGCACGCGGGCGGCAAGTTCGGCGGTGGCGGCTACGCGGTCTCCGGTGGTCTGCACGGCGTCGGCGTCTCCGTCGTGAACGCGCTGTCCTCGAAGGTCGCGGTCGAGGTCAGGACCGACGGTCACCGTTGGACGCAGGACTACAAGATGGGCGTCCCCACGGCGCCGCTGGCCAAGCACGAGGCCATCGAGGAGACGGGCACGTCGGTCACCTTCTGGGCCGACGCCGACATCTTCGAGACCACCGACTACTCCTTCGAGACGCTCTCGCGGCGCTTCCAGGAGATGGCGTTCCTCAACAAGGGTTTGACGATCAAACTCACTGATGAGCGCGAGTCGGCGAAGGCCACCTCCGGGGCGGACGAGGCGGGTGCCGACGAGACCGCCGAGGTCAAGCACGTCACGTACCACTACGAGGGCGGCATCGTCGACTTCGTGAAGTACCTCAACTCCCGCAAGGGAGACGTGGTGCACCCGACGGTGATCGACCTCGAGGCGGAGGACAAGGAGAAGAGCCTCTCCCTCGAAGTCGCGATGCAGTGGAACAGCGGTTACAGCGAGGGCGTGTACTCCTTCGCCAACATCATCCACACGCACGAGGGCGGTACGCACGAAGAGGGCTTCCGCGCGGCGCTCACCAACCTGATCAACAAGTACGCGCGCGACAAGAAGCTGCTGCGCGAGAAGGACGACAACCTCACGGGTGACGACATCCGCGAGGGTCTGACCGCGATCATCTCGGTGAAGCTGAGCGAGCCGCAGTTCGAGGGCCAGACCAAGACCAAGCTGGGCAACACGGAGGCGAAGACCTTCGTCCAGAAGGCGGTCTACGAGCACCTCAACGACTGGCTGGACCGCAACCCGAACGAGGCCGCGGACATCATCCGCAAGGGCATCCAGGCGGCCACCGCGCGCGTGGCGGCCCGCAAGGCCCGTGACCTGACGCGTCGTAAGGGCCTGCTGGAGTCGGCGTCCCTGCCGGGCAAGCTCTCCGACTGCCAGTCGAACGACCCCACCAAGTGCGAGATCTTCATCGTCGAGGGTGACTCCGCCGGCGGCTCGGCCAAGTCCGGCCGCAACCCGCAGTACCAGGCGATCCTCCCGATCCGAGGAAAGATCCTCAACGTCGAGAAGGCGCGGATCGACAAGATCCTGCAGAACCAGGAGATCCAGGCGCTGATCTCGGCCTTCGGCACGGGCGTGCACGAGGACTTCGACATCGAGAAGCTCCGCTATCACAAGATCATCCTGATGGCGGACGCCGACGTCGACGGCCAGCACATCAGCACCCTGCTGCTGACCTTCCTGTTCCGCTTCATGCGGCCTCTGGTCGAGGCCGGGCACGTGTACCTGTCCCGTCCCCCGCTGTACAAGATCAAGTGGGGCCGTGACGACGTGGAGTACGCCTACTCGGACCGCGAGCGTGACGCGCTGATCGAGATGGGCCGTCAGCGCGGCAAGCGCGTCCGTGAGGACTCGATCCAGCGCTTCAAGGGTCTCGGCGAGATGAACGCCGAGGAACTGCGCGTGACCACGATGGACCAGGAGCACCGGGTCCTCGGCCAGGTCACCCTGGACGACGCCGCGCAGGCCGACGACCTGTTCTCGGTCCTGATGGGCGAGGACGTGGAGGCGCGCCGCCAGTTCATCCAGCGCAACGCCAAGGACGTCCGCTTCCTCGACATCTGAGTCGGTCTCAGCTGACCGCACCAGGAAGGATCTTCACCAGCAATGGCCGACGAGAACACTCCCGTCACCCCTGAAGAGGGCGGCGAACTCGCGATGCGTGTCGAGCCCGTGGGGCTCGAGACGGAGATGCAGCGCTCGTACCTCGACTACGCGATGTCCGTCATCGTCTCGCGAGCGCTGCCGGACGTCCGGGACGGCCTCAAGCCCGTCCATCGCCGCGTCCTGTACGCCATGTACGACGGCGGATACCGCCCCGAGCGCGGCTTCTACAAGTGCGCCCGCGTCGTCGGCGACGTCATGGGCAACTACCACCCGCACGGCGACTCCTCGATCTACGACGCGCTGGTCCGCCTCGCGCAGCCGTGGTCGATGCGGATGCCGCTGGTGGACTCCAACGGCAACTTCGGCTCTCCGGGCAACGACCCGGCGGCGGCCATGCGCTACACCGAGTGCAAGATGGCGCCGCTGTCGATGGAGATGGTCCGTGACATCGACGAGGAGACCGTCGACTTCACGGACAACTACGACGGCCGCTCCCAGGAGCCGACCGTCCTGCCGGCCCGCTTCCCGAACCTGCTGATCAACGGCTCGGCCGGTATCGCGGTCGGCATGGCGACCAACATCCCGCCGCACAACCTGCGCGAGGTCGCGGCCGGTGCCCAGTGGTACCTGGAGAACCCCGACGTCTCCCACGAGGAGCTGCTGGACGCGCTCATGGAGCGCATCAAGGGCCCCGACTTCCCGACCGGCGCGCTCGTCGTCGGCCGCAAGGGCATCGAGGAGGCCTACCGCACCGGCCGTGGCTCCATCACCATGCGCGCGGTCGTCGAGGTCGAGGAGATCCAGAACCGCCAGTGCCTGGTGGTCACGGAGCTGCCGTACCAGACCAACCCCGACAACCTCGCGCAGAAGATCGCCGACCTGGTGAAGGACGGCAAGATCGGCGGCATCGCGGACGTCCGCGACGAGACCAGCTCCCGTACCGGTCAGCGTCTCGTCATCGTCCTCAAGCGTGACGCGGTCGCCAAGGTCGTCCTGAACAACCTGTACAAGCACACGGACCTGCAGACGAACTTCGGCGCCAACATGCTGGCGCTGGTCGACGGCGTCCCGCGCACGCTCTCCCTGGACGCGTTCATCCGCCACTGGGTGACGCACCAGATCGAGGTCGTCGTCCGCCGTACGCGCTTCCGCCTGCGCAAGGCCGAGGAGCGGGCGCACATCCTGCGCGGCCTGCTGAAGGCCCTGGACGCCATCGACGAGGTCATCGCGCTGATCCGGCGCAGCGACACCGTCGACATCGCGCGCACGGGCCTGATGGAGCTCCTGGAGATCGACGAGATCCAGGCGAACGCCATCCTCGAGATGCAGCTGCGCCGACTGGCCGCCCTGGAGCGCCGGAAGATCATCCAGGAGCACGACGAGCTCCAGGCGAAGATCACCGAGTACAACGAGATCCTCGCCTCCCCGGTCCGCCAGCGCGGCATCGTCAGCGAGGAACTCGCCGCGATCGTCGAGAAGTACGGCGACGACCGCAAGACGATGCTGGTGCCCTTCGACGGTGACATGTCCATCGAGGACCTGATCGCCGAAGAGGACATCGTCGTCACCATCACGCGCGGCGGCTACATCAAGCGCACCAAGACGGAGGACTACCGCTCGCAGAAGCGGGGCGGCAAGGGCGTACGCGGCACGAAGCTGAAGCAGGACGACATCGTCGACCACTTCTTCGTGTCGACCACGCACCACTGGCTGCTGTTCTTCACCAACAAGGGCCGCGTCTACCGCGCGAAGGCCTACGAGCTTCCGGACGCCGGCCGTGAGGCGCGCGGCCAGCACGTCGCGAACCTGCTCGCCTTCCAGCCGGACGAGGCGATCGCCGAGATCCTCGCGATCCGCGACTACGAGGCGGCGCCGTACCTGGTCCTCGCCACCAAGGGCGGCCTGGTCAAGAAGACGCCGCTGAAGGATTACGATTCACCCCGCTCCGGCGGTGTGATCGCGATCAACCTCCGGGAGACGGAGGACGGTTCGGACGACGAACTGATCGGAGCCGAACTCGTTTCGCCCGATGACGATCTGCTTCTGATCAGCAAGAAGGCGCAGTCGATCAGGTTCACTGCCACGGACGAGAGCCTGCGGCCCATGGGCCGTGCCACCTCCGGTGTCAAGGGCATGAGTTTCCGTGAGGGCGATGAACTTCTGTCGATGAATGTTGTTCGACCCGGTACGTTCGTGTTCACTGCTACGGACGGTGGGTACGCGAAGCGGACTGCCGTCGACGAGTACCGCGTCCAGGGTCGCGGCGGCCTCGGTATCAAGGCCGCCAAGATCGTGGAGGACCGCGGTTCGCTGGTCGGCGCGCTGGTGGTCGAGGAGACCGACGAGATCCTCGCCATCACGCTGTCGGGCGGTGTGATTCGTACGCGAGTCAACGAGGTCAGGGAGACGGGCCGTGACACCATGGGCGTCCAACTGATCAACCTGGGCAAGCGCGATGCCGTCGTCGGTATCGCTCGTAACGCCGAGGCGGGACGCGAGGCGGAGGAGGTCGACGGCGATGTGGCCGTCGACGAGACCGCCGAAGGTGCCGCGACCACCGGCACGGACGAGGGTGAGGCGCCCTCGGACGAGTAGCACGAGGAGTGAGTCATCGTGAGCGGAGCCACGGGCGCCGGATCGGCCGCTACCCCCACGGGTACGGAATCGGACGGAGGCGGCCGTGGCTCCGCCGCGCGTGCGACGGATCCGCACACGACCCAACTGCGCAAGATCGACGCAGCCGAGACCGACTCGCCCTCGTCCAAGACTCATGGATCCCAGGGGGGAACTGTGACGGAAGCCCGAGGCCCGCAGACGCAGCAGCAGAAGGCCGGGGCGGCTCCGGCCGCCCAGCCGCAGCCGCAGCAGCCTCCGGCCCAGCCCGCACCGCCGCAGGCGGCCTCTCCGCTCCCCGGTGAGCGGCAGCCGCAGCAGCCGGCCGGGCCCTACCACCCGCCGCAGGCCTACCAGAACCAGGCACAGGCGCCCACCCACTCACCGACCGGTGCCGTACGGCGGCCGCGCACCGGCGCGCGCACCACGCCCCGTATCCGCAAGGCACGTCTGCGCGTGGCGAAGGCCGATCCGTGGTCGGTCATGAAGGTGAGCTTCCTGCTCTCCATCGCGCTGGGCATCTGCACGATCGTCGCGTCCGCGGTGCTGTGGATGGTCATGGACGCTATGGGCGTCTTCTCGACGGTCGGCGGCACGATCTCGGAAGCCACCGGATCCAACGAGTCGAACGGCTTTGACCTGCAGTCGTTCCTGTCGCTCCCGCACGTCCTGACGTTCACGTCGATCATCGCGGTCATCGACGTCGTCCTCGCGACGGCTCTCGCGACCCTCGGCGCGTTCATCTACAACCTCTCCGCGGGCTTCGTGGGCGGCATCGAGCTGACCCTCGCCGAGGACGAGTGACATTGACCGTGAGCGTTGCTTCAAACCTTTGCCATCGGTTCTGACCTCTGCCATCCGGTTCTTACCTTGACCACCGGTTCTGACCTCTGCCGGGATCTGGCCTCTGCCGTCGGCACTGACCTCGATCACCGGTTCTGACCGTTGCCACTGGTGCTGACCGTTGCCACCGGTTCCGACCGCAGCCGGGTTCTGGCCTCTGCCACCGGTCCCGAGACAACCGATTTTGGGACTGCCCACGTCGTGCGCTAATCTTCAGGGGTCAGCGCGCGGGACACACACCGCAGAGCGCGGCGGGGCTATAGCTCAGTTGGTTAGAGCGCATCCCTGATAAGGATGAGGCCACAGGTTCAAATCCTGTTAGCCCCACCAGCGAAAAGACCCCCGGATCATTGGTCCGGGGGTCTTTTGACACCAACGGCTGACACCAACAGCCGGGGCCGCGTCAGGTGGTGGAGCCGACGGGCCGTCTCTCGCAGCCGGGGGGCAGGTCCGTTGACAGATCGCCAGGGTGCAATGATGAGCCGCTCCGATCGGGCTTCCGGCCCCCTCGAAGCCTTTCGCGGGTGTGTGCCCGCGGCGAACGGGTGCCCGCATCCGGCCACCCTTCGTGGAACGTTCCCTGGGGAGGGACCCGTGACATTCAAGCGTGCCGTCACCCTTGCCGCTGCGACCGCGACGGCTGCCGTGCTCCTGGCCTCCGGAAGCGCCTATGCCTGCAGCATCAGCGACTTCACCGCGAAGGCGACATGCGACACCAGCACGGGCGAGGCTCGGGCCGCCATCACGGTCACGGACAAGGATCCCTCCGGCACGCCTGCGGACATCACCGTTCGGATGCGGATGGCGGTTGGTAGCGATGGCGAGACCGTCGGCACCGGGCACATCGAGCACCCCACCGCGGCAGGTGTGAGCACGACGGTCCTGGTGCCGTGGGTGCAGGGCTACCAGTGGAACATCTACGTGACGGCGGGCAACTTCCACGAAGAGCTGTTGACGAACCTGCCGATCTCCCCGGACACCCCCTGCGTGGCCACCTCCTCCCACCCCTCCAGCACCCCGACCGGCCCGGCCCCCTCGGCATCGCCGACCGTCACCGCGACGCCGACCTCTCCGGCCGCCGCACCTGCGACCTCTACGTCCCCAGTCCCCTCGACGTCCGCGTCCTCGCCGGCTGCGGGCACCGGACTCGCCGAGACCGGAGGCGGCAGTGACACCACTCTCATCGGCGGATCGGCCGCCGTGGTGATCACGGCTGGCGCAGGCGTGCTGTTCGCGGTGCGACGCCGTACGGCAGCCGCACGGCACTGACCCCCGATGGCCGGCGCCCCGACCTGGACGAAGGACCCGGACTCCTCGGCTTTTGTTCCGGAGCGGCGATGGTGCTTTCCACCGTAGCTTTGGGGCTCGTCGCACCCAGTGCAGTGCTTATGGTCCGGGGCGGCGCATTCACGAAGGCTCGTCGTGCTGGCGACGGCGACTGAGTGCCGCCCTCAATCCCTATCCAGGACGACTGTCGAGTGGGCGACTGGTGTCTGACACCAGCGGTTGACACCGACAGCGGCGGACGAGGGCGGATCAGGGCGAACCCTGGTGACCACGCACGCGCGGCATGGCAGCCAAGATCCAGTGGCTAGAGCTCGCAATGATCGACCTGATAAGGATGAGGCCACAGGTTCAAATCCTGTTAGCCCCACAGCACGAAGAAGACCCCCAACCGATTCAGGTTGGGGGTCTTCTTCGTGGGCGGTTCGGGTACGCAAGTTCGCCGTTACGCCAGGTTGCAGGGGCGGTGCCTCACAGCTGTAGGGGAGTGGCCGGCTGTGAGGGGTCCGCGGCCGTCTCCATCTCCGTGAGCGGGCTGTGGCGGCAGCTGGGGGACTTTCCGTGGGCCTCGGCGCGGATGCGCTGCTTCATCGTGGGGGGCAGGGCCCTGGCGTAGGTCCAGGACCAGTGGGATGCCGTCGGCATCGTCACCGGCGCGCTGCAGTTGCCGGTCGCCTCGGTCTGCGGTACCGCCGCGGCGGCGGTCGTCGTGATGAGTCCGAGCGTCGTGCACAGCGCCAGGAAGGCGGTGACGAGGACGTTCCACAGCTTCATGACCTGGTTCTGGGCCATGGCCCCTCACTTTCGGGTCGGGCGATTTGCGTACTTTCCTCATGATGTGTATCGGGGCCGCGAAGTGGTGGACCGACGCCCGTGGCGCGGCGATGTTCAGATGAACAACACCCGGATGGGCGCAAACGGCTCGTAAATAGGAGAATGGGGAGCAAAGTAACCGTCCGTGGGGGTGTGATCACCCTCAGATCGGAGCGGTGACCTCCGGTTCTACTGCGGTTTGCCGGAGGGGAGTTGAGGGTCCACGCAGGTCACCGATCGGTATCGGTCGGTGTGTATAGTCGGGCGCCAGAGGTCCCCTACGTCAAGGAAAGACGAGGTCGCGCGGTGAAGAAGCTTCTCCTGGTCGCACTGGCCGCCATCGGCGGGCTCCTCGTGTACCGCCAGATCCAGGCGGATCGCGCCGAGCAGGATCTGTGGACGGAGGCGACTGACTCCGTGCCCACGGGTTCGTGAGTATCGACAACGGAATCTGAACAGACCCCGGCCGTCCTTGCGGTCGGGGTTTTGTGTTGCCCGGATGAGGCGCACCCTCGCGGGGCAGGATGGGCCACGGTCCAGCGGTCAGGACGACGACGAGGGGTGGCGCGTGATGGGGCGGCGTACGGCGTGGTGGCGCGCGAGGGCATGGCGCGAGCGTCCGTCGGCACGCGCGCGCGTGGCGGCCGTCGCAGCGGTGCTGTGCACGGCAGCTGCGACACCCTGGGCGACCGCCGCCGCGGCGGCAGCCGAAACCCCCGGCACCGGCGTCTCCACCGCTGCCTCCTCCTACGCCTTCGCGGAGGATGCACAGCCTGTGGACGGAGCGAAGGGAACCACGGACGCCCAGCTCCTGGAAGCCGGCAAGACCTACCGCAGCTCCATCCTCAGGAACGCGAAGGTCTACTACGGCCTTGATCTCGACGCCGCGTCCAACGCGTACGTGTCCGTCACCGCGATCCCTCGCGCGGACGCCACGCTCTCCATCACCGACGGCATCAGGGTGTCGGTGCAGGACGCCCACAACCACTCCTGTTCCAACGAGCGCGCCCGCTTCGGCGCCGCCAAGAGCCCGCACCCCATCACGGCCTGGGGCGCACGAACGACCTCCCCGGCCGCCCCTCTGTGCCAGGGGGCCGGCACCTACTACGTCGTCGTCGAACGCACCGGTACGGCCGACTCCTCGCCCGGCGCCTGGGACCTGGAGATCACCACCACAACCGAACCGCGCCTGAAGCAGGCCGGTGCGACCAGCCCGCCCAAGGTGTGGAACTCCGCCTCACCCACCCCCGTCTCGGGCGCCGTCCAGCGGAGCCAGGGCGGCGCGGGCTTCTCCCGGGCGGCCACCGTGGGACGGGGCGTCTGGAGCGCCGAGATCACGCCCGGGCAGACGCTCTTCTACAAGGTCCCGGTCGGCTGGGGCCAACAGCCGTCCGCCACGGCCGAACTGAGCCGAGCGAACGGCGACGGCCACGGCTACGCCATCGACGCCCTGGCCCTCACGCTCTACAACCCCGTCCGCGCCGACGTCGAGGACGCGAACATCGGCTACGACGGCAAGCAGAAGTCGGCCTCCCTCGCCGCGGTGCCTGCCGTCGACTACACCAACCGCTACGCCATCCCCGACCGCGTGAACGGAATGCGGTTCGCCGGTTCGTACTACCTGGTGGTGCACCTCGCCGCAGCAGTGGCCGACAAGTTCGGCGACGGACCGTTCGGGCTGACGCTGAGCGTCGGGGTCGAGGGCGCGGCGCAGGACGGCCCCGCGTACGAGGGGCAGTCCGTGCCGGGGAACGTCTTCGAGGTCACCGCTCAGGACCGGCAGGCAGCCGCGCAGGGCGGGACCGCAGACGCCCACGCCACGATGAAGGCGGTCGCCGCGGGTGGGATCGGAGCGGGCACGGTCGTGCTCGTCGTGCTCGGGGTGTGGACGGTCGCGGCCCGGCGGAGAGCACGAGCCTTGTAGGCCCGGCGTACGGCCTCGGCGCGGGGCAGAGGCCCGGTGAGGTCCTGCGGCCCTCGGGTCGGAGGGCGGCGGACGGTTGCTCGGACAGACGGTTGCTCAGATACGGGTCAGCGCCCAGAAACCCACGGCGTAGCAGGTCAGCGCGAGAAGCAGGAGCGGGATCGCCACCTTGGCGGGCGGTCCGGGACGACGTGCGGGGCGGGCGCGATGGCTGCGGCGCGTCGTCTCCTGCGAGATTGCCTGCGCGGGAGGTGGAACCTGGGGGACCTGGGCGGTGTACGAAACAGTAGAGACATCAGCGCGCTGGTACGGCGTCGGCGTCGGCGTCAGGGCATGGGCCTGGGCCGGGGGCAGCGGCGTGTGCGACTGGGGGGAGGGCAGTACATGCGTGGGGTCGTGTGGGGAGGCGTGGGCGGGCTGGTACTGGCTGCCCTGGTGGGGGTGCGCCTGTGCGTGGGGCATTGGCGGCTGTGGAGCGGGAGTTCGGGCGGAGGAGGCGGTGGCCTGCGGGGGCGGCAGATGGAAGCTGCCGGTGTCCGACATGCTGGGCGGCTGCGTGGAGGCGGACGGCTCCGGCCGGTGCCCGGGGCCCTGGCGCGGATCGGGCAGCGGCGTGACGCCCGTGGACGCGACCATGTCCGCGTCCGACGCGGACGAGAGGGAGGACGCCTCTGCCTCAACAGACCGCTCAACTCGCCGCGATGGGACCTCACTTACACCGGTCTCGTGAGTGTCAGCGTCCCTCCTCTCCTCGACCCCCGGTGCGGCTTTGAGAGGTCCCGAAGGAGCGAACCCCGGCGGGAGCGGGCCGAGTTGGTCGAAGATCTCGATCAACTCGTCGTCGGGACCCGGTTCCGGCAACAACTCCCTGGCGGAGGCGAGCGCCTTGCGCGCCCCTGTGGCCGTGCGGAACCGGGCCTGCGGGTCGGGCTGCAGCAGCGTCGCCACAACCTGCCACAGCGGTTCGGGAATGCCCTTGGGCGCGCTGGGTGTCCCGTGCGCCGCGAAGTACTGGATGAGCGCCTTGGCGTCCGGCTTGGCGCCCTCCAGCAGATACAACGCGAGCAGTCCCACCGCGAACAGGTCGGCGGGAAAGTCCGGTTCCGCGCCCATCATCTGCTCGGGCGCGAGATAACCCGGCGTCCCCACCACGAGATTGGTCTCCGTCAGACGCGGTTCACCCAGCCGCATGGCGATGCCGAAGTCGGACAACCGCAGCCGCGGCCGGCCCGTGCCGGTGGCTTCCAGCAGGACATTGGCCGGCTTGATGTCGCGGTGCACCACATCCTCCGCATGTACCGCGGCCAGCCCCGAAAGCAGCTGGTCCAGCAAGGTGCACACGAAGGCCGGGGGCAGGGGGCCGTAGTCCCCGACCAGATGAACCAGCGAGCCGCCGGCGACGAGGTCCATGGTGAACAGGACCTTGTCGTCGTCGGCGGCCCAGCTGGCGGGCGCCAGCACATGGGGGTGATCGATACGCAGAGCCTGCTCGCGGACGAAGCGCAGCAGAGAGTGCGCGTCGCGCTGCTGCAGCACCTTGGCGGCCACATAGCGGCGGCGGCGGTGGTCCCAGGCACGCCAGACAGCGCCGACTCCTCCGCGCCCGATCGGGTCGACCAGTTCGTACCGGCCGGCGAAGACCTCACCCATGGCTGTGCGTCGCTCCTCCCCCTTCGGCTACCCCCTTGCCTGCCCCTCGACGGGTGATACGACTCCCCCCAGCGCCGTTCCTCGACGAGTGTGATGAGTGATACGAGCCCCCGCGCTTCTCCTCGGCCGTCGGCCCGGCTGCCGAACCCCCTTCGGCGACCGGGCCACGGGCTCAGCTCTGGTGCGACTGGTAGTGCGTGACCGCGTCGGAAGTGCGGCCGGCGCCGTACACCCGGAGGAACTCTGCCAGTTCCGGATGACTGGGGGCGAGAGTGTCCGCGGCGTCGATGATGTCGCCCGCAGCGGCCACCGAGCGCAGCAGCGACTGGATCTCGCGGACCACCCGCTTGACCGTGGGCGCTCCCGAACTGCTCGTCGTGGTCGTGGTGTTGCTGAGCACCGAGCCCCCCTGCGACTTCTTGATCTCTTCCATGCGCTCCGTGGCCTCGGCCGCGCTCACGCTGCCGTCCGCGACCTGCCCCGCCAGGTCCTGCAGCAGCTGCACCCGCTGCACAACAGCCGGGTTGCCGATCTTCGCCCGCTGGCCGCTCATCAACTGCGACAGCATCGGAGCGGACAGCCCGAGCACCCCCGCGAGACGGGCCTGGTTGAGTCCAAGATCTTCTATGAGCTTACGGAAGAGCGCCCCCAACGGCTCCCCGTACCAGTTCCGCTGCAGTTCCCGCGCTCTTGCGGTCGCTTCCTGCTGTGCGGCGTCCATTGCGTCTCCCCATCGCTTCCCCAAGTACTGTGGTTCGCTGTAGCGAACCACGCCGAGCATCTTACGGAGAGTGGTCGTCCACGGGGACCCCCAATCTTTTTGCGAGATCCCGGGGGTGACCCGGTACTCTGGTCTGCGGCACCCACCGGTAGGCGCTTCTTCCGGGGGATGCTCCCTTTCCGGGGCCTTAGCTCAGTTGGTAGAGCGCTGTCTTTGCATGGCAGATGTCAGGGGTTCGACTCCCCTAGGCTCCACACCGGATCCCCTCCGACCTGCGGAAACGCAGTGCGGAGGGGATTTTTCGCTCCCGCGACCGACATCACGAGGCCGGCCCCCTCCCGCCTCCCGCCGCGGCGGACCGCCGAGCGCCCTGGTCAGCCGGTGACGGCCCCTACCTCGATGTCGGCCTCGGCCCGGTCCTCGTCCCGCGCCGTCGCGGCCGCCGGGTCGGTGGCGCCCTCCGGGCGCAGGCGCGAGATGGCCGCCGGATGGGCCACGGACGGCAGAATGTGACGCCACATCACGGCGACCCGCCCGCGCAGATCGGCTCGCCGGTTGATGGCCTCGGACACCAACCGGACACCGGTGAACGCGGCGACGACGAACTCCGCGGTCTCCCTGGGCACCACCTGGGGGAGAACCTCACCCTGCTTCTGCCCGGTGCTCCACCGGGACCAGACCGGTCTGCTTGCCCATGATCGCCTGGGCCGGCGACTCTTTGGACGGGAAGTGGAAGTACATCGCACCCTTGGTGACCTTCGCCCGGCGCAGGATCTCCGAGGTGGCCGCGCGTTCGCTGTAGTCACCCCACCGAACCACCCGGTCTGTTTCCGTAGGCTCTCCGAGGGCGGTGGCGCGAGGAGTGATGTCGTCCTGACCTGCCTATGCTTGCGCGACAGTGATGTCCACCACGTGACTCGTGCCATTTCCTCATGAAGAAAAAGAGGGCGAGCGGTCTGGTTCCTGCTGTCGGTCCGTTGGCTGCCTGCCTCACAAGCGGCCAACCGCGTTCCATCTGGGCATGGACAAGATCCTGGTCGTGGGCGGCACCGGGTTCATCGTTCGGCCGCCCTGCGCGCACTGACCGGAGACCGACCACCCTGCGGGACATCTGCCAGTCAATGTCGACGGCACCGCGCCCTGCTGTCGAGGCAGAACGCGCCGGCGTCCACCGAACCCTCCTGGTGAGCACCACCGCCGGCGTCCCCGACGTTGCCGAACTCCTGCAGCGGGTACCGGCGTTGCCGGAAAACGGCCGGGCCCTCCTCTCCCTGGTGGCGGTCGACGACCTGGCCCGACTGCTGGCCACCCTCGCCCGGGCAACCCGAGCCATCCCACTCGGCACCGTGCACCATGCCGCCCATCCGCACCCACCGATACTGCGCGAGTTCGTCGCCCTGCTCGGCGAAACGCTCGGCCTGCCGGTCCCCCAGCACGGCCTCGCCCTCGACGACTACCTGACCCGCCTGCACACGACACCCGGAAAAGTCAGCGCACACCAGGCTGAGCGAGGCAGCCCCCCGGCACCGAAAGGCGCTGACGCCACGGACGCCGTCAGCGAGGTGACTGCGCCGCCAGACGTGTTTCACGTGAAACACAGCCGTGGGGCGGAAGACCCTCAAGTCTCCCGCCCCACGCCGTAGTTGGGCCCACGGCACGTCACCGGCTGTCGTCGCGCCGCGCGGCCTCCTCCTCGGCCTCCTTGGCCTGCACCTCAGGGTCGAGCAAGGACTGACCACTGCCGTCCACCGACGACAGCCGGTTCGACTCCGGAACCTCCGTCGCAGCAGGCGGCTCGACCAGCCAGTCAGGGTTGGCCTGCTTGTCCCACCACTTCCAGGCAGCGAAAGCACCGCCCGCGAGAGCACCGAGCACCAGCAGCACCTTCGCCGCACTCCCGGCCCTCGCCCGACGCTCATGCCGACGAGCCAGTTTCTGAATCTCCTTCGGCGAGACCTGACCGCGCAGCGCAGCCAATGCGGCCGCACCGCGCGCGGCGGCCTCGTCCCTGACAGGTCCGGCCACAGCCACCGCCTGCTCCAGCCTCGGCCGGGAATAGTCGGCGGCCTGCCGGGCCGCCTGCCGGGTGCGGACGGCAGCCTCATGGGCGGCCTGGTCGACCTTCGGCGGCACATGCGTACGGGCCAGCTCCAGACGCGGCGCGACATGGGCGTCGTACTGGACGCGGGCCTGATCCGCGGCTTGGGACACCTTCGGCGCGAGCCGTACGCGTGCCTCGTGTGCGTAGTGTGCGGCCCTGTCCTTGGCCGTGTCGGCGTAGGGCGCCACCACTTCCGCGGCGTGCAGCACGCTGTCCTTCGCCGAACCGGTCGCGGCGCGCACGCTGTCGATGCGGGTCACGGGTTCCTCCTCCTCGGTGGCGTACGGTATTTCGACTTTCCACCCTTTTACGGATCATGCCTGTCAACCGACAACGGGGCATGTGAGGGCGGGCATCCGGGTCATGCACACCGACTCAGGACCATCCCGATCAAGAGCTGATCAAGAGTCGATCGAGTCCAATAGAGGATGAATACGGGGCAACAGGCGCTTGTCGTCGACAATGCCACGGATCGCCGTCGAGCGCTCCCGGCCCGGACACACTCGACCGGTTTTCTGCAGGCAACATCCCCCGCCGAGCACCCACAGACGGGCGCCGGGCGACGCACGACCCAGACCGTGCGAGGATCAGGGGGTCACAGGAAGACAACGGAAGGCAGATCGTGGCTGAGCAGCTTTACGCCACCCTGAAGACCAACAACGGCGACATCGAAGTCCGGCTCCTGCCGAACCACGCGCCCAAGACGGTCCGGAACTTTGTCGAGCTCGCCACGGGCGAGCGTGAGTGGGTCAACCCGGAGACGGGCCAGAAGACCACGGACAAGCTCTACGACGGCACGGTCTTCCACCGGGTGATCAGCGGATTCATGATCCAGGGCGGAGACCCCCTGGGCAACGGCACCGGTGGTCCCGGCTACCAGTTCGAGGACGAATTCCACCCCGACCTCTCCTTCAACAAGCCCTACCTGCTGGCCATGGCCAACGCCGGTCCGGGCACCAACGGCTCGCAGTTCTTCATCACCGTCTCCCCCACGACGTGGCTGAACCGCAAGCACACCATCTTCGGCGAGGTCACCGACGCGGCCAGCCAGAAGGTGATCGACGCCATCGCCACCACCCAGACCAACCCCCGCACCGACCGCCCGGTCAACGACGTCGTCATCGAGTCCGTCGTCGTCGAGACCCGCGAGGGCTGAGACCCACGAGGACCCCACCCGCAAGGTCGAGTCCCCGCACAGCAGGAACCAAACGCCCCGCTCATCCGTAAAGATGGGCGGGGCGGTGCATTTGTGCACGGCACCCGAACGACGACCTAGGGGATCTCATGGACCAGGCGCCAGGCAGCCCACAGGGCCCGGACGACCAGGGACCCCGGCACGCCCAGAGCCTGCCCGGCTGCTACCGCCACCCCGACCGCGAGACCGGCATCCGCTGCACCCGCTGCGAACGCCCCATCTGCCCCGAGTGCATGGTCAACGCCTCCGTCGGCTTCCAGTGCCCCGAATGCGCCCGCGGCGACTCCGGCACCGGACACAGCCCGGCCGCGGCCCGGCCCCGGACCATCGCCGGCGGCACCGTCGCCGCCGACCCCCGCCTGCTCACCAAAATCCTCATCGGGATCAACGTGGCGGTGTTCATCGCCGTCCACGTACAGACCTCGCTCCTGGACCACCTCGTCCTCATCGGCGAATGGCCCCCGGCACCCTTCAAAGCCACCCAGGGAGTCGCCGACGGCGAGTGGTACCGCCTGGTGACCGCAATGTTCACGCACCAGGAGCCCTGGCACATCGGCTTCAACATGCTCAGCCTCTGGTGGCTCGGCGGCCCCCTCGAAGCCGCCCTCGGACGCGCCCGCTACCTCTCCCTCTACTTCGTCTCGGGCCTGGCCGGCAGTGCCCTCACTTATCTGCTGGCCGCACCGTCAGAAGCCTCCCTCGGAGCCTCCGGCGCCATCTTCGGCCTCTTCGGCGCCACCGCCGTCCTCATGCGCCGCCTCAACTACGACATGCGGCCGATCATCGCCCTGCTGGTGATCAACCTGATCTTCACCTTCGGCTGGAGCAACATCGCCTGGCAGGCCCACATCGGCGGCCTCGTCGCCGGCGTCATCACCGGCTACGCCATGGTCCACGCTCCACGTGAACACCGCGCCCTCGTCCAGTACGGCACCTGCGCCCTGGTCCTGGTCGTCGTGGTGGTCCTCACCCTGCTCAGGACGGCTCAGCTCACCTGATGTGCCCGCTTGTCCACAGCGCGTGGCCAATCTTGTGCATAGTGTGCAGGAACAGCTGTGCCCCCTGTCACTGACCGGTGTTTCCGCAGGTCAGGAAGGGGGCGAACAGGCTTGCGGTTGCCGGTGTGCCAGTCACACCGGCGTCAACATTCGTTGGGTTATCCACAGACGGTCGTTGGATGGTCGTTCTTTTCCCCAGCGTGTGGAAACCGGCTGTGGATAACTCAGCGGATAGTCCTGGGCAGAGCTGAGTTCACCGGCCCGTGGTCGTGGCTTCGACTGTTACTTCCACTGAGTGGAGACGCCGAATCCGGCGGCGATGAAGCCGAAGCCCACCACGATGTTCCAGTTGTCCAGCGCATCGATGGGCAGCGAACCGTCGGTCACGTAGAAGACGACGATCCAGGCCAGGCCGATGAGGAACATGGCCAGCATGACGGGTGCGACCCAGGCGCGGCTGGTCAGCTTGATGCTGGTCGCCTGCTTCGCCGGCGGCGGCGTGTAGTCGGCCTTCTTGCGGATACGTGACTTCGGCACGAGGGTCTCTCCTGTCGATGCGCTGCGTGGCCGCGCAGGGAACTGTGGCTGGCTCCGGAGCAGCGTACAAGGGGACTCTTAGCGCTCCCCCGGGCGTCCGTTAGCGTAGTGGTTCCGCGGCGCCGAAGGAGATAAGGGTACGTTGAGCAATTCTGCCGACTCCCCCCAGGACGGATCCAGTCCTGCCCGCGGCCGCCGTTTCAGGCCGGTGCGGGTGCTCACGGTGGCCGTCTTCGCCCTCGCGGGGCTCATTTTCTTCACCAGTTTCAACACGGCCAAGGGCACCAATATCCGTACGGACACGTCCTTGCTGAAGCTTTCCGACCTCATCCAGGAGCGCAGCCGTAAGAACGGCGAACTGGACGAGTCCAACGGCTCCCTGCGCCGGGAGGTCGAGTCCCTCGCCGAGCGTGACGACGGCAGCACCAAGGCGCAGGACGAGAAGCTCGCGGGCCTGGAGAAGGGTGCGGGCACGCAGAAGCTGAAGGGCGAGGCGATCACCGTCACACTCAACGACGCCCCGCCGGACGCCACCGCCAAGCTGCCCGGCTATCCCGAGCCGCAGCCCGACTACCTGGTCATCCACCAGCAGGATCTGCAGGCCGTGGTGAACGCGCTGTGGCAGGGCGGCGCCAAGGGGATCAAGGTGATGGACCAGCGGCTGATCTCCACCAGTGCCGTGCGCTGCGTGGGCAACACGTTGATCCTTCAGGGGCGCGTCTACTCACCGCCGTACAAGATCACGGCGATCGGGGACCCCGACAAGCTGAACAAGGCGCTGTCGGATTCCACGGCGATCCAGAACTACATGGTCTACGTGAATGTGTATGGCCTCGGCTGGAAAGTGACCCATGACGGGACGGTGACTCTGCCTGGCTACTCGGGCACAGTGGATCTGCACTACGCCCAGCCCGTGGAGTGAACTGAGCCGTTTCGGGAGCTGCCGGTGCGCGTCGTCGTCAGGACCGTCAGTGAACTCTGTATCACCGTGGGCAGCCTGATCGTCCTCTTCGTCGTCTATGTGCTGTTCTGGACCGGCGTGCGGGCGGATGGTGCGATGAGCCATCAGATCGATGTGCTGCACGAGCAGTGGGCGAAGCAGACGGCGCATCCCAGGGTGAGCGCCGGGGCCGGCGGTTCGACCGGCCCCAGGAGGCCGGCACCGTATGTCGCGGGCAAGCCCTTCGCGATCATGTACATTCCGCGGCTTGGTTTCACGTGGAACAAGCCCGTGCTCGAGGACACCGCCGTGGGCACGCTGAAGAAGGGGCTCGGTCACTACGCGAACACCGCGCAGCTGGGGCAGGAGGGCAACTTCGCGGTCGCGGGGCACCGGCGGACGTACGGAGATCCGTTCGTGGACTTCCCCGAGCTGAGGCCGGGTGACGCGGTGGTGCTGACGGACGGGACCACCTGGTTCACGTATCGGATCGACAAAGGGCCCTACAAAACTGTGCCGACGGACGTTGAGGTGATCGATCCTGTCCCACGTAAGTCGGGGTATACGCGTGAGGGCCGCTATCTGACGCTCACCACGTGCGATCCGGAGTGGGGGCACAGCCATCGGCTGATCGTGTGGGCGCACCTGGATTCCACACAGCCTGTGGAGGCCGGGAAACCAGAGGCGCTGCGCCGTTAGTCTGGTGCGGGTACGGCGTGAGTCTGGTGCCGTGGTGGAACGGAAGGGACGGCATGTACGGCTGGATCTGGCGGCATCTGCCGGGAAACGCGTGGGTGAAGGCGCTGATCTCACTCCTGCTGGTCCTGGCCGTGGTCTATGTCCTGTTCCAGTACGTCTTCCCGTGGGCCGAGCCGCTGCTGCCCTTCAACGATGTGACGGTGGACAACCAGTGAGTGCGCGGATTCTCGTCGTCGACAACTACGACAGCTTCGTCTTCAACCTGGTGCAGTACCTGTACCAGCTGGGCGCCGAGTGCGAGGTGCTGCGCAACGACGAGGTGTCGACGGCGCATGCCCAGGACGGGTTCGACGGTGTGCTGCTGTCGCCGGGTCCGGGTACGCCGGAGGAGGCGGGCGTCTGTATCGAGATGGTGCGGCACTGCGCGGCGACCGGTGTCCCGGTGTTCGGTGTCTGCCTGGGCATGCAGTCGATGCAGGTGGCGTACGGCGGTGTGGTGGACCGTGCACCCGAGTTGCTGCACGGCAAGACCTCGCTGGTCGAGCACGAGGGCAGGGGTGTGTTCGCCGGGCTGCCCTCGCCGTTCACGGCGACGCGCTACCACTCGCTGGCCGCGGAGCCGGAGACGGTGCCGGCCGAGCTGGAGGTGACCGCGCGTACGCACGACGGGATCATCATGGGCCTCAGGCACCGTGAACTCCCGGTCGAGGGTGTGCAGTTCCACCCGGAGTCGGTACTGACCGAGCATGGTCACCGGATGCTGGCCAACTGGCTGGTGGAGTGCGGCGACCAGGGGGCCGTGGCGAGGTCTGCGGGGCTCGCCCCGGTGGTGGGCAGGGCCACGGCGTGACCGCGCTGCGCCCCGAGCGCGAGTCCGCCGCCTCGTACGGTCAGGAGCCGTACGAGGGGTACGCCTCGTACGAGGGGTACGAGGCGTCCGGTTCGTTCGAGGCGGCAGGTGCATTCGAGGCCTCCGGTGGGTTCGATGACTGGAACGGCGCTCCGGCGGGGCAGCAGGGGCAGCACGGGGGGTATGCGGCGGCTGCGGAGGAGCCGTATGCGCTGCCGGCGGAGGCGCCGTACGTAGCGCCGCCGGTGGAGGAGCCCGAGCCGTATCTCCCGCCCATCGACGACGAGACGGTGGCTCTGCGGATACCGGAACCCCCGTCGGGCGGTTCCATATCGCCCTCTGACGCCTCAACAGCCACGTCTGCCACAGGAACCCCTCCGGGCGGCCGAGCGGCCCGTAGGAAGGCCGCCAAGCGCCGTCATGGACGCCATGGGGGCGCTCGTACGGCTTCGGAGGCCGCGGAAGGCGCCGAGGAGACGTCCGCCGATGCTTCCCAGGCTCCGCTTTCGCGTGTGGAGGCCCGTCGGCAGGCGCGCGCACGCAAGCCCAGTCCGGGCGTCGTCGCGAGCCGGGCGATCGGTGAGGTGTTCATCACCACCGGCGTGCTGATGCTGCTGTTCGTCACCTACCAGCTGTGGTGGACGAACGTCCGGGCACATGCCTCGGCGGACAAGGAGACCAGCACCCTGCAGAACGACTGGGCGAGCGGCAAGCGCGCTCCGGGCGAGTTCGAGCCGGGCCAGGGCTTCGCGATCCTCCACATCCCCGAGCTGGACGTGGTCGTGCCGATAGCCCAGGGCGTCAGCAACAAGCAGGTGCTGGACAAGGGCATGGTCGGCCACTACAGCGAGGGCAGGCTGAAGACGGCGATGCCCGACGCCAAGACCGGCAACTTCGCGCTCGCGGGCCACCGCAACACGCACGGCGAGCCTTTCCGGTACATCAACAAGCTGAAGAAGGGCGACGAGGTCGTCGTCGAGACGCAGGACAAGTACTTCGTCTACAAGGTGACGTCGACGCTGCCGGTGACGTCACCGAGCAATACGAGCGTGATCGGTCCCGTGCCGCCCCAGTCGGGTTTCACCAAGCCGGGCCGGTACATCACGCTGACGACCTGTACTCCGGAGTTCACCAGCAAGTACCGGTTGATCGTCTGGGGCAAGATGGTCGAGGAACGGCCGCGCAGCAAGGGCAAGCCGGATGCGCTCGTCGAGTAGGGGCAGATGAACGTGGCAGCGACCACCGACGACACTCAAGAGGACATGGACGCGCCCGCGGCGCCACCCGGCCGCCGCCGCGGCATGGGCCGTATCGCGGCGGCGGTGAGCGTCTTCGGTGAACTCCTCATCACGGCGGGCCTGGTGCTGGGCCTGTTCGTCGTCTACTCGCTCTGGTGGACGAACGTCATAGCCGACCGCGCGGCGGACAAGCAGGCCGACAAGGTCCGCGACACATGGGCCCACGAGGGCCGGGACACGGGCCCCGGCGCGTTGGACACCAAGAACGGCATCGGCTTCCTGCACGTCCCCGCCATGAAGAACGGCGAGGTCCTGGTGGAGAAGGGCACGTCGACGGAGGTCCTCAACGACGGCGTGGCCGGCTACTACACGGACCCGGTCAAGGCGACCCTGCCGACCACGGGCAAGAAGGGCAACTTCACGCTGGCCGCCCACCGGGACGGCCATGGCGCGAAGTTCCACAACATCGACAAGCTGAAGGTCGGCGACTCGATCGTCTTCGAGACGAGGGACAAGTGGTACATCTACAAGGTGTACGACGTCCTCGACGAGACCTCGAAGTTCAACGTGAAGGTCATCTCCCAGATCCCGAAGGAGTCGGGGAAGAAGAAGGCCGGGCACTACATCACGCTGACGACTTGCACGCCGGTGTACACGAGCCGGTATCGGTATGTGGTGTGGGGGGAGTTGGTGCGGGTGGAGAAGGTGGACAGTGAGAGGACGCCGCCGAAGGAACTGCGCTGACTGAGCTCCCGCAAGGAGCTCAGTCACCTGGCATGGCCTCTGTCGATCAGGCGGCGCCTACTCCAGGATCTTCAGCGGCTCACTCGCAGCCCACTCCTCCAGCACTCCACGGTGTACGGCGGTAATGCCAGCTTCGGCGGCGATACTCAGAGCCTCACGAGTGAAGGGGCATGTGGCCACGTAAAGGGCCACCTCCGCGCTGAACAGAACCTTGGCCGATCCGACGAACTTCTGGATGTCGGGGCTGGTGATGCTGAGGTAGGGCGCGAACCTCTTGCACTGGACGACGAGGCGCCGCCCGTCGGCCGTGAGCCCGATGATGTCGACTCCCCGGTCTCCTCCCTGTCCGCCCTGCACTAGGACGTCGGTGCATCCGTCGCGGGTCAGCAGTGTGGCGATGTGGCGCTCGAAGGCGCGGCCGTTCATGGCGTCCATGGCGGCCATGACCCCGATGGCGCGGCGGTCGTCCCGTACTTCTTCGAGACGCTGCAGCCGTGCATGGTGTTGGTGCAGCCGTCGTTCGATGCGCTGGACTCCCGCCCGAAGGGCGATCAGTTCCTTCCGATGCTCGCCCGATGCTTCGATCAGGGCGTTGAACATCGGCACGACGGTCTTGCCGAGGATGTGGGTGATGCGCTGGTCGATGCGGTCGTCGAGGGAGTTGTTGCCACCATCGCCGTCGTCACATGCATGCCATCCGGCAACAGCGACAGCGCCTTGACTCGGTCGAGTACGCCCGTGCGTTCCAACACGCTGTCCCGCAGGGACTTCGATTCCAGTAGCACCGTTTCGTTGATCACGTTCTGCCCTTCCGCCTGTGGTGTGGCCGTGCGGCCTGGGCGGAGTTCTGAGACCCCACCTCATCCGATCAACGAGTCGGTACAAATGAAGACACGATCGACACAAGAACAAACGTTGCACGGGGCCCGTCCCCTGCTCGGGCGGCAGACAGACGAGCCCCTGCCGGGAAGCCCGGCAGGGGCCCATAAATCGGGGTCCGGTGGGTCAGCCGTTCGTGCCGCCGAGGAAGTTGGTGCCGCCGTCGTTTCCGCCGTTGTTGCCGTTCCCGCCGATGGTCTGCAGGTTGACCGGTGTGCCCTGGTTGACCGTGCTGCCCGGGGGCGGGTCCGAGGCGACGACGATGGCGTTGTCGTCCTGGGAGCCGTTGATGTTGCCGACCTGGAGACCCGCCTGCTGAAGGGCGTTCTTGACGTCCTTCAGCCTCTGGCCCTGGATGTTGTTCGGCACCTGGACCTGGTTGTTCTGCTTCTGGCCGATGTTGATCTGCACCGCGGTGTTCTTCTTGACCGGGGTGCCGATCGACGGGTTGGTCGAGATGGCCTTGTTGACCTGGTTGTCGTCGGTGGTGGGTGCGTTGACGCAGTTGCCGTTGAGGCCGACGGCCTGCAGTGCGGACTTGGCGTCGTCGCAGCTCTTGCCGGTGACGTCGGGCACAGCGACGGTCTCGGGGGCCTTGGCGATGGTGAGGGTGATGGTGGAGCCCTTCTCCTTCTCCGAGCCGCCCCTCGGGTCCTGGGAGAGGACGAGGCCAGGGGTCTGGTCGGACTCCTGGGGCTTCTGATCGACATGGAAGCCCTTGTTCTCGAGCTGGGTCTTCGCCTGGTCGAACTGCAGGCGCGTGACATCCGGAACAAGCACCTTCGGAGCGCCCGTCGACACCACGAGGTTGACCGCCTCCCCCTTCTTGAGGCTGGCGCCCTTGCCCGGGTCTTGGTCACAGACATTGCCCTTGCTCTGGGCCTCGCAGGGCTGCCTCTTGATCGTCCCGACCTTGAGGCCGATGTTGTCCAGCTGACTCTTGGCGTCGCTCTCCTTCAGACTGACCAGGTTGGGTACATCCACCTTGTCGTTGCCGACGCCGCCGTTCCCGCTGAACGCGTACTTCCCGATCAGGATCGCGCCCACCAGCACCAGAATCCCCGCCACGACCAGCAGGATCGTCGACGTGTTGGACTTCTTCTGGCGGCGGCGGGAGCGGTCGTCGTAGCCGTAGCCGCCGTCGTCCGGGTTCATCGGGGGCAGCATCGACGTGGCGCCGGCGTCCGTGGCGCGCAGGGCCGTGGTCGGCTGGTCGTCGGGGTAGCCGCCGTAGCCGACCGAGCCCATGGCCGCCGTGGCCGCGACGGGCTGGCCGTCGAGGCAGGCCTCGATGTCGGCGCGCATCTCGTCGGCGGACTGGTAGCGGTAGTTCGGGTCCTTGACCAGGGCCCTCAGGACGATGGCGTCCATCTCGGGCGTGATCTCGGGGTCGAAGACGGAGGGGGGCTGGGCTTCCTCACGTACGTGCTGGTACGCGACGGCGACCGGGGAGTCCCCCACGAACGGGGGTCGTACGGTCAGGAGCTCGTAGAGCAGGCAGCCGGTCGAATAGAGGTCGGACCGGGCGTCGACCTGCTCGCCCTTCGCCTGCTCCGGTGACAGGTACTGCGCGGTGCCGATGACGGCGGCCGTCTGCGTCATCGTCATGCCGGAGTCGCCCATGGCGCGGGCGATGCCGAAGTCCATGACCTTGACCTGGCCGTTGCGCGTCAGCATGACGTTGGCCGGCTTGATGTCGCGGTGGACGATGCCGCTGCGGTGGGCGTACTCCAGACCCTGGAGGATGCCGATGGTCATCTCCATCGCGCGCTCGGGCAGGAGCTTGCGGCCGGAGTGGAGGAGTTCGCGGAGCGTGGAGCCGTCCACGTACTCCATCACGATGTACGGGATCGAGACCCCGTCGATGTAGTCCTCGCCCGTGTCGTAGACCGCGACGATCGCGGGATGGTTGAGCGAGGCGGCCGACTGGGCCTCCCGGCGGAACCGGGCCTGGAAGGAAGGGTCGCGTGCGAGGTCCGCGCGCAGTGTCTTCACCGCCACCTGGCGCCCGAGGCGGGTGTCATGCGCGAGGTAGACCTCCGCCATGCCACCACGACCGAGCACCTGGCCCAGTTCGTACCGGCCGCCGAGGCGACGCGGCTCTTCCATAGCTCCTACCAGCCCTCTCCGTCGGTCCCGACTCACACGTGCGTGCGGCCGGAGGCTGCCGTCCGGGCCTACCGTACCCGGCTAGCTTTGTGTGACCTGGCTAAGTGCGTCACCCGATACAGGACCGGTATCGCAACGTGCACCGTTGTGAAGGGGACGTGAGCGGGGTCACTTCTTGGAGTTGATGACCGCCTCCATCACGCTCTTCGCGATCGGGGCCGCGAGGCCGCCGCCGGAGATGTCGTCACGGTTGGCGTTGTCGTCCTCGATGACCACGGCCACGGCGACCGGTGAGCTGTCGTCGGGGAGCTTGGCGTAGGAGATGAACCAGGCGTACGGGTTCTCGCTGTTCTCCACGCCGTGCTGGGCGGTACCGGTCTTGCCGCCGACGGTGACACCGCCGCCGATCTGGGCCTTGGTGCCGGTGCCCTCCTTGACGACCGTCTCCATCATCGACTGCAGGATCTGCGCGTTCTTCGCCGACAGGGGCTGGCTGAGCTCCTGCGGGTCGGTCTGCGCGATGGTGTCCAGGTTGGACGACTGCAGCTTGTCGACCATGTACGGCTTCATCAGCTTGCCGTTGTTGGCGACCGCGGAGGCGACCATGGCCATCTGCAGCGGGGTCGCTGCGGTGTTGTACTGGCCGATCGAGGACAGCGCGGTCTGCGAGGGGTTCATGTTCTCGGAGAACACCGATGCGCTGGAGCGGACCGGCGTGAACTGCTCGGCGTCAAAACCGAACTTCTTCGCCTCGGCGAGCATCTTGTCGTTGCCGAGGTCCGAGCCGATCTTGCCGAAAACGGTGTTGCAGGAGTACCGCAGCGCGATCCGCATCGTCGCGTTCTTGCAGGGGATGTTGCCCTCGTTCTTCAGCTCCGTCGTGGTGCCCTTCATGATGTAGGGCAGCGGCGAGTCGGTGGCCTGGTCGGCGGAGTTGTACAGCCCGTTCTCCAGCGCGGCCGCGGCCGTGACCACCTTGAAGGTGGAGCCCGGCGGGTAGGTCTCGCGCAGCGCCCGGTTGAGCATCGGGTCGGCCTTGTTGTTCTTCTTCTGCAGCGCGAGCCAGTTCTTGGAGTCCGTCGACGTGGAGTTCCCGGCGAACGACGAGGGGTCGTACGACGGGTAGGAGGCCAGCGCCAGGATCTTGCCGGTGGACGGGTCGAGCGCGGCGACGGCGCCCTTGCCGCCCTGGGACTTCAGACCGTTGTAAGCGGCCTTCTGCGCGGCGGCGTTGAGAGTGGTGACGACGTTGCCGCCCGCCTTCTCCTTGCCCGTGATCATGTCGAGGGTGTTGCGGAAGAAGAGCCGGTCGTCGGTGCCGGAGAGGATGCCGTCGTCGATGCTCTCCAGCTGGGTGGCGCCGAAGGCCTGCGAGGCGAACCCGGTGACCGGCGCCCACATGGGACCGTTCTTGTAGGTGCGCTTGTACTTCAGGTCGTTGAGGCCGCTGGTGCTGGTCGTGGTGGACCCGGTGATGGGTTCGCCGTCGACCACGATGTCGCCGCGCGGGGTGGAGTAGCGGGCGATGGTGACACGGCGGTTCAGCTTGTCGTCCTTGAGGCTGTCGGCCTTGACGTACTGGAGCCAGTTGTCGCGGACGAGCAGGGCGAGGACGAGCAGGCCGCAGAAGATCGCGATCCGGCGCAGGGGCTTGTTCATGACGGGCGGACCACCTGGGTCATCTCGGCGTCGGGGTTGCCGGCGGGCGCGGGCGCCGGGCGGCGGGCGGTGTCGCTGATCCTGATCAGGATGCCGATCAGGGCCCAGTTGGCCAGTACGGAGGAGCCGCCGTACGCCACGAACGGCATCGTCATACCGGTCAGCGGGATGAGGCCCATGACACCGCCCGCGACGACGAAGACCTGGAGGGCGAAGGCGCCGGACAGGCCGACGGCGAGGAGCTTGCCGAACGGGTCGCGGGCGGCGAGGGCGGTGCGTACGCCGCGCTCCACGATCAGGCCGTAGATGAGCAGGACCGCCATGACGCCGGCCAGGCCGAGTTCCTCGCCGAAGGTGGCGAGGATGAAGTCGGAGTTGGCGGCGAAGCGGATCAGGTCGGAGTGGCCCTGGCCGAGGCCGGTGCCGAGGGTGCCGCCGGAGCCGAAGGCCCACAGCGCCTGCATCGACTGCTCGGAGTGACCGGCCACCCCCTGCTGGCTGAGTTTGTACTCCTTCAACGGGTTGAGCCAGGCCTGGACGCGCTGCTGGACGTGCGGTTCGAAGCTGGCCACGCCGACCGCGCCGGCCGCGGACATCAGCAGACCGAAGACGATCCAGCTGGTCCGCTCGGTGGCGACGTACAGCATGATGACGAACATTCCGAAGAACAGCAGCGAGGTACCGAGGTCGGTCTCGAAGACCAGGATGAGGATCGACATCAGCCAGACGACGAGGATGGGTCCCAGGTCGCGGCCGCGCGGCAGGTACAGGCCCATGAAGCGGCGGCTCGCGAGCGCCAGGGCGTCGCGCTTGACCATCAGGTAGCCGGCGAAGAAGACGGCGAGGGCGATCTTCGCGAACTCACCGGGCTGCAGGGAGCCGAGGCCCGGGACGCGGATCCAGATCTTCGCGCCGTAGATGTTGGCGCCGAGACCGGGCACCAGCGGCAGGACGAGCAGGACCAGCGCGCCGAACATGGAGATGTAGGTGTAGCGCTGCAGGACGCGGTGGTCCTTGAGGAAGATCAGCACGACGACGAACAGGGCGATGCCCAGGGCGGTGTACAGCAGCTGGCGGGGCGCGGCCGTGAAGTAGTTGGGCAGCGACTGCAGCAGCTTGGACTGGTCGAGGCGCCAGATGACGACGAGCCCGAGTCCGTTGAGCAGCGTGGCCAGGGGAAGCAGCAGCGGATCGGCGTACGGGGCGAACTTCCGTACGGCGAGATGGCCGACGCCCGCCAGGAGGCCGAGTCCGAGGCCGTAGCTCAGCAGCCCGGCCGGCACCTTGTCGTCGATGGCCAGGCCCACGTTGGCGTAGGCGAAGACCGGGATGACGACGGCGAACAGCAGCAGCGCGAGCTCGGTGTTCCGCCGGCTCGGTGCGCCGATCGCGCCGATCGTGGACGTATGGTGCGTCGGTGTGTTGGTAGTACTGCTCATCGTGTGACAGGGCCTCTCACGGCTTGCCTACTGCTTACCGCACAGCGAGACGACCTTCTGCTCATCCTCCGAGAGGGTGGGGCCGGGGCTGGGGGTGGGTGCGGTCGCTGATGTGGACGGGGTCGGTGAGGTCGAGGGGCTCGGTGATGCCTTGGACGTGAGGGAGGTCTTGGTGGTTCCCGTGGTGCCGCCCGCCTGGCCCGTGCCGGTCTTCGAGTTGTTCTTGCTCTCGGCCGCCTGACGCTCGGACTCCTTCTTGCATGCGGAGGCCTGCACCGAAAGGTCGTTGATCTTCGACTGGGCGCCGGTCAGGCTGCCCTCGGCGATCGTGGCCTTGACCTGCTTCTGCTGGTACGGAGGCAGGTACTTGAGTTCGATCTCGGGGTGGTCCCTCTCCACCTTGGAGAGGGAGACCCAGGCCAGGTCCTGGCTGATGCCCCGGTACAGCGCGACGTGCTCGTCCTTGGTGCCGACGTAGTACTGGGTCTGCGTCCAGCGCCAGCCGCCGTACAGGCCGCCGCCGACGACGGCGAGGGCGAGCACGAGGTAGAAGGATCTCTTCGCCCACTTGCGGCCCTTGCGGGGTTTGACGAAGTCGTCGTCGGTGTAGTCGCCGAAGCTGCCCGCGGGGATGTAGCCGGTGGTGTCGCCGGAGCCGGGCGGGCCGAACTCGCCGCCGCCTCCGTGACCCTGGCGGCCGAGGCCGGAGGCGCGGCCTGCCGGGGTCTCCATGAAGCCGGGGTCGTGCAGGTGGTTCTGGTTCTCGGCGACAGCGCCGACCACGACCGGGGTGTCGGAGAGCTGCCCGGCGAGGGTGTCCCCGGTGTCCAGGTCCAGTACGTCGGCGACGATGACGGTGATGTTGTCGGGGCCGCCGCCGCGCAGCGCGAGCTGGATCAGCTCCTGCACGGTCTCCTGGGGGCCCTGGTAGCTGGCGAGGGTCTCCTCGAGGGTCTGGTGGGAGACGACGCCGGACAGTCCGTCGGAGCAGATCAGATAGCGGTCGCCGGCGCGGACCTCACGGATGGAGAGGTCCGGCTCGACGTGTTCGCCGCTGCCGAGCGCCCGCATCAGCAGGGAGCGTTGGGGGTGGGTGGTGGCCTCTTCCTCGGTGATGCGGCCCTCGTCGACGAGGCGCTGCACCCAGGTGTGGTCCTGGGTGATCTGGGTGAGGACTCCGTCGCGGAGCAGGTAGGCGCGTGAGTCGCCGACGTGGACGAGGCCGAGTCGCTGGCCGGTCCACAGGAGGGCGGTGAGCGTGGTGCCCATGCCCTCGAGCTGGGGGTCCTCCTCGACCATGGAGCGCAGCTGGTCGTTGGCGCGCTGTACGGCGGTGCCGAGGGAGGTGAGGATGTCGGAGCCCGGCACGTCGTCGTCGAGGGCGACGATGGTGGAGATGGCCTCGGAGGAGGCGACCTCGCCGGCGGCGGCGCCGCCCATGCCGTCGGCGATCGCGAGCAGGCGCGGACCGGCGTATCCGGAGTCCTCGTTGCCCTCGCGGATCATGCCTTTGTGCGATCCGGCGGCAAAGCGCAGTGACAGACTCATGCGCACCTCGCCCGTCGGCTCCGGGTACATCCGCACGGTGCCCACCCTCCGGTCGGGAGCGCGCCGGAGCCCGTGGTGGGGGCCGCCGCTGCGTGCTCGCTCCGCTCGCTCATTGTCGTACTACTTCCGCAGCTCGATGACTGTCTTGCCGATGCGGATCGGCGCGCCCAGCGGAATCGGCGTGGGGGTCGTCAGCCGGCTCCGGTCGAGGTATGTGCCGTTGGTGGAGCCCAGGTCCTCGACGATCCACTGGCCGTCGCGGTCCGGGTAGATCCTGGCATGGCGGCTGGAGGCGTAGTCGTCGTCCAGCACGATCGTGCTGTCGTGCGCCCGGCCCAGAGTGATGGTCTGGCCCTGGAGCGCGACGGTCGTGCCGGTGAGGGTGCCCTCGGACACGACGAGTTTGGTGGGGGCGTTGCGGCGCTGGCGGCCGCCGGCAGCCTGCTGACGCTGCTGCGGGGGCGCGGCCTGCTGGCGGGCGGCCTGCTGGGGCCGTGCGGCCTCGCGCCTGGAGCCGCGCTGGGTGACGCGCGTACCGAACAGGTCGCTGCGGATGACCTGCACGGCCACGATCACGAACAGCCACAGTACGGCCAGGAAACCCAGCCGCATGACCGTGAGGGTCAGCTCTGACATTGCCCCCGCTTCACCCTTCGGCTTGCCGGTAAATGATGGTGGTGCTGCCCACGACGATCCGCGAGCCGTCGCGGAGCGTAGCGCGGGTGGTGTGCTGCCCGTCCACCACGATGCCGTTGGTGGACCCGAGATCCTGGATCGTCGAGGGCGTTCCGGTCCGGATCTCACAGTGCCGGCGGGAGACGCCGGGGTCGTCGATCCGCACGTCGGCTTCGGTGCTGCGGCCCAGCACCAGCGTCGGGCGGGAGATCTGATGGCGGGTGCCGTTGATCTCGATCCAGTGGCGGGTGCGGGAGCCGGGCTGCGGTGCGCCGACCGGGCCGCCCGCGCCGGGACGCTGGCCGTAGGGCGCGGCGCCGGGGCGCGCGCCGGGCGGCGGCGCGGCAGGCATCGGCGGGGCGCCCGCGGGTGCGGCGGCCGGCGGGTAGCCGTACCCTCCGCCGGGGCGGCCCGCGGACCCGGCCGGCGGAGCGGCGGGTGCGGGAGCCTGCTGGCTGCTGGAGGAGGCGAGCGTACGGCTGCGCACCCGGTACAGGCCGGTGTCGAGGTCGTCCGCCTTCTCCAGGTGGACCTTGATGGGTCCCATGAACGTGTAGCGCTGCTGCTTGGCGTAGTCGCGCACCATGCCGGCGAGCTCGTCACCGAGCTGGCCGGAGTAGGGGCTGAGCCGCTCGAAGTCCGGGGTGCTCAGCTCCACGATGAAGTCGTTGGGCACGACCGTCCGGTCGCGGTTCCAGATGGTCGCGTTGTTGTCGCACTCACGCTGGAGCGCTCCGGCGATCTCCACAGGCTGGACCTCGGACTTGAACACCTTGGCAAAGGTGCCGTTGACCAGACCTTCGAGACGCTGCTCGAACTTCTTCAGGACTCCCATGAGGCACCTCCTCCGATGTCGCTTCCGTCCAGTGTCCCGGCTGGCGGGCGCTGCCTTGCCTGGTACTGCTTACTGATCGTATCCACGCGCGGGTGAATCAGCTGGTTCCCCCTGTCGGCCCGGTCGACGGGTGTCGACGCCCGACGAAGTTCCCTCCGGAGGTTCCCTCCGAAGCTGCCCTTCGAACTCCTCCCACGCACTCCTTCTGCCCAGGATCGTAGAGGTGGCCGCAGACCAGTGTCCCGCACCTGACTGTGGACCCTGCCCGGCTCCGGGGGAGACGGGCAGTACCGGTACGAGGTTGATACGTGAACCGGTACGTGTTGATACGGAGCGGAGGGCTTCGCGGGCGGGTCGTTCGCGTGCCGTTGGTTCGCAGGTCGCGTGGCGGGACGGAGCGTGGGGCGGCGGGTCGACGACCGGACGACACGTCCGTGCTGGTGGGCGGCTGCCCAGGGATAAGGGATGTGAACCCACCCCTGCCCGCGTGCTAATGTTCTGGGTGTCGGAAGGCGCCAGCCCAAAGGGCCCAAGCCGGAGGACACACCCAATGCGCGGGTGGCGGAATAGGCAGACGCGCTGGATTCAGGTTCCAGTGCCCGCAAGGGCGTGGGGGTTCAACTCCCCCCTCGCGCACCAGCCGAAAGCCCCAGGTCTTTGACCTGGGGCTTTCGCGTTGTCCGGGGTGGTGTGAGGCGCGTTACCCGGTGAGGACAATCACATGGCCCGCCGAGCCGGTCCCGGGCGGTGTTTTCCACAGGTGCGGAGTTGTCCACAGGGTCTGACGCGCGTCGGCCACCGGCTGTACGGTCTGCACGAGTTGATGTTCGTGGGTATGCGGGGGAGGCGGTTGGTGTGACCGGAATCGGAGAGGCAGCGGCGGGGTCGGGCATGCGGCGGCTTCCGCGCGTGCGGGGCTTCGCCGAGTGGCCCGCGGAGGGGTCGCCCAAGGACGAGGGCAAGGCGCTGCGCAAGCGGGTGCCGCGCAGTGCGCACTCCGCGCTCGACCTCGACGGCTCCCGCCCGCACGCGGCCGACGCGGTCGAGGAGTCCCACCGCGGCCGGATCGCCGAGCTCACCCCGATACGCGCGGGCCGGATGGCGGCCACGCCCTTCGCCTTCCTGCGCGGCTCCGCCGGCCTCATGGCGTACGACCTGGCGCGCACCCCCATGACCCGGATCCGCGCGCAGATCTGCGGCGACGCGCATGCCGCCAACTTCGGCCTGTACGGCGATGCGCGCGGTGACCTGGTCATCGACCTCAACGACTTCGACGAGACCGTCCACGGCCCCTGGGAGTGGGACCTCAAGCGGCTCGCCGCCTCGCTCGTGCTCGCCGGCCGGGAGGCCGGCGCCGACGAGGACCAGTGCCGCAAGGCGGCCTACGACGCGACCGGCGCCTACCGCCGCACCGTGCGACTGCTCGCCAAGCTGCCGGTGCTGGACGCGTGGAACGCCATCGCGGACGAGGAACTCGTCTCCCACACCGACGCCCACGACCTGCTCGGCACGCTGGAGCGGGTCTCCGAGAAGGCGCGGGCCAATACCAGCGGGCGCTTCGCGGCGAAGTCGACCGAGCAGGTCGAGGACGGCGGGCGGCGTTTCGTGGAGGCGCTGCCGGTGCTGCGGCGGGTGCCGGACGCGGAGGCCGCGGCGGTGGCGGCGGCCCTTGAGCAGTACGTGACGACGCTCTCCGAGGACCGGCTCCCGCTGCTGGCCCGGCATGCGGTGCACGACGTCGCCTTCCGGGTCGTCGGCACGGGCAGCGTCGGCACACGGTCGTACGTCGTGCTGCTCCTGGACCACCGGGGGCAGCCGCTCGTCCTCCAGGTGAAGGAGGCCCGCCCCTCGACGCTGGTGCCGCACCTGGTGACCGCGGGCTTCGAGGCGCCGGAGGTGGAGCACGAGGGCCGCCGAGTGGTTCTCGGGCAGAAGCGCATGCAGGTCGTCAGCGACATCCTGCTGGGGTGGACGACGGTGGAGGGACGGCCCTTCCAGGTACGGCAGTTCCGCAACCGCAAGGGCAGCGTCGACCCGGCGGCGCTGGCCGCCGACCAGATAGACGACTACGGGCGCATGACCGGGGCGCTCCTGGCCCGCGCGCACTCCCACAGCGCCGACCCGCGGCTGGTCGCCGGGTACTGCGGCAAGAGCGAGGAACTGGACGAGGCGATCGCCGACTTCGGTGTCGCCTATGCCGACCGCACGGAGGCCGACCACGCCGATCTGGTGGCGGCGGTGCGGGCGGGGCGGATCGCTGCGGAGATGGGGGTGTGAGGGGCTTGTGAGAGGTGTGTCTGCGGGTGGCGGCCGTTGAATGGCGTGCTCGCAGGGGGGGCGGAGGGGGAGGGAGGGGGGAGGGGCCCCGAAGCGATGACCTTGCGCCGCGGTGGCCACCCTCGCAGTGGCCTACGCTGGGTCGGGTGACGAGCCCGGAAGCTGAGCATGAGCAGGCTGGCGGTGCCGCCGGCGAGGCGCAGGCGACGCCCGAGGACGGTGCGCCGCGTCCCGAGGAGCGGCTGGAGCGGGCCGTGCGGGCCGCCGAGCAGGCGCTGATCGAGTACGAGATCGCTGTCGAGACCTTCCGCGTGGAGGTCGAGAACTTCTCCCGGCTGCACCATCAGAAGCTCGGCCCTATGTACGCCCGCCTCGACGAACTGGACGCGCAGATCGCCGAGGCCCGGGCCGCCCGCACCGGCGACCCCGAGGACCGGCGCAAAGCGGACGAGGCCAGGGCCCGGGTGCTGCCGATGCCCGGCGTCGAGGAGTTGTTCCACGGCTGGATGGACGGGGAGGGGCTCTTCCCGGAGGCCGTGGCGATGCTCACGGACCAGCCCGTGCGGCCCCCGCAGCGGGTGCGCCCCAGCGACGAGGCCCGCAAGCTTTATCGCGAGCTGGCCCGCAAGGCCCATCCCGACCTGGCCCAGGACGACACCGAGCGAGCCCGGCGCGAGGAGTTCATCACCCGCGTCAACGCCGCCTACGCCCGGGGCGACGAGCTTCTGCTGCGCGAGCTGGCCGAGGAGTGGGCCAAGGGCCCGGCGCCCCAGGAGCGCGGTCCGAGCCGCAGCGAGGAGCTCTACGCCCGCCTCGAATGGCTCGCCCAGCGCAAGGAACTGCTCTCGCTGGTCGCGAAGGAGCTGGAGGAGAGCGCGATCGGCGCGATGCTGCGGCTGGCGCCGGACGATCCCGACCGGCTCCTGGAGGAGATCGCCGAGAAGCTCCTGGCCGATGTGTCCCAGCGCGAGGCGGAGCTGGCCGAGCTGCTGGGGTAGCCCCGCCGCTCGGGCGGCCGGTTCCGTGCCCGGCCGCGTCGGGTAGCGTCTTGGGCATGCATTTCGGAGCTGGTGTGCCCACGGTCGAGGTCTCGGACCTCAAGGACGGCGACTTCCTGCTGGACGTCCGCGAGGACGACGAGTGGCAGGCGGGTCACGCCGAAGGGGCCCTGCACATTCCCATCAGTGATTTCGTCGCCCGGTACGGCGAGCTGACCGAGGCCGCGCCGCAGGACGGCCGGGTCAACGTGATCTGCCGTTCGGGCGGCCGCTCGGCGCAGGTCGCGATGTACCTCGTGCAGCAGGGCATCGACGCCGTGAACGTCGACGGCGGCATGCAGGTGTGGGCGGCCGTGGGCCGCCCGGTCGTGACGGACGAGGGGCAGCCCGGGTTCGTCCTGTAGCTCGCGGCGGCCGGGGCGGTCAGCCCAGCGGGTGGGCCGCCAGCAGGTCGCCTAGGACCTCCTCGTGCGCCGCCGGCGGGCCGAGCTGCAGCTCCAGGTGCTTGGCCCAGGCGTGGTAGCGGTGCAGCGGGTACTCGACGTCCGCCCCGAACCCGCCGTGCAGATGCTGTGCCGTCTGCACGACCCGCCGTACGCCCTCCGAAGCCCAGATCTTGGCGACGGCGACGTCACCGGAGGCGGGCAGGACGCCGGGTGCCCCGGAGGCGATCCGCCACGCGGCCTGCCACAGCGTGGCCTCCATCGCGCGCAGGTCGATGTACCGGTCGGCGGCCTGCACCGCGACGGCCTGGAACGTGGCGACGGGGTGTCCGAACTGCTCCCGTTTGCCGGTGTATTCGCTGGTCATCGTGAGGACCCGTTCGCCGAGGCCGAGGGCCAGGGCGCAGGTCCCGGTGGTCAGCAGTTCGCGCAGCCACCCCCAGGCGCCGTCGGCGTCGATGACGTCACGCTCCGGGATCCGTGCGGACTGCAGACGCAGTTCGCCGAGCCGCTCGCCGGTGGTGGAGACCTGCTCGCCGAGTTCGACGCCCGGGTGGATGCGGGGGATCACGGCGAGGAGGGTGCGGTCGGCGGTCGTATGGGCGGGTACGACGACGAAGTCGGCGGTGTGAGCCCACGGCACGGCGGTCTGCATCCCGTCCAGGACCCACTGGTCGCCCTCCTGCCGTGCGGTCACGGCGAGTTCGGCCGGGTCGTGGCCGCTGCGGCCGTTCGCGGCGACGGTCAGCACGGCCTCGCCCCGCCCCGCGCGGGCGAGCAGCGCCGCCTTCAACTCCTCGCCGCCGTATGCCTGTACGGCTGCTGCGGCCGCGCTGGTCTCCAGCAGCGGAACGCGCGCCAGTACCCTGGCCGACTCACGCAGCACCAGGCAGAGGGCGATGGCGTCCAGGCCCGCCCCGCCGTACTCCGTGCCGAGCAGCAGGCTCAGCAGGTCCGCTTCGGCGAGCCTGGTCCACAGTGCGCGGTCGAAGTCGTCGGCGACGGGGCCGGGGACGAGTGAGGGGCTGGGCACCGCGTCCGGCTCGACCCCGGCGAACACCCCCCGCGCCGCCTCGGCCGCCGCCTGCTGCTCCTCGGTGAAGGTGAAGTCCACGGTCCTGTCCCTCCGGAGAGTCCGCTGATCTGACGGACAGTCAAGATAGAACAGGTTCTAGAAGAAGGGAACGGTGCGCCGACTCCGGAACCCTGGCCGTGGGTTCAGCGGTCGAAGTCCAGCTCCACCTTCTCCGTCACCGGATGCGACTGGCACGCCAGCACATATCCCGCCTCCGTCTCCTCCGGCTCCAGCGCGAAGTTGCGGTCCATGCGCACCTCGCCGGTGACCAGGAAGGCCCGGCATGTGCCGCACACCCCGCCCTTGCAGGCGTAGGGCGCGTCGGGCCGGTTGCGCAGGACCGTCTCCAGCAGGGACTCGCCGTCCTGGACGGGCCAGGTCCCGCCGCGGCCGTCGAGCCGGGCGGTGACCGTGCTGTGCGCGGGGGCCGTCGCGGCGGGTACGGGGGCGGCGGCATCCACGTGGAAGATCTCCTCGTGGATACGCGTGCGCGTGACACCGAGCCCGCGCAGGGCCCGCTCGGCGCCTTGGACCAGCCCGAACGGCCCGCACAGGAACCATCCCGCCACCTGCTCCACCGGCAGCAGCGCCGGCAGCAGCCCGGTCAGCCGGTCCTGGTCGAGCCGCCCGGACGGCAGCCCTGCCTGCTGTTCCTCCCGGGACAGCACCGTCACCAACTGCAGCCGCCCCGGATACCGGTCCTTCAGATCGGCGACCTCGTCCAGGAACATCGTCGAGGCGGCCGTACGGTCGCTGCGTATCAGACAGAACCGGGCTTCCGGCTCGCGCGCCAGCAGCGTCGAGACGATCGACAGCACCGGCGTGATGCCACTGCCGCCGACGATCGCCGCGTACAGGCCGGGCGCGGGGTCGAGGGTGAAGCGGCCGGCCGGGGTCATCACCTCCAGCTCGTCGCCGATGCCGATCTCCTTGAGCGCAAACGTCGAGAAGGCTCCGCCCTCGACCAGGCGCACGCCGACCCGCAGGGTGCGCGGGCCCTCGGCGTCGGGTGCCGGTGCCGGGGAGCAGATGGAGTACGTGCGCCGGATCTCCTCCCCGTCGACCAGGCGTCGCAGGGCGAGGTGCTGCCCCGGGGCGTGCCGGTACTCCTCGCGCAGCTCCCGGGGCACGGCGAGGGTGAGGGCCACGGAGTCGTCGGTGAGCCGGTCGACCGCCGCCACCCGGAGCGTGTGGAAGCGGGCCATCACAGCTCCTTGAAGTGGTCGAAGGGTTCACGGCAGGCCAGACAGCGCCGCAGCGCCTTGCAGGCGGTGGAGGAGAAGCGGCTGAGCAGTTCGGTGTCGGCGCTGCCGCAGTGCGGGCAGTGCACCGGCTCCAGCGTGCGGGTGGGGCCCAGCGACACGGGGACGGGACCGGAAACCTCGCGCACACGCGGGGGAGCTATCCCGAACTCCCGCAGTTTGCGCCGCCCTTCGGCCGTGATGTCGTCCGTCGACCAGGCGGGCCGCAGCACCGTGCGGACGGTGACGTCCCGCATGCCGTGCGCCTGCAGCACTCGCTCTATGTCCAGGGACATCGCCTCGATGGCCGGGCAGCCCGTGTAGGTGGGCGTCAGCTCGACCTCGACCGCGTCCGCGCCGCGCACATGCACCGCGCGCAGGACGCCGAGCTCCTGGAGGGTGAGCACGGGCAGTTCGGGGTCGGGCACCGAACCGGCGATCTCGAGGAGTTCGGACTCCAGGGCGGTGGTCGTCGTCACCATGACGCCCCCGGGTGGCTGCGGTGCAGGTGCTGCATCTCGGCGAGCATCCGGCCGAAGGACTCGGTGTGCACGCCCTGACGGCCCGCGCCGGCCGTCCACGCCCCGGCGCGCGGTCCCTCGGGGACCGTCAGGGTCGCGCGGTGCAGCACGGCCCGGACGGACTCCAGCCAGGCCGTCTCCAACCCGGCCGGGTCGACGTCCAGGCCGTCCACCGGCTGGAACATCTCGCCGGTGAACCGCCACAGGGCCGTGCACGCGCGCTGCATGCGTTCGTGGCCGGTCTGTGTGCCGTCGCCGAGCCGCAGGGTCCACTGTTCGGCGTGGTCGCGGTGGTAGGCGACCTCCTTGACGGCCTTTGCGGCGAGGCCGGCGAACGGGCCGTCCGTGGCGGCCAGTTCGGCGTACAGCAGGTGCTGGTAGGTGGAGAAGTAGAGCTGGCGGGCGATGGTGTGGGCGAAGTCGCCGTTCGGCTGTTCCACCAGCTGGAGGTTGCGGAAGGCGCGCTCCTCGCGCAGATACGCCAGCTCGTCCTCGTCGCCCACTGTCGACAGCAGCACGCGGGCCTGACCGAGCAGGTCCAGCGCGATGTTGGCGAGGGCGACCTCCTCCTCCAGGACGGGGGCATGGCCCGCCCATTCGCCGAGGCGGTGCGAGAGCACCAGGGCGTCGTCGCCGAGGGCGAGGGCGGCGGTCGCGGGGACTGTCGTCGTCACAGGTGCTTCACCCCCTCCGGGATCTCGTAGAACGTCGGATGCCGGTACGGCTTGTCGGCGGCCGGCTCGAAGAACGGGTCCTTCTCGTCCGGGGAGGACGCGGTGATCGCGGACGACGGGACGACCCAGATCGAGACGCCCTCACCGCGGCGGGTGTACAGGTCGCGGGCGTTGCGCAGGGCGAACTCCGCGTCCGGCGCGTGCAGGCTGCCGGCGTGGGTGTGCGAGAGGCCGCGGCGCGAGCGCACGAAGACCTCCCACAGGGGCCAGTCGGTGTTCGTCATGCTCGCTTCGCTCCTGTCTCGCCGGGCTTGCTCGTCCCACCGGTGCTGCTGGTGTGCTTGGCCGCGTAGGCCGCGGCCGACTCCCGTACCCACGCGCCTTCTTCGTGTGCGCGCCTGCGCTGGGTGATCCGCTGCTCGTTGCACGGGCCGTTGCCCTTGAGGACTTCCTTGAACTCCGTCCAGTCGATCGGGCCGAAGTCGTAGTGGCCCCGCTCCTCGTTCCACCTCAGGTCCGGGTCGGGGAGGGTGAGGCCCAGTGACTCGGCCTGCGGGACGCAGATGTCGACGAAGCGCTGGCGCAGCTCGTCGTTCGAATGCCGCTTGATCTTCCACGTCATCGACTGTGCGGAGTGCGCCGACTCGTCGTCGGGCGGACCGAACATCATCAGGGACGGCCACCACCAGCGGTTCACCGCGTCCTGCGCCATCGCCCGCTGCTCGGGGGTGCCGCGGCCGAGGGCCAGCAGCAGCTCGTACCCCTGGCGCTGGTGGAAGGACTCCTCCTTGCAGATGCGGACCATCGCGCGCGCGTACGGGCCGTAGGAGCAGCGACACAGCGGGACCTGGTTGGTGATCGCGGCGCCGTCCACCAGCCAGCCGATCGCGCCGACGTCCGCCCAGGTCAGCGTCGGGTAGTTGAAGATCGAGGAGTACTTCTGGCGGCCGGAGTGGAGCTTGTCGAGCAGCTCGTCGCGGCTGGTGCCGAGGGTCTCGGCCGCGCTGTACAGATAGAGCCCGTGTCCGGCCTCGTCCTGGACCTTGGCCATCAGGATCGCCTTGCGGCGCAGGGAGGGCGCGCGGGTGATCCAGTTGGCCTCCGGCTGCATGCCGATGATCTCGGAGTGGGCGTGCTGGGCCATCTGCCGGACCAGCGTCGCGCGATAGGCGTCGGGCATCCAGTCGCGCGGCTCGATGCGCTCGTCGGCGGCCACGGCCGCGTCGAAGGCGCGCTCGTACGCACCGCTGTCGGCGGTGTCCTCCGCGGTGCCGTACGCCTGGTGCGCGGCTGCTGTCGCCATGCGGTCCCCCTCGACCTGGGCTCTGTCCGGAGCTGGCTCCCGACCGATCGTTCGGTTCGTGCGATTCCATGGTGGGACTGGCGCCGTAAGGTGTCAACCGCTGTGGATAACGTGTGGGCGTGTCCTGTGGACAAACGGGGTGACCTCGCGTACGCCGCGACGAGGTCGGCCCGGCAGGGGCTGTGCCGCGCGGGCAGGCCTGAGTACCGTGCCCGTGCGAGCGTGGTGGCGCGGTGCGTACACGCGGTACGGCGCCCCGCGGCCGGGCGGCCGGAAGACGGACTGGGATGGGGAGACGGGGCGGAATGGACGCGTACGGCACAGACTCGGAGGTCCGGCACGGGCCGGACGGGCCATCCAGCCCGGGCGGTGCGCCCGCGCCGGATGCTCCACCTGTGCCGGACAGGTCGCCTGTGCCGGACACCCCGTCCGAGCCGGCCGGGCCGGACCCGGCGGACGATCCGCAGGACGCCTCACTGGACGCCGCCGTACTCGGTTCCGGCGCCTCGGCCCTCCCGGTCGCTCCCGCCCCCGGCCCGTACGCCGAACCCCGCACCGGGGTGGCCGCTCTCTCCCTGCGCTACCAGATCGGCGCCGCGCTGGCGCTCGCCGTCGTCGCCGTCGTCGTCTGTGTGCATGTCGGGATGGTGTTTCTGCATGTCGCGCCGTCGAACACGCTGACCAAGGCGCACGGCAAGGCGATCGACGACTGGATCTACCCGGAGTTCGAGCAGAACTGGAAGCTCTTCGCGCCGAATCCGCTGCAGCAGAACATCGCCGTCCAGGTCCGCGCCGAGGTGCAGGAGAAGAACGGCGAGGTGCGGAGCACCGGCTGGTACGACCTGTCCGCCCAGGACGGGCAGGCCATCGACGGCAATCTGCTGCCCAGCCACACCGAGCAGAACGAGCTGCGCCGGGCCTGGGACTTCTTCGTCGCCACGCACGACAGCAACAACCGTCCGGCGGGGCTTCGCGGCTCCCTCTCCGAGGCGTATCTGCGGCGCATAGTGGTGCTCCGCCTGGGCCGGGACGACGCGGCCGGGACGGGCGGGGTCATCGAGCAGGTCCAGGTCCGCTCCCGCACCACCAACGTGCCCCCGCCGAAGTGGAGCACCGAGAAGATCTCCGACAAACCCATGGACCGCGTGCTGCCCTGGTGGCCGGTCACGGCCGCCGACACCGACGGAGGCGCCCGGTGAACCGCTTCGCCCTCTCGGTCTCCTCCGCCATCGCCCGCATCACCGAATCGGCGCTCGGCCCCTACCAGTCCGCCGTGATCCGCATCGGCTTCAGCGCGACCTGGCTGCTGTTCCTGCTCCGCGAGTTTCCCCACCGTGAGGAGCTGTACGGCCCCGGCAGCCCGTGGAGCTGGGACCTCGCCCAGCAGCTGATCGCGTCCAACAGTGCCTTCACGGCCCTGATGTGGTCGGACGGCCGGGGCTGGTTCGAGTTCGTGTACGTGCTCGCAGCCCTCTCGGGCATCCTGCTGCTGCTCGGCTGGCGCACCCGCACCATGTCCGTGCTGTTCATGATCGGTGTGCTCTCGCTGCAGAACCGCAGCGTCTTCATGGGGGACGGCGGCGACAACGTCCTGCACCTGATGTCCGTGTACCTCGTGTTCACGCGCTGCGGCCAGGTCTGGTCGCTGGACGCACGGAGGGCAGAGCGTGCGCGTCGGGCACGCGCGCGTGGAGAGCAGGTTTCCGACCGGGTCGGCCCGGCACTGTGGACCGTGTTCGGGTTCGCACTGGTCGCGGTGACGGCGGGTGGTCGGTTCGACGGCGCCGATCTGATCGTGCCCGTGATCCTGTGGGGTGTCTGGCTCGCGCAGGCCGTGTGGTGGCTGGTCGGGCGCCGTGCGAAGAGCGGGGAGCCCAGGATCCTGCTGGACGTCGTCGCGAACATCGTGCACAACGGCGCCCTCTTCGTGATCATGACGGAGGCCTGTCTGATCTACGCGACGGCCGGCTGGTACAAGATCCAGGGCACGCGCTGGCAGGACGGCACCGCGGTCTACTACCCCCTCCACCTCGACTACTTCTCGCCCTGGCCCGGGCTCGCCGACCTGCTGTCGTCCAGCGGCACGATGGTGATGCTCGTGACGTACGGGACGGTCATCGTGCAGGTCGCCTTCCCGTTCACGCTGTTCAACCGACGGGTCAAGAACGTCCTGCTGGCGGCCATGATGACCGAGCACGCCGTGATCGCCGTCGTACTCGGCCTGCCCTTCTTCTCGCTGGCGATGATCGTGACGGACGCGGTCTTCCTGCCGACGTCGCTGCTTCACCGGCTGGGCGGTTGGGCGGCACGCGCGCGTGGCCGTGTCCTTGTCCGCGTGGGCCGTTCGACGTCGTCCGGGCCGGGCGCTCCGGAGAGCTCCGAGCCCGCGCAGGTGGGCTCCACGGCGTGAGACCTGCGTCCATGGCCCGTCCTCCGCGGGGCGAGCCCCGGCCCCCCGCGCACGTAGGCTGCACGCCATGACCGACCCCACCCCCGACCCCGTGACTGCCTGGCGCCGGATCGCAGGCAGCTGTGTGCTGCTCGACGGTTTTCACGCCCTCAAGCACGCCGTGCGTTTCGGAGCCGAGGTCCCGGTGGCGGTCACCGCCGACCGGCGGGTGGCGCTCGCCCTCGCCGACGAGCTCGCCCCCGATGTGCGGGACGCGCTGGACGGCCTTCTCACCGAGGTGCCGGAGCCGACGTACCGGAGTCTGGTGCCGCGCCCGCATCCCACCGCCGTCGCCGCCCTGGCCGTACGACCGTCCCGCGCGGCCAATCTGGAGAAGCTCGCGCACACGCCGCGCACCGCCCCCGTCGTGGTCCTCGACAACCCACGCAACCTCGGCAACGCGGGCGCCGTGATACGCCTGGCCGCCGGTTTCGGTGCGACCGGTGTGGTCACCACCGGCACGCTCGACCCATGGCACCCCACGGTGGTGCGCGGCGGCGCGGGGCTGCACTTCGCGACGGCGGTGGAACGGCTGGCCGTCGAGGAGCTGCCGGCAGGTCCGGTGTTCGCCCTGGACCCCGAGGGCGACGACATCCGGGGCGTCAAACTCCCGGACGACGCCGTCCTCGCGTTCGGATCCGAGCGCAGCGGCCTGTCCGCCGAACTACGCGCGCGTACCGACCACTTGCTGTCGCTGCCGATGCGCCCCCAGGTCTCCAGTTACAACCTCGCGACCAGTGTGGCCATGACGCTGTACCACTGGAGCGCCACCGGGGGCGCGATCAGTTCCTAGGCCTCGCGGCGCACCTCGACCACCCGGAAGCGGTTCGCGACGAACGCCCCGTCGCACAGCGCCGAGTTGGCCGCCGGGTTGCCCCCGGACCCGTGGAAGTCGGAGAAGGCGGCCGTCTGGTTGACGTACACCCCGCCCGTGAGGTTCAGCGACAGCTGGGCGGCCTCCTCCAGGCAGACCTCCTGGACCGTCCGCTCGACCTCCTCGTCGGTCGTGTACGCCCCGACCGTCATCGCGCCCTTCTCACGGATGGTGCGGCGCAGCAGCTCCGCCCCGTCCGCCGCCGAGTCGACCGCGACGGCGAAGGAGACCGGGCCGAAGCACTCGCTCATGTAGGCGGCCTCGTCGTCGGGCTTGGCGCCGTCCAGCTTCACGATCACGGGTGTCCGCACGACCGCGCCCGGGAACTCCGGGTTGCTGATCTCCCTGGAGGCCAGGGCGACTTCGCCCAGTCCGGCCGCCGCCTCCAGGCGGGCCTTCACGTCCGGGTTGACGATCGCGCCGAGCAGGGCGTTCGCGCGCGCGTCGTCGCCGAGGAGGCCGTCGACGGAGCGGGCGAGGTCGGCGACCACCTCGTCGAAGGTCTTGGGGCCCTCGTCGGTGCGGATGCCGTCGCGGGGGATCAGCAGGTTCTGCGGGGTCGTGCACATCTGGCCGCTGTACAGGGACAGCGAGAAGGCCAGGTTGGAGAGCATGCCCTTGTAGTTCGCCGTGGAGTCGACCAGCACCGTGTTGACGCCGGCCTTCTCCGTGTAGACCTGCGCCTGGCGGGCGTTGGCCTCCAGCCAGTCGCCGAACGCCGTCGAGCCCGTGTAGTCGATGATCTGGATCTCCGGGCGGGTGGCCAGCGTCTTGGCGATGCCCTCGCCCGGCCGCTCGGCGGCCAGCGCCACCAGGTTCGGGTCGAAGCCGGCCTCGGCGAGGACCTGGCGCGCGACCTGCACGGTGAGCGTGAGCGGCAGCACCGCGCGCGGGTGGGGCTTCACCAGGACCGCGTTGCCGGTGGCGAGGGACGCGAACAGGCCTGGATAGCCGTTCCACGTCGGGAAGGTGTTGCAGCCGATCAGCAGAGCGATCCCGCGCGGGACCGGCGTGAACTGCTTGGTGAGCGCGAGCGGGTCGCGCTTGCCCTGGGGCTTGGTCCACTCCGCGGTGTCGGGCGTGCGGACCTGTTCCACGTACGCGTACGCCACCGCCTCCAGGCCGCGGTCCTGGGCGTGCGGGCCGCCCGCCTGGAACGCCATCATGAAGGCCTGGCCGGAGGTGTGCATGACCGCGTGCGCGAACTCGTGCGTCCGGTCGCTGATCCGACCCAGGATCTCCAGACACACCACCGCGCGCGCCTCCGCGCCGGCGTCGCGCCATGCGCGCTGTCCGGCCTTCATGGCGGGCAGCAGCTCGTCGACGTCCGCGTGCGGGTAGGTCACGCCCAGCTCGATGCCGTACGGCGAGACCTCGGCGCCCACCCAGTCGTCCGTGCCGGGCTGGCCGAGGTCGAGGCGGGTGCCCAGGAGGGCGTCGAAGGCGGCCTTGCCCGCGGCCGCGTCCAGGCTGCCGTTCTCGCCGTACGCCTTGGGGTGTTCGGGGTGCGGGGACCAGTACGCGCGTGTGCGGATCGCTTCCAGCGCCTGGTCGAGGGTGGGCCGGTGCTTGGCGATCAGGTCGCGGGTGGTCAGTTCGGCGGCCATGCGGGACCAACTCCTCGTCTTGAGAACTCTTCGTCGAGCTCATGACCTGGCAGAAACATGGGCAGGAACAGCCGGTCAGAGTTAGAGTAACCGAACGATCGGTCGGGACAAGGGGGCCTGCCGCATCTGTGGAAAACCCCGTGCGGGAGGATCGCGCACATGACAGCACTCGACCTCAGCAGCCCCGTGGCCGTCGTCGGCACCGGCACCATGGGCCAGGGCATCGCCCAGGTCGCGCTGGTCGCAGGCCATCGCGTACGGCTCCACGACGCCGCTGCCGGGCGCGCCTCGGAAGCGGCCGCGGCGATCGGCGCCCGCCTCGACCGGCTCGTCGAGAAGGGCCGGCTCACGGCCGCCGACCGGGACGCGGCACGCGAGCGGCTGCTGCCCGCCCGGAGCCTGGCCGACCTCGCGGACTGCTCCCTGGTCGTCGAGGCCGTCCTGGAACAGCTGGACGCCAAACAGGCCCTGTTCCGTGAGCTGGAGGACATCGTCGCCGAGGACTGTCTGTTCGCGACCAACACCTCCTCCCTGTCCGTCACGGCCATCGGCGGCGCCCTGCGTCACCCCGGGCGCTTCGTCGGCCTGCACTTCTTCAACCCGGCGCCGCTGCTCCCCCTGGTCGAGGTCGTCTCCGGGTTCGCCACCGACGTCTCGTCGGCCACGCGCGCGTACGAGATGGCGCGCGCCTGGGGCAAGACACCGGTCGCCTGCGCCGACACCCCCGGCTTCATCGTCAACCGCATCGCCCGGCCCTTCTACGCCGAGGCCTTCGCCGTGTACGAGGCCCAGGGCGCCGACCCCGCCACCATCGACGCGGTCCTGCGCGAGTCGGGCGGCTTCAGGATGGGCGCCTTCGAACTGACCGACCTCATCGGACAGGACGTCAACGAGTCCGTCACCCACTCCGTGTGGCACTCCTTCTTCCAGGACGTGCGCTTCACGCCCTCCCTCGCCCAGCGGCGCCTGGTCGAGTCGGGCCGGCTCGGCCGCAAGAGCGGTCAGGGCTGGTACGAGTACGGGGACGGCGCCGACCGCCCCGAGCCGCACACCGCGGAGCCCGCGCAGCAGCCCGCGTACGTCGTCGTCGAGGGCGACCTGGGCCCCGCCTCCGAGCTGCTCGCGCTGATCCGCGAGGCGGGCATCGCCGTGCGGGAGGAGGAAGAGGACCACGGCACCCGCCTGGTGCTGCCGAGCGGCGGGCAGCTGGCGCTCGCCGACGGCCAGACCTCCGTCGAGTTCCGCGACGTCGTCTACTTCGACCTCGCCCTCGACTACCGCCGGGCCACCCGTATCGCCCTGTCCGCCTCCCAGGACACCTCGCCGGGGACCCTCGCCGAGGCCACCGGTCTCTTCCAGGCGCTCGGCAAGGACGTCAGCGTCATCGGCGATGTCCCCGGCATGATCGTCGCCCGCACGGTCGCCCGGATCGTCGACCTCGCGCACGACGCCGTCGCCAAGGGCGTGGCCACCGAGGAGGACATCGACACCGCGATGCGCCTGGGCGTCAACTACCCGCTCGGGCCCTTCGAGTGGAGCCGCAGACTCGGCCGCAACTGGGCGTACGCCCTCCTCGACGACCTGCACCTGCGCGACCCCTCCGGGCGCTATGCGCCGTCCCTGGCGCTGTACCGGCATGCGTACGCCTCCGACAAGCGGGAGGGCAGCCAGTCATGACCACCGCCAAGCGCGACACGTACACCCCGGAGACGCTGCTGTCCGTCGCCGTCCAGGTCTTCAACGAGCGCGGCTACGACGGCACCTCCATGGAGCACCTCTCCAGGGCGGCCGGTATCTCCAAGTCGTCGATCTACCACCATGTGGCCGGCAAGGAGGAGCTGCTGCGCCGGGCCGTCAGCCGTGCGCTCGACGGGCTCTTCGGGATCCTCGACGAGGAGCACGCGCGCGTGGGGCGCGCCGCCGATCGCCTGGAGTACGTCGTGCGGCGCATGGTCGAGGTGCTGATCGGCGAACTGCCGTATGTGACGCTGCTGCTGCGCGTGCGGGGCAACACGGGCACCGAGCGGTGGGCCCTGGAGCGGCGCCGCGACTTCGACCACCAGGTGGCCGAGCTGCTGAAGGCGGCGGCCGCCGACGGGGACGTACGCGGTGACGTGGAGATGCGGCTCGCCACCAGGCTCGTCTTCGGGATGATCAACTCGATCGTCGAGTGGTACCGGCCCGACGGGCGGGGTATGAGCGAGCGCGAAGTGGCCGACGCGGTCGTGCAGTTGGTCTTCGGAGGGCTGCGCAAGGAGGCCTGAGCGGCAGCGCAGGGGGCCTGAGCGGCTTCGCAGGGGGCTGGAGCCGCAGGGCTCAGCCCTGTGGCTCCAGGTCCTCCTCCTCGAACACCAGCAGCGTGCGGGTGCTGAGCACTTCGGGCATGGCCTGGAGGCGGGTGAGCACCAGCTCGCGCAGTGCCTTGTTGTCCGGTGTGTGCACCAGCAGCAGTACGTCGAAGTCGCCGCCCACCAGGGCGATGTGGGACGCCCCGGGCAGCCGTGTGAGCTGCTCGCGCACCGTGCGCCAGGAGTTCTGGACGATCTTCAGGGTGATGTACGCCGAAGTGCCCTGACCTGCGCGCTCGTGGTTGACGCGGGCCCCGAAGCCACGGATGACGCCATCCTCGATGAGGCGGTTGATCCGCGCGTAGGCGTTGGCGCGTGAGACGTGCACCCGTTCCGCGACCGAGCGTATGGATGCGCGGCCGTCCGCCTGGAGCATCTGGAGGATGTCCAGATCGATCGCGTCGAGGGGACGCGGCAGCGGTAGGGGACTTCCGCCTTCCGGCCCTTCGGCCATTTGTTCAGGTGCCATGTCCCCCCGCCTCCCTACCATGGACGTACTGCGTTCATTTCAGGTTGTGGAGAACCGTTTGTCCACAGCCTGAAGGTGCCTGTAGCCAAAATGTGCCGACGACCGAACAATCGGTAGGTGAGGCGCATCACACCCGTGGCGCGCCTGAAGCCGCTCCCACGAGGAGGTGCCGTCATGACGGTCATGGAGCAGCGGGGCGGGTATCGGCCATCGCCGCCCCCCGCCTGGCAGCCCCGCACGGACCCCGCGCCGCTGCTGCCCGACGCGGAGCCCTACCGCGTCCTCGGCACGGAGGCCGCCGCGAAGGCCGACCCGGCCCTGCTGCGCCGCCTGTACGCCGAGCTGGTGCGCGGCCGCAGGTACAACGTGCAGGCGACCGCCCTCACCAAGCAGGGCCGCCTCGCCGTCTACCCCTCCAGCACCGGCCAGGAGGCCTGCCAGGTCGCCGCCGCGCTCGCCCTTGAAGACCGCGACTGGCTCTTCCCCAGCTACCGCGACACCCTCGCCGCCGTCGCCCGCGGCCTCGACCCCGTCCAGGCCCTCACCCTGCTGCGTGGCGACTGGCACACCGGCTACGACCCGCACGAGCACCGCGTGGCGCCCCTGTGCACCCCCCTCGCCACCCAGCTCCCGCACGCCGTGGGCCTCGCGCACGCCGCCCGCCTCAAGGGCGACGACGTGGTCGCGCTCGCCCTGGTCGGCGACGGCGGCTCCAGCGAGGGCGACTTCCACGAGGCACTGAACTTCGCCGCCGTCTGGCAGGCCCCGGTGGTCTTCCTGGTCCAGAACAACGGCTTCGCGATCTCCGTACCACTCGCCAAGCAGACCGCGGCCCCGTCGCTGGCCCACAAGGCCGTCGGCTACGGCATGCCCGGCCGCCTGGTCGACGGCAACGACGCGGCCGCCGTGCACGAGGTCCTCACCGACGCCGTGCGGCACGCGCGCGAGGGCCGCGGCCCCACGCTGATCGAGGCGATCACCTACCGCATCGACGCCCACACCAACGCCGACGACGCGACCCGCTACCGCGGCGACACCGAGGTCGAGGCCTGGCGCGCCCACGACCCCATCGCGCTCCTGGAGCACGAACTGACCGAGCGCGGCCTGCTCGACGACGACGGCATCCGGGCCGCCCGCGACGACGCCGAGACCATGGCCGCCGACCTGCGCGAGCGCATGAACCAGGACCCGGTGCTCGACCCGATGGACCTGTTCGCCCAGGTGTACGCCGAGCCCACCGGGCAACTGCGCGAACAGCGGGCCCAGTTGCAGGCGGAGCTGCACGCGGAGCAGGAAGGCGGCCACTGATGACCACCGTCGCCCTCAAGCCGGCCACCATGGCGCAGGCGCTCACACGCGCGCTGCGCGACGCCATGGCCGCCGACCCCACCGTGCACGTCATGGGCGAGGACGTCGGCACCCTCGGCGGTGTCTTCCGCGTCACCGACGGCCTCGCCAAGGAGTTCGGCGAGGACCGCTGCACGGACACGCCCCTGGCCGAGGCGGGCATCCTCGGCACCGCGGTCGGCATGGCCATGTACGGCCTGCGCCCGGTCGTGGAGATGCAGTTCGACGCGTTCGCCTACCCGGCGTTCGAGCAGCTGATCTCGCACGTCTCCCGCATGCGCAACCGCACCCGCGGCACCATGCCGCTCCCGCTCACCATCCGTGTCCCCTACGGCGGCGGAATCGGCGGCGTCGAGCACCACAGCGACTCCTCCGAGGCGTACTACATGGCGACTCCGGGGCTCCATGTCGTCACGCCCGCCACCGTCGCCGACGCCTACGGCCTGCTGCGCGCCGCCATCGCCTCCGACGACCCGGTCGTCTTCCTCGAACCCAAGCGCCTGTACTGGTCCAAGGACTCCTGGAACCCGGAGCACCCGACGGACGTTGAACCGATAGGCCGCGCGGTGGTGCGGCGCTCGGGCCGGAGCGCCACGCTCATCACGTACGGCCCGTCGGTGCCCGTCTGCCTCGAAGCCGCCGAGGCCGCGCGGGCCGAGGGGTGGGACCTCGAAGTCGTCGACCTGCGCTCCCTGGTGCCGTTCGACGACGAGACGGTCTGCGCCTCGGTACGGCGGACCGGGCGCGCGGTCGTCGTGCACGAGTCGGGCGGGTTCGGCGGCCCGGGCGGGGAGATCGCGGCCCGTGTCACGGAGCGCTGCTTCCACCACCTGGAGGCTCCGGTGCTGCGCGTGGCCGGCTTCGACATCCCCTATCCGCCGCCGATGCTGGAGCGCTACCACCTGCCCGGCGTGGACCGGATCCTGGATGCCGTGGGGCGTCTGCAGTGGGAGGCCGAGAGCTGATGGCACAGGTGTTGGAGTTCAGGCTCCCCGACCTCGGGGAGGGGCTCACCGAGGCGGAGATCGTCCGCTGGCTGGTGGAGGTCGGTGACGTCGTCGCCGTCGACCAGCCGGTCGTCGAGGTCGAGACGGCCAAGGCGCTGGTCGACGTACCCTGCCCGTACGGCGGTGTGGTCACCGCCCGCTTCGGCGAGGAGGGCACCGAACTGCCCGTCGGCGCACCGCTGTTGACGGTCGCGGTCGGACCGGCGGCTTCAGGGGGCGAAACCGAGGGCTCGGGCAATGTGCTGGTGGGCTACGGCACTTCGGAGGCACCAGCACGACGCCGGAGGGTACGGCCGGGACAGCCGGCGCCCGCCGCGCCCCGGGAGGCGAACGGCAGCCCCGGCGCACGCGAGGCGGCGGACGGACCCGTTCCCGTGATCTCGCCGCTGGTGCGCAGGCTCGCCCGGCAGAACGGCCTGGACCTCAAGGAGATGACGGGCTCCGGCCCCGACGGGCTGATCCTGCGCGCGGACGTGGAGTACGCGCTGCGTGCAGCCGAGGCACGGGGCCGGACGGCCGAGCCGGTCGCCGAACCCCAGGCGCCCGCGCCGACCCCCACCGCGGCACCCGGCACCGGCGTCCGTATCCCCCTCAAGGGCATCCGGGGCGTCGTGGCCGACAAGCTCTCCCGCAGCCGCCGCGAGATACCGGACGCGACCTGCTGGGTGGACGCCGACGCGACCGAGCTCATGCGCGCCCGTGCCGCGATGAACGCTGCGGGCGGCCCGAAGATCTCCCTTCTCGCCCTGCTGGCCCGCATCTGCACGGCCGCCCTCGCCCGGTTCCCCGAGCTCAACTCCACGGTCGACATGGAGGCCAGGGAGGTCGTCCAGCTCGACCAGGTGCACCTCGGCTTCGCCGCGCAGACCGAGCGGGGCCTCGTCGTCCCGGTCGTACGGGACGCGCACGCGCGCGACGCCGAAGCGCTCACCGCGGAGTTCGCCCGGCTGACCGAGGCGGCCCGCACGGGCAGCCTCACACCGGGGGAACTCACCGGCGGCTCCTTCACGTTGAACAACTACGGCGTCTTCGGTGTCGACGGCTCCACGCCGATCATCAACCACCCCGAGGCCGCCATGCTCGGCGTCGGCCGCATCGTCCCCAAGCCATGGGTGCACGAGGGCGAGCTCGCCGTGCGGCAGGTCGTCCAGCTCTCGCTCACCTTCGACCACCGGGTGTGCGACGGCGGCACGGCAGGCGGCTTCCTGCGGTACGTGGCGGACTGCGTGGAACAGCCGGCGGTCCTGCTGCGCACCCTGTGACGGTGGGGACGCCCGCGCGTTGCGTGTGACGCCCATGCGTTCCCTGTGATCGTGACGGCACGCATACTCGGGGGATGACCTCGCACGAGCCCTCCGGCGACCGCGGCGCCACCCCGGCACACGACGCGTACGACGCCGTCGTGCTCGCCGGGGGCGCCGCCCGGCGGCTCGGCGGCGCCGACAAGCCCGGCGTGCGCGTCGGCGGCCGCGCGCTGCTCGACCGGGTGCTGACCGCCTGCGCCGACGCCCGCACGACCGTCGTCGTCGCCGACTCCAGGCCCACCGCCCGGCCGGTGCTGTGGGCCCGAGAGGACCCGCCCGGCGGGGGACCCCTCGCCGCGCTCGGCGCCGGGCTGCACCACACCACCGCCGAGCAGACCGTGGTGCTCTCCGCCGACCTGCCGTTCCTCGGGGCGGCCACCGTGCGGCGGCTGCTGAGCGCACTGCACACGAGTGACGCCGAAGGCGTCCTGCTCACCGACGCCGACGGCCGCGACCAGCCGCTCGTGGCCGCCTACCGCACGCACGCGCTGCGCCGCGAACTGGCCGCGCTCGCCGCCGGGCACGGCAGTCTCACCGGGCTGCCGCTGCGCCGGCTGACCGCCGCCCTCCACCTCACCCGCGTCCCGGACCCTGTCGCCTCCTTCGACTGCGACACCTGGGACGACATCGCCGCCGCCAGGGCACGCATCAGGGAGCATGGGCACGTGTTGGATGAATGGATTTCCGCAGCCAAGGACGAGCTCGGCATCGACCTCGACGTCGACACCGGTGTCCTGCTCGATCTCGCCCGCGACGCCGCCCACGGGGTGGCCAGGCCCGCGGCACCGCTGACCACCTTCCTCGTCGGCTACGCGGCCGCCCAGGCCGGCGGCGGCCCCGAAGCCGTCGCCGAAGCCGCCCGCAAGGCCGTGGCCCTCGCCCTGCGCTGGGCCGACGAGGCCGACGAGACGGACAAGACAGCCGGTGCCGAGTCCGGCACCGGCCCCGAGGCGGCCGCCGACACCCGCCCGGACGCCCGATGACCGCCCGCTCCGCACGGCCCGGCGAGGACGTCGAGGACCTCGACGTCGAGGAGGTGCTCGCCCTGGTGAAGGAACCCGACCACCGCACCCCCGACCACCGCACCCCCGGCGACTCGGTGCCCGCGCCCGCCCCGCAGGACCCTCACCACACCGCGCCGCACAAGTCCGACTCCCACCACAGGGCCACCCCCTGGCCCGAAGCCCGCGCGATCGCCGCACGCGCCGCCCGGTCCGGCGCCCGCCGCCCCCTCGTCTCGGTCCCCCTGGAAGCCGCCCTCGGCCTCACCCTGGCCGCCCCCCTCACCGCCCTCACGGACCTGCCCTCCTTCGACACCTCGGCCATGGACGGCTGGGCGGTCGCGGGACCCGGCCCCTGGGACGTACGGGAAGAGGGCGTGCTGGCCGGACACGCCGAGCCCGAAGCCCTCAGCGACGGCGAGGCCGTACGTATCGCCACCGGCGCCCGCATCCCCCCGGACACCACCGCCGTGATCCGCAGCGAACACGGCCGCACCGACGACAAGGGCCGTCTGCACGCCACCCGCGACATGCAGCACGGCCAGGACATCCGCCCCCGCGGCCAGGAGTGCCGCACCGGCGACCAGCTCCTGCCCGTCGGCGCCCTGGTGACCCCCGCCGTACTCGGCCTCGCCGCGGCCGCCGGCTACGACACCCTCACCGCCGTCCCCCGCCCCCGCGTCGAGGTCCTCGTCCTGGGCGACGAACTGCTCACCGAGGGACGGCCGCACGACGGTCTGATCCGGGACGCCCTCGGCCCTATGCTGCCGCCCTGGCTGCGCGCGCTGGGCGCCGAGGTGACCTCCGTACGAAGGCTCGGCGACGACGCGAAGGCCCTGCGCAAGGCCGTCACGGGCTCCGAGGCCGACCTGATCGTCACCACCGGCGGCACCGCCTCCGGCCCCGTCGACCACGTCCACCCGACCCTGCAGCGCATCGGCGCCGAACTCCTCGTGGACGGTGTGAAGGTGCGGCCCGGCCACCCCATGCTGCTGGCCCGCACCAAGGAGAACCAGCACCTCGTCGGCCTGCCCGGCAACCCGCTCGCCGCCGTCTCCGGCCTGCTCACCCTCGCCGAACCCCTGCTGCGCACGCTCGCCGCACGTCCCGCCCCGGAGTCGTATGCCCTGCCGCTCCAGGACGGGGCCCACGGGCATCCGTACGACACCCGGCTCATCCCCGTCGTGCTGCGCGGCGACATCGCCGTGCCGCTGCACTACAACGGTCCGGCCATGTTGCGCGGCATCGCCGCGGCCGACGCCCTCGCCGTCGTCCCACCGGGCGGCGCCCGCCCGGGTCAGGAGCTGGAGCTCCTCGACCTGCCCTGGGCGTCCGCCGGAATCGGGGTGTGTTTCACGTGAAACTTCCGGGCCATGACGCGATCGCCCGCCAAGCGGACGAACATCTCGTGACCCATCGGGTGAGACTGCCGAGGAAGGTGGTCGAGCGGCCGATCCGCCAGGTCGCCAAACGGCTGTTACTGGCCCTGGCGGTCCTGGTCGCGACCGCCCTGATCGTCTACGCCGACCACGACGGCTACAACGACAACTCCGACCGATCGGTCGACCTGCTCGACGCCTTCTACTACGCGACCGTCACCCTCTCCACCACCGGATACGGCGACATCACCCCGGTCAGCGACGCCGCCCGGTTCACCAACATCTTCGTCGTCACGCCGCTGCGCGTGCTCTTCCTGATCATCCTGGTGGGCACCACGCTCGAGGTCCTCACCGAGCGCACCCGGGAGGAATGGCGAATGAACCGCTGGAGGTCCACCTTGCGCGACCACACCGTCGTCGTCGGCTTCGGGACGAAGGGGCGGTCGGCGATCAAGACCGTGTGTGCGACCGGACTGAAGAAGGAGCAGGTCGTGGTGGTCGACCCCAGCTCCAAGGTGATCGAGGCGGCGACGGCCGAGGGCTACGCCGGTGTGGTCGGGGACGCGACGCGCAGCGATGTGCTCAAGCGGGCCGAGGTGCACCGGGCGCGGCAGATCATCATCGCCACCCAGCGCGACGACACGGCCGTACTGGTCACGCTGACGGCCCGGCAGCTCAACCGTGCGGCGAAGATCGTGGCCGCGGTGCGCGAGGAGGAGAACGCGCCGCTGCTGCAGCAGTCCGGCGCCGACGCGGTCATCACCAGCGCCAGTGCCGCCGGCCGTCTGCTCGGCCTGTCCGTGCTCAGCCCGGCGGCCGCCATGGTCATGGAGGACCTCATCCAGCAGGGCAGCGGGCTCGACATGATCGAGCGACCGGTCGTGAAGGCCGAGGTGGGCAAGGCACCGCGGGAGACAGAGGACCTGGTCGTGAGCGTCGTACGCGGGCACCGGGTGCTCGGATACGATGATCCGGCCGTCGGGACACTGCAGTTGACGGACCGGCTGATCACCATCGTGCGGGCGACGCCGGGCGCACAGGTCGCACCCGACGTCCGGCCCCTCCGACAGGACTGAGACCTACCGGAACGGCGAGGGGGAGGGAGTAGCGTCCCCCTCATGCATGCGATCACGATTCCCGAACCTGGTGGGCCCGAGGCGCTGGTGTGGGACGAGGTCCCGGATCCGGTGGCCGGTGAGGGCGAGGTCCTGGTCGAGGTGGTGGCCGGCGCCGTCAACCGCGCCGACATCCTGCAGCGGCAGGGCTTCTACGACCCGCCGCCCGGGTCGTCCCCCTACCCCGGCCTCGAGTGCTCCGGCCGTATCGCCGCGGTCGGCCCCGGAGTCTCCGGCTGGGCGGTCGGCGACGAGGTGTGTGCGCTGCTCGCGGGCGGCGGCTACGCCGAGAAGGTCGCGATCCCGGCCGGACAGCTGCTGCCCGTCCCCAAGGGCATCGACCTCAAGCAGGCCGCCGCGCTGCCCGAGGTGGTCTGCACGGTCTGGTCGAACGTCTTCATGATCTCCCACCTGCGCCCCGGCGAGACCCTGCTCGTGCACGGCGGCTCCAGCGGCATCGGCACCATGGCGATCCAACTGGCCAAGGCCGTCGGCGCCAAGGTCGCCGTCACGGCGGGCACCGAGGAGAAGCTGCGGCAGTGCGCCGCACTGGGTGCCGACATCCTGATCAACTACCGGGAGCAGGACTTCGTCGCCGAGGTCAAGAAGGCCACGGACGGCGCGGGCGCCGACGTCATCCTCGACAACATGGGCGCCAAGTACCTGGACCGCAACATCCAGACCCTCGCGGTCAACGGCCGTCTCGCGATCATCGGCATGCAGGGCGGCATCAAGGGCGAGCTGAACATCGCCGCGCTGCTGAACAAGCGGGCCGCCGTCAGCGCGACCTCGCTGCGGGCCCGCCCGCTCGGTGAGAAGGCGGCGATCGTCGCGGCCGTACGCGAGCATGTGTGGCCCCTGCTCGACGCCGGCCATGTCCGCCCCGTCGTCGACCGCGAACTCCCGATGGACGACGCGGCGGCGGCCCACCGGGTCGTCGAGGAGAGCGGACACGTGGGCAAGGTGCTGCTGGTCGTGCCCTGAGCCCCGGGTTCTCTAGGCCCGCCGCATCCGCAGGCCGATGAAGGCGAGTCCCAGGCCGAGCCCGATCAGGACCAGTCCGCTGCCCAGCGGCAGGATCCGCAGGACGGGTTCGGTGGGCTGCCCGGCGGCTTGCGCCCCGGGACGCTGCGCGGGCCTGGAGGGCACCAGGCCCGCCTCCGCGGGCGGCGACGCCGAGGCGGCCTGACCCGTATCGGCCTCCCCCTCCTGGGAGGCCGATTCCTCGTCCCCCTCGTCCGAGGGGGCGGACGCGGACTCGTCCGCAGTCTCCCGTCGCCCGGGCCGCTCCCGCCCCTCCCCTGCCCGGCTCCCGGCGCGGGACGGCTGCGGGGAGGCGGAGGGGGACGCAGACGCGGAGGCAGTTCGAGAAGCAGCCGCAGGGGCTCCCTCAGCAGCCGTGCGACCAGCGTCGTGCGCCGTGACGCTCCCGTGTACCGGTGCGGCCCCGGGCGTCGAAACGCTCCCGTGCGTCGACACACCGCCGTAAGACGCAACAGCCCCGTACGACGCACCGCCCGCGCACGGAAACACCAGTACGCCCGCCCCCACCCCCACCACCAGTCCGGCCCCCTGCAAAGCACGCAACCATGGATTCACGCCCCAAGCGTCACATTCGCCCGTAGTTCCGGCATTCCGGGTTCCGCCAAAAAACCGAACCCGCTGCACAATCCGGGTATGTCGATTCGTCACGGGCTGCTGGCGCTCCTCGACGACGGCCCTCGCTACGGCTCCCGGCTGCGCACCGAGTTCGAGGCCCGCACGGCCGGCTGGAACGGGACGCGATGGTCGTCCAGGACGGCGAGGACGCGGCCGGGCGCGTGCTCTACACGCTGACCGAGACGGGCCGGGCCGAGCTGCGGGCCTGGTTCGCGCGTCCCGTGCATCGGGCCGCCCCGCCGGCATGTGGCTCAGGCGCTGCACGACTACGTACGGCAGCGGGCGCAGGCGCTGGGCCGCACGCCCGGGAACCCGGACGAGCCGGCGCGGCTGGTCGTGCTGGAGCAGCTCATCTGCCCCACGGAGGCCGAGATCCGCCGGCTGGACCCCTGCGAGGCCCGGCTGCTGCGCCTGAGGACGGAAACTCACACGCCGTGACGGAAACTCCCGCACCGTAAACGGTGGATCACCCTCCACGGGGGGCACCACGGTGATGAGATGCACACGTGCGAGAGAATGGCGGCATGGAGATGCCGAGGAACGACAGGTCGCCGGAGACCCCCCAGATCCTGGTCGTGGGCCAGGACGGCATGGCAATCGGCGGTGGGGACGACGACTCCCGCGAGATTCCGGTGACGGAGCAGGTCGAGCAGCCGGCCAAGGTGATGCGGATCGGCAGCATGATCAAGCAGCTCCTGGAGGAGGTGCGCGTGGCTCCTCTGGACGAGGCGAGCCGGGTCCGGCTCAAGGAGATCCACCGCAGCTCGGTGAAGGAGCTGGAGGACGGGCTGGCGCCGGAGCTGGTCGAGGAACTGGAGCGGCTCTCGCTGCCCTTCACGGACGACGGCACGCCCAGTGACGCCGAACTGCGTATCGCGCAGGCCCAGTTGGTGGGCTGGCTGGAGGGCCTCTTCCACGGCATCCAGACCACGCTGTTCGCCCAGCAGATGGCCGCGCGGGCCCAGCTGGAGCAGATGCGGCGCGCACTGCCGCCGGGCGTCGGCCACGACATGGGCGAGGACGGTCCCACGGCCGGCCGCTCGGGCGGGCCGTACCTGTAGTCACCTGCACGACCTGTAGCGACATGAGCGAAAGGGCCCGGCGGCTTCGGCCGCCGGGCCCTTCGTCATGTGTGCGAACGGCTGCCCGGGGTCAGGACGGGTTGCCCGTCGAGACGTCGACCGTGATCTCGACCTTGTCCGGGTCGACGTCCGAGCCGGCCTCGGGGGACTGGTCGATCACCGCGCCCTCGCCGTAGGTGTTCTCGTCGTAGTCCTTGACCACCAGCGACCAGCCCGCGGCGTCCGCGCACTCCTTGACCGACTCGATGTACTTGAACCGGAAGTCGGGCACGCGGATCTTGTTCTCGTCGGTGTACGACTCCTGCGGCTCCGTGCACTCCGTCGAGTCGATCACCTTGGTGGTGTCCGGCCCGCGCCAGTCCGCCGCGTGCGTCGTCGTGGGGTCCGGGCTGCTGCCGCCGCTGCCCCCGTCGCCGCCGCTTCCTCCGCCACCGCCGTTGAGCGCCAAAGCCGCGATCAGGCCGCCGACGGCGATGATCGAGACGACGATCGTGCCGATGACCACCGACTTGTTGTTCTTGCTGCCGCCCGCGGGCCCGGCCGGCCGCTGCTGCGGAGTGAGGTTGTACGGCGGCGGGGTCTGCGGCTGCGCATACGGGGACGGCGTCCGGTAGCCGCCCTGCTGCGGGTAGCCGTACGCCGGAGAAGGAGGCGGTGTCGGCGCGCTGTACGGGTTGGGGTTCGGGGTCGGCGGCTGGGGCGGCTGGTACGGCGTCTGGACGGGGCCCGGCGGTGCCTGGGGCGCCTGGCCGACCGGCGGGAACACCGCTGCGCCGACGCCGGTGCCGCTCTGGGTGCGCGTGCCCGGCACGATGCTCGGCGGGGCGGCCTGGACGGACGCCGCCACCCGCAGGCACTCGTCGCGCATCGACTCGGAGCTCGGAAAACGCTCGTTCGGGTTCTTCTTCAGCGCGCGGGCGACCAGCGCGTCCACCGCGGGAGGCAGCGCCCGGTTGATCGACGAAGGAGCCACCGGCTCCTCCTGCACATGCGCGTAAGCGATCGCCAGCGGCGAGTCCGCCTCGAACGGCAGCCGCCCGGTGACCAGTTGGAACAGCATGATGCCGACCGAGTACAGATCGGAGCGGGCGTCCACGCCCCGCCCCAGCGCCTGCTCCGGCGACAGGTACTGCGGGGTGCCGACGACCATGCCGGTCTGTGTCATGGACGTCACACCGGACTGCATGGCGCGCGCGATGCCGAAGTCCATGACCTTGACGACGCCGCGCTTGGTGACCATCACGTTGCCCGGCTTGATGTCCCGGTGGACCAGGCCCATCTCGTGGCTGATCTCCAGCGCCGCGAGAACATCGGCGGTGATCTTCAGCGCCTTGTCGGCGGGCATCGCGCCGAACTGCCGTACGTCCTCGTCGAGCACCGAGCCCAGTGGGCGGCCCTCGACGTACTCCATGACGATGTACGGAGTGGTCAATCCGTCGAGGCTGTCCTCGCCGGTGTCGAAGACCGAGACGATATTGGTGTGCGTGAGCTTCGCCACGGCCTGGGCCTCGCGGCGGAAGCGCTCGCGGAAGGCCTGCTCGCGGCCGAGCTCGGTGTGCAGCGTCTTGATCGCGACCTGGCGGTCGAGCACGGAGTCGTAGGCCAGGTGCACGGAGGCCATGCCGCCCTCGCCGAGCAGGTCGCGCAGTTGATAGCGGCCGCCGGCGAGCGCCCGCCCCGCATACCGGCCCTGTGCGCCGTCCTGGCTCATGTTCCGCTTCCCCCGTGGGCCTTGAGGCGCCGTTGACTGCCGATGATCGAAAGTGCTATTCCCGGCCAAGTCTGCCCCAGGGCACTGACACGTCAAGCGCGGTGCCCGATCCGTGACCGTACGCGATAGAAGCGTCGCGGGAGCGTTACAGAGGCTGTACGGGCGGCACACAGAACTTGCACGCACTGACGGGGTGACGGTTTGATGGCCGGTCCGTCCTGTGCCGGTTCCCGCCCCCTTCTCGGACCGGCGGCTTGCGTTGAGGCTGTAGCGTGGCCGACGGAGACCGTAACAACACCGCGCGCACCGCGGGCAGAAACGACGGCGAGGACTGATGGCACAGCAGCAGCGCGCCCAGGGCCCGTCCGACCCCGAGGCGACTGGCGGCGGTATGTCAGATGCGCCGGAAATGTGGGGGAACGGCGGATTGGTCGGGGACGGCCGGTACCGGCTGACCCACAGACTCGGCCGGGGCGGCATGGCGGAGGTTTTCGCCGCGGAGGACGTGCGCCTCGGGCGCACCGTCGCGGTCAAGCTGCTCCGTGCCGACCTCGCCGAGGACCCGGTCTCCAAGGCCCGCTTCACGCGCGAGGCCCAGTCGGTGGCCGGCCTCAACCACCACGCGATCGTCGCCGTGTACGACTCCGGCGAGGACTATGTGGGCGGCCACTCGGTGCCGTACATCGTGATGGAGATCGTCGAGGGCCGCACCATCCGCGACCTGCTGATCAACGCCGAGGCGCCCGGTCCGGAGCAGGCCCTGATCATCGTCTCCGGTGTGCTGGAGGCGCTCGCCTACTCGCACCAGCACGGCATCGTGCACCGCGACATCAAGCCGGCGAACGTGATCATCACGCACACCGGTGCGGTGAAGGTGATGGACTTCGGCATCGCCCGTGCCCTGCACGGCGCGCAGTCGACGATGACCCAGACCGGCATGGTCATGGGCACGCCGCAGTACCTCTCCCCGGAGCAGGCGCTCGGCAAGGCCGTCGACCACCGCTCCGACCTGTACGCGACGGGCTGCCTCCTCTACGAACTCCTCGCGCTGCGGCCCCCGTTCACGGGTGAGACCCCACTGTCGGTGGTCTACCAGCACGTCCAGGACATCCCCACGCCGCCGTCCGAGGTCGCCGCCGCCTCGCCGCCGGAGCTCGACGGCCTCGTCATGCGATCGCTCGCCAAGGAGCCGGACGACCGCTTCCAGACCGCCGAGGAGATGCGCGGCCTCGTCCAGTACGGGCTGCAGATGCTGTACGACCAGGGCGGCCACACCGGCACCTGGAACACCGGCCCGGTCGCCATGCACGAGGGCCGGCACACCCCGGCCGCGGGCTTCGCGAGCACGACGGTGCTGCCGCACCCCGGCGACTCCTCCGGTACGACGCAGATCCCGCAGCCGATCCTGCCGTCCGGCTACGGCGGCGGGGACGACGGCGGCTTCGAGGGGCACGGCAACAGGGGCAGCGGCCGCGGCAAGCTGTGGATCCTCGCGGTCTTCGCGGTGATCGCCATCGCGGCGGGTGTCGCGCTGGCGCTGCACAAGACCGGCAACGGCAGCGGCGGCGGCAGCGACACCACACAGTCCCCGACCACCTCGCAGACCACCAAGGACGACACGGCCACCGACCAGCCGACCGACCAGCCGACCGACCAGCCGACGGACACGTCCACCCACAACGGCACCGGCACGAGCTCCGGGACCGGGAACTACACGCCGTCCTACACGCCGTCGTACACCCCGTCCCACACCCCGAGCAGCCGGCCGAGCACCGAGCCGACGGACCAGCCGACCACCGCGGACCCGACGGACGACCCGGTCCCGTCGACCCCGCCGTCGGACCCGCCGTCGGACCCGGGAACGGGTCCCGGCGGCCCGACGGGGGACACGTCGGGCATCGGCGGCTGACCGCCGCCCTGGCTCGCCCGAGGTGAAGCCTTCCCGTGACGTGGGTCACCGGGATAACGTGCCGTTGTTCCGGCCCCCTGCAAGGCTGTGACCAGGAGATGTTCCCGGCTTTCGCGATTTACTTGGAAATCCAAGCAAAATCGCAGGTCAGGAGGGGTTTCACAGAAATGTGGAGCACTGGGTAACGTGCTTTTTGCAGGGCGCTCGCCGGGGCACCTGTCACGCCTGTCCCCGACCGGGCCGCACCCACCCTGTGCGTCCGTAGGGCTGCAGGTGAGCCGCACTGGCACCCGGCGAACCCGGATGCCGGACCGACGGAGGAGCACACGTGACCGTGGAGAGCACTGCCGCGCGCAAGCCGCGACGCAGCGCCGGTACCAAGAGCACGGCCGGCAAGACGACCACCGCAAGGAAATCGCCGAGCACGGACCCTGAGCTCGTACAGCTGCTGACGCCCGAGGGCGAGCGCGTGAAGAACGCCGAGTACGACGAGTACGTCGCCGGCATCACCCCCGATGAGCTCCGCGGCCTGTACCGCGACATGGTGCTCACCCGCCGCTTCGACGCCGAGGCCACCTCCCTGCAGCGCCAGGGCGAGCTGGGCCTGTGGGCCTCGCTGCTCGGCCAGGAGGCCGCCCAGATCGGCTCGGGGCGGGCCACCCGCGAGGACGACTACGTCTTCCCGACCTACCGCGAGCACGGCGTCGCCTGGTGCCGCGGGGTCGACCCGACCAACCTGCTGGGCATGTTCCGCGGCGTGAACAACGGCGGCTGGGACCCCAACAGCAACAACTTCCAGCTCTACACGATCGTCATCGGCTCCCAGACGCTGCATGCCACGGGCTACGCGATGGGCGTTGCCAAGGACGGCGCGGACAGCGCGGTCATCGCCTACTTCGGCGACGGCGCCTCCAGCCAGGGCGACGTGGCCGAGTCCTTCACCTTCTCCGCGGTCTACAACGCCCCGGTCGTGTTCTTCTGCCAGAACAACCAGTGGGCGATCTCCGAGCCGACCGAGAAGCAGACCCGCGTACCGCTGTACCAGCGTGCGCAGGGCTTCGGCTTCCCCGGTGTCCGGGTCGACGGCAACGACGTACTGGCCTGCCTCGCGGTGACGAAGTGGGCCCTGGAGCGCGCCCGCCGCGGTGAGGGCCCCACCCTCGTCGAGGCGTACACGTACCGCATGGGCGCCCACACCACCTCCGACGACCCGACCAAGTACCGGGCCGACGAGGAGCGCGAGGCCTGGGAGGCGAAGGACCCGATCCTGCGCCTTCGCCGGTACCTGGAGGCCTCAAACCACGCGGACGAGGGATTCTTCGCGGAACTCGAGGCCGAGAGCGAGGCGTTGGGCAAACGAGTGCGTGAGGCGGTCCGCGCCATGCCGGACCCGGACCACTTCGCCATCTTCGAGAACGTGTACGCGGACGGGCATGCGCTCGTCGACGAGGAGCGAGCCCAGTTCGCCGCCTACCAGGCGTCGTTCGCGGATGAGGGGGGCAACTGAGATGGCTGAGACTGTGACGTCCAAAAGCATGGCTCTCGCCAAGGCGATCAACGAGTCGCTGCGCCGCGCCCTGGAGTCCGACCCCAAGGTCCTGATCATGGGCGAGGATGTCGGCAAGCTGGGCGGAGTCTTCCGTGTGACGGACGGCCTGCAGAAGGACTTCGGCGAGAGCCGGGTCATCGACACCCCGCTCGCCGAGTCCGGAATCGTCGGTACGGCCATCGGTCTGGCCCTGCGCGGCTACCGCCCGGTCGTGGAGATCCAGTTCGACGGCTTCGTCTTCCCCGCCTACGACCAGATCGTCACGCAGCTCGCGAAGATGCACGCGCGCTCGCTCGGCAAGGTCAAGCTCCCGGTCGTCGTGCGCATCCCCTACGGCGGCGGCATCGGCGCGGTCGAGCACCACTCCGAGTCCCCCGAGGCCCTCTTCGCGCACGTGGCGGGCCTGAAGATCGTCAGCCCCTCCAACGCGTCGGACGCGTACTGGATGATGCAGCAGGCCATCCAGAGCGACGACCCGGTGATCTTCTTCGAGCCCAAGCGGCGCTACTGGGACAAGGCCGAGGTCAACACCGAGGCCATCCCCGGCCCGCTGCACAAGGCCCAGGTGGTCCGCGAGGGCACCGACCTGACCCTCGTCGCGTACGGCCCGATGGTGAAGCTCTGCCAGGAGGTCGCCGCCGCGGCCGCCGAGGAGGGCAAGAACCTGGAGGTCCTGGACCTGCGCTCGGTGTCCCCGCTGGACTTCGACGCCATCCAGGCGTCGGTGGAGAAGACCCGCCGCCTGGTGGTGGTCCACGAGGCCCCGGTGTTCTTCGGCTCGGGCGCGGAGATCGCCGCCCGCATCACGGAGCGCTGCTTCTACCACCTGGAGGCACCGGTCCTCAGGGTCGGTGGCTACCACGCCCCGTACCCGCCGGCCCGCCTGGAGGAGGAGTACCTGCCGGGCCTGGACCGGGTGCTCGACGCCGTCGACCGCGCCCTGGCGTACTGAGGAGAGGGTCGTGACGACGATGACGGAAGCGTCCGTACGCGAGTTCAAGATGCCGGACGTCGGCGAGGGCCTCACCGAGGCCGAGATCCTCAAGTGGTACGTCCAGCCCGGCGACACGGTCACCGACGGCCAGGTGGTGTGCGAGGTCGAGACCGCGAAGGCGGCGGTGGAGCTGCCCATCCCGTACGACGGGGTGGTCCGCGACCTGCACTTCCCCGAGGGCTCCACGGTGGACGTGGGCACGCCGATCATCGCGGTGGACGTGTCGGGCGGGGCTGCGGCGCCCGCCCCGGCGGAGGTCGCTGCTCCTGCCGCCGCCCCCGTCGAGGAGAAGAAACCGGAGGGCTCGGGCCGCCAGCCGGTGCTGGTGGGCTACGGCGTCGCCGCGTCCTCCACCAAGCGGCGCCCGCGCAAGGGCCCCGAGGTCGTGCTCTCGGAGGCCTCGACGGCGGTCCAGAAGGAGCTCAACGGCCACGGGCCGGTCACCGCGGCCGCCCCGGCGGGTACGGCGGAGAAGCCGCGCCCCCTCGCCAAGCCGCCGGTGCGCAAGCTGGCCAAGGACCTGGGCGTCGACCTCGCGACCGTGGTCCCGTCCGGGCCGGACGGCATCATCACGCGTGAGGACGTCCACGCGGCGGTGGCACCCCCGGCCGCGGAGCCCGTGACGGCTCCCGCTGTTTCCGCACCCCCGGCGCCGGTTCCCGCGTACGAAACGGCCCGTGAGACCCGGGTCCCGGTCAAGGGCGTGCGCAAGGCGACGGCGGCGGCGATGGTGGGCTCGGCGTTCACGGCGCCGCATGTCACCGAGTTCGTGACGATCGACGTGACCCGCACGATGAAGCTGGTCGAGGAGCTCAAGCAGGACAAGGACCTGCAGGGGCTGCGCGTCAACCCGCTCCTCCTGATCGCCAAGGCCCTCCTGGTCGCCATCAAGCGCAACCCGGAGATCAACGCGTCCTGGGACGAGGCGAACCAGGAGATCGTGCTCAAGCACTACGTCAACCTGGGCATCGCCGCGGCCACCCCGCGCGGCCTGATCGTCCCGAACATCAAGGACGCCCACGACAAGACGCTCCCGCAGCTGGCCGAGGCCCTCGGCGAGCTGGTGTCGACGGCGAGGGAGGGCAAGACCTCCCCGGCGGCCATGCAGGGCGGCACGGTGACGATCACCAACGTCGGCGTCTTCGGCGTCGACACGGGCACGCCCATCCTCAACCCCGGCGAATCCGCGATCCTCGCCATCGGCGCGATCAGGCTCCAGCCATGGGTCCACAAGGGGAAGGTGAAGCCCCGCCAGGTCACGACGCTGGCGCTGAGCTTCGACCACCGCCTGGTGGACGGCGAGTTGGGCTCGAAGGTGCTGGCGGACGTGGCGGCGATCCTGGAGCAGCCGAAGAAGTTGATCACCTGGGCCTAGGGTCTGTCCGGCGGATCCGCCGACAGGCCCCGGCAGGCACAGCCGTGAGGAGCCGCGCACCCGTCCCGGGTGCGCGGCTTTCTCGGTCACAGCGGCCGGCGGCACAGCAGCGTGCTGATCCTTGCCGTCCTGCCCTCCTCGGGCTCCTGCACCGTCCGCGCCATGACGACCAGCCCGGCCCGCTCCAGGAGTTCCACGAGCTGTTCCTGTGGGAGCCGATGGGACTCGTACGAGACCGGATGGCCGCCGTAGGCCGGCTTCGGCCGGACACGCTCGCCGTCTCCCACATAACCGGCCAGCATGAGCAGGCCGCCGGGCCTGAGGGTCCGGTGGAACTCGCCGTAGACGAGCGGGAGCAGTTCCGGCGGGGTGTGGTGGGTGGAGTAGTAGGCGAGGATGCCGGCGAGGGCGCCGTCCTCGATGTCCAGGGCGGTCATGGAGCCCACCGCGAAGGTCAGTTCCGGATGGGCCCGTCGGGCCAGTTCGATCATCCTCGGGGACAGGTCGACGCCGAACACGGACAGCCCCAGCTCGGCGAGGTGCGCCGTCACGAGGCCCGGGCCGCAGCCCAGGTCCGCGACCGGTCCGCCGTCGCCCTCCCGCACGGCGTCCGCGAACGCGGTCAGCAACGCCCGTGACAGCGGATCCAGTTCGGCCGGTCGCTTGACCTGCTTCAGGTAGTCGGCGGCGACGGTGTCGTACGACTCCCGGACCGCGGTGAGGTAGGAGGGCTCGGTCACCCGGCGACTCTAGACGAGGCGAAGGGCCCCTCGCCGACGGCGAGGAGCCCTTCACTGGAAGCAGGTTGCCGTGCGGTCGAGCGGCGTCAGCCGATCTTCGCGTAGCCGTAGCTGATGAGCTTCTTCACGTCCGACGTGCGGTCGGCCTCGGAGGGGGCGGTCATGACGGCGCCGATGACCGACTTGCCGTTCAGCGTGGCGGCGAAGACGAGGCAGTAGTGGGCATCGGGGCCCGAGCCGGTCTTGATGCCGAGCGTGCCGTTCCAGCCGAGCAGGGTGTTGGTGTTCGTCCACGGGCTCATCGTGCGCGTGGACCCGGAGCTCGTGGTCGTCTTCGCCGTGTACGACTTGGTCTTCACGACGGCCTTGAACGCGGTGTTCTTCATGACGCTGCGGGCGACCTTCGTCAGGTCGCGCGGCGTCGAGTAGTTGTTGCCGTTGCTGAGGCCGTCGAACGAGTCGAAGTGCGAGTGCGTCATGCCGAGGCTCTGGGCCATCGTGTTCATCTTGCCGATGAAGTTCTTGGTGCGGGCGGCGGGCGTCGTGCCGGAACCGAACTTGTCGGCCAGCGCGAACGCGGCGTCGCAGCCGGACGGCAGCAGCATCCCGTACAGCAGCTGACGGACGGTGAGCTTGTCGCCGACGATCAGGTGCGCCGACGAGGGGTAGCCCTTGGCGACCATGTAGTCGCTGACGGCCTTCTTGATCGTGACCTTGGTGTCCAGGTTCAGGTTCGGCTGCGAGAGCACGACCTTCGCGGTCATGACCTTCGTCGTGGAGGCCGTGAGCCGCTTCGTGTCGGCGGCCTTGTTGAAGAGGGTCGTGCCGGTGGCGCTGTTCATCAGGTACCCGCCCTGGGCGGTGATGCTGGGCGTCGTGACAGCCTGCGCCGGTGCCGCGGTGAGAGCTCCCGTGGCGAGCACTGCGCCGGCCGTGACGGCGACGGCTGCGGCTCTGCGGACACGGAAACCCTTGATGGCGGTTTTCAACTCAAATACCCCGATTACGTCGAATGCCCCTGAGATGCGGCCGAGTTGGATGGGGAGAGAAAGTGGGGCCGCACATGTGTGACACGTAAGTAGCACAGAAGGTTGTGTGGTTGATGAGGCGGGGTGGTCCTTGGGCTCCGTGCGTCCGGATGCTGGACGGCATCCCTCATGTGTACGTGTTGTATCTATGCTGTCCGCATGAGCAGCCCGGGGACCCTGACCGCCAAGCAACCACCCGCCGCCGACCGCGTCTACACCCACGTCAAGCAGGGCGTCCTGGAGCGCCGCTACGAGGGTGGGACCCTCCTCACCGAGGGCGAACTCGCCGAGGCCGTAGGGGTCTCCCGCACTCCGGTGCGCGAGGCGCTGCTGCGGCTGGAGGTGGAGGGGCTGATCAAGCTCTACCCGAAGAAGGGAGCCCTGGTCCTGCCCGTGTCCGCGCAGGAGATCGCGGACGTGGTGGAGACCCGGCTGCTGGTCGAGGAGCATGCGGCGCGCAAGGCCGTCCCCGCCCCCGCCGGGCTCGTCGAGCGGCTGGAGGAACTGCTGGCGAAGCAGAAGGCGCAGGCGGCCGCAGGGGACCTCGCCGGGGCCGCCGTCACCGACCGCTGCTTCCACGCCGAGATCGTCCGCAGCGGGGGCAACGAGATCCTCTCCCGGCTCTACGACCAGCTCAGGGACCGGCAGTTGCGCATGGGCGTCGCCATCATGCACTCCCATCCCGACCGGGTCGCCAAGACCCTCGCCGAGCACGAGGAGATCCTTCAGGCGCTGCGCTCCGGGGACCCGGAGGCGGCGGTCGGGGTCGTGCACCGGCACGTCAGCTGGTTCTCGCACCTGGCGCGGGGTGAGGTCCGATGAGGTCGTCGTCCGCCGCGACCACCCTGCCGGGTGACCCTCCGGGCGGGCGGCGCGCGATGGCCGTCTGGGGCATCGGCGTCTCCGTCTACTTCGTCGCCGTCATCTTCCGTACGTCCCTCGGGGTCGCCGGCCTCGACGCCGCCGACCGCTTCCATGTGAACGCCTCGGCGCTGTCGACCTTCTCGATCCTGCAGCTCCTCGTCTACGCCGGCATGCAGATACCCGTCGGCCTGCTGGTGGACCGGCTCGGCACCAGGAAGGTGCTGACCATCGGGGTCGTGCTCTTCACGGCCGGCCAGCTCGGGTTCGCCTTCTCGCCCTCGTACGGCATGGCCCTCGCCTCCCGTGCGCTGCTCGGCTGCGGTGACGCGATGACGTTCATCAGCGTGCTGCGGCTGGGCACCCGCTGGTTCCCGGCGCGGCGCGGGCCGCTGGTCGCGCAGTTCGCGGGGCTGGTCGGCATGGCGGGCAACCTGGTCTCCACGCTGGTGCTGGCCCGGCTGCTGCACGGCGTCGGCTGGACGGCCGCCTTCGCGGGCAGCGCGCTGGCCGGAGTCGTCGTCCTCGTGCTGCTTCTGCTGTTCCTGAAGGACCACCCCGAGGGGTACGAACCGGAGCCGCTGCCGCACCAGGGCGCCGCTTATGTGCGGCGGCAGATCGCGGCCTCCTGGCGCGAGCCGGGGACGCGGCTCGGGCTGTGGGTGCACTTCACGACCCAGTTCCCGGCGATGGTGTTCCTGCTGCTGTGGGGGCTGCCCTTCCTGGTGCAGGCGCAGGGCCTGTCGCGGGCCATGGCCGGTGAACTCCTCACCCTGGTCGTCCTGTCGAACATGGTCGTGGGCCTCGTCTACGGCCAGATCATCGCCCGGCACCACGCGGCGCGGCTGCCGCTGGCGCTCGGGACCGTGGGCGCCACGGCCGCGGTGTGGGCGGCCACGCTGGCCTACCCGGCCGACCGGGCTCCGATGTGGCTGCTGATCGTGCTGTGCACGGTGCTCGGCTCGTGCGGTCCCGCGTCGATGATCGGCTTCGACTTCGCCCGTCCCGCCAACCCGGCGGAGCGGCAGGGGACGGCCTCCGGGATCACCAACATGGGCGGCTTCGTCGCCTCGATGACGACGCTGTTCGCGATCGGGGTGCTGCTGGACGTCACCGGCGACGACTACACCGTCGCCTTCTCCGCGGTGTTCGTGCTCCAGGCCCTCGGCGTCAGCCAGATCCTGCGTCTGCGGCGGCGGGTCGCCCGGCGGGAGCAGGAACGGCTGGTGGCCAGCAGGGTGGAGACGGTGCACGTGCCGGCGTGAAGCGGGCGGTTCACTGCGACGGATGTTCACAGCCCAGGTGTTGCTCTGTCATGGGCGTGTGACAGCGGTGTCGTGAAACGAGGACGGACGTGACCCGAGGGACCTGCGGCCCCTCATAGTCAGCGAACGCCACGAACCGAGCGCACGCGTTCGTACGCAGACCTCGCCTCCGAAGGGAACTTCTCGATGAACCGCCACCTCCGCAAGGCCGCCCTCGTCACCGCCGCGGTCACGGCCGGCCTGCTGATGACGGCTTGTCAGAACGGCACCTCGAACAGCGGCTCGTCGGGCCAGAGCCCCAAGAGCAGCAGCTCCGACCACAAGTCGGTGTCCAAGACCACGGGGACGTCCAAGCACACCAAGTCGGCGGGTACGGCCGCGCAGAACACGTCGAGCTCCCAGCAGGGCGTCAGCGGCACCTTCGCCGGCGGCACGGTCAGCTACCTCGCCCCCGGCAAGTACATCGTCTCCGTGCCCGGCAGGACCGACCAGGCGTTCTTCACCGCCGACGACACCCGGATCCACGGCGCCGGCAAGATCTGCGCGAGCGGGCAGTGCACCGCCGACCAGCTGGAGACGGCCACCAAGAAGGCGGCCGTCACCGCCGACGTGACACTGAAGAACGGCATCGCCACCGTCGTCCGCGAGCGTGTCGGCACCGGCACCGGCACCGGCACGAAGGGTGTCAACGGCACCTGGCTCGGCCAGGTCTCCTACCTCGCGCCCGGCAAGTTCACGGTCTCCGGCCCGAAGGGCGCCGAGCAGGCCTTCTTCGTCAGTGACGGCACCGTCATCAAGGGCGCCGGCACCATCTGCGGAAGCCCCTCCTCGTTGTCCACCTGCACGCTGGACCAGCTGGAGGCGGCCGCCAAGAAGGGCCTCGACGCCAAGGTCGTCATCGCGAACGGCATCGCCACCTCGGTCACCGAGGACCACTGAGCCGACGGCCTACGACGTCACGGTGAAGTTCCGCAGGATCGCCGCCGTGAGCTCGGGGTCCCCTTCCGCCTTCACCCGGTCCGCGACCGCCTCCGGTGTCACCCGGCCGCAGGCCAGGCGTACATACGTCTCCCAGTCGAGGGTGAGGGTGGCGGCGGGGCCGAGGGCAGGGGCGGTCTCGAGGGTGCCGCGGCCCTGGATGTCGACGCGGATGGTGCGCAGGAACTCCACGGGGCCGTGCACGTCGAAGACGATCGCCGAACTGCGAGGCGCGTCCGACTTCTCGGCCACGACCCCGGGCAGCTCGCCGAGAAGCACGTCACGGGCGACGTGCGCGCCGGGGGAGTCGAGGTTGCCGGGGCGGCCCAGGGCCGCCCGCAGGTCCTGTTCGTGCACCCACACGTTGAACGCGTGGGCGCGCATGGACTCTTCGAGGGTGAGCTCGGTGCCGAGGGGGCCGCGCACCTTGGTGCCCGGGTCGCGCGACTCGTTCCGCAGCTGGCGGTTGCGGCGGATGATCACGTACTCCAGCTCGGAGGTCATCTCCGGCGCCGTGTGATGACGGCGGACGTCGACCTGCATCTCCATGTAGCGCTGGTGGTCGTTGGTGACGTGGAAGAGGTCGCGTGGCAGCGTGTGGATGGGGCGCGGGTCGCCGAGCATCTCGCAGTCCAGGCCGATGACATGGGAGACGACGTCACGGACCGACCACCCGGGGCACGGCGTCCGCCGGTTCCACTCTCCCTCCACAAGCGGTCCCACCAGCTCGGATATCGCTTCGATGGAGTGGGTCCAGGCGTCGGCGTAGGGCTGGAGGGTGGGATGCAGACTCACGGAACGGGACCCCTCGGTCGGTACACGGGCGGTTGGTGGCAGCGTTGCCAGCGGGAGGTGGCTGCACTCGGCGGGTGTCTTGAAACGCTAAGTTACGCTGCTGTGAGGCACCCCGGCAGTGCTTTCGTGTGACGATCGTAGGCCCGTGTGGACGGCTCGAATGCCAGGACGGTGGTAGTGTGCGCGCTTCTCTCATCCAGATCGGCGTAGACGAGGGCGAATCGGTCGAATCGCGTCGGCGGCGGGTGGCCTCGCTGGTACGGGAGCAGGCCGGGGCCGATCTGGTCGTGCTGCCGGAGCTGTGGACGACCGGCGCCTTCGCCTACGAGGGGTTCGGCACCGAGGCCGAGCCGCTCGAAGGGCCGACGTACGAGGCGATGGCGAAGGCCGCGAGCGACACGGGCGTGTGGCTGCACGCGGGCTCGATCCCCGAACGTGACCCTGACGGTCCCCTCTACAACACCTCTCTCGTCTTCTCCCCCTCCGGTGATCTGGCCGCCGCCTACCGCAAGATCCACCGCTTCGGCTTCGACAAGGGCGAGGCCGTGCTGATGGGCGCGGGCCGGGAGCTGGTGACGGTCCGTCTGCCCGAGACGACCGTGGGCCTTGCCACCTGCTACGACCTCCGTTTCCCCGAGCTCTTCCGCGGTCTCGTCGACGCCGGCGCCGAGACCCTGGTCGTCCCCGCGGGCTGGCCGGAGCGCCGCCGGTCGCACTGGACGCTGCTGGCCCAGGCGCGGGCGGTCGAGAACCAGGCGTTCGTGCTTGCCTGTGGAACGGCCGGGACGCATGCGGGAGTTCCGCAGGCGGGTCACTCGATCGTGGTGGATCCGTGGGGCGAGGTCCTCGCGGAGGCGGGGGCGCACGAGGAGGTCCTCACCGTGGAGTTCGATCCGGGGAAGGTGGCGACTACGCGTGAGCAGTTCCCGGCGCTGAAGGACAGGATGCTGGGGCTGGAGGCGCCTGGGCGGTGACCCGGCGTCGGGGTGCCGCCCCGCTGTGGGTCGGGAGCCGCCCCAGCGGCACGACTGCCCGCAGCTGGGTTCAGTCGTCCTCCCGTTCCTTCTCCGCCAGGTGGATCACGCAGACCGTCACCGCGATCAGCAGCGCCGGGTCCGCGTCCTCGCGTACGACGTCGACACCGTACGTCTCCCGGATGTGCAGCCAGCGGCGGGAGATCACGGCCAGGAGTTCGCCGTCGTACTCGATGGCGAACTCGCGGTCGAGGATCTTGCCGCTGACGTCCAGTTCCGTGCCGTCGACCATCGAGACCCGGTAGTGGTGGCGCAGCAGGGACAGGCGCTTGCGCTTGATACGGGCGAGCGCTTGGCCGTCCCGTTCGATCACCATCGTGTCGCGCAGGGCGAACATCTTCTGGTGGATGTCGATCAGGACGCGCCCCTGGGTGTCCTTCAGCTCGAAGGTGTCCCGAAGGCGCATGGCCTTGCCGTCGACGAGGAACACCTTGCTGCCGTGTTCGTCCTCGATCCAGTAGTCGTCACCGATGCCGAGGAGCCGGTCGCGTACGAGGAATCTCATACCGTCACCGCTTCCCCGGCGGCCGGTCCGAAACGCCGCCGGTAGGCCGACGGGCTGAGTCCGGTCTCGCGCCGCACGAGCGCCCGCAGCTTGGCCGCGGTCCCGAGGCGGCTCCTGGCCGCCACCACGTCCAGCCGCTCCTCCCCCCCCCCGCTCGATCAGTCGGCAGGCGAGCGCCGCCCTCCCCCACTGCCTTGAGGGCGTGGGGGGGGACCCCACTCCCGTCAGTCAGGCCGGCGGAGTCGTACCGAGTTCGCCTGGAAGCGGCGGTGCAGCGTGGCGGGGGAGACGGCCGCGCGGGCCGCCAGGTCCGCCACCGTCAGCGGCTCCCCCAGCCGCTCCTGCGCCCATGCCGGCAGCGGGCCGAGCGACTCGTCGGGCATCTGAAGCACCGGCCGCTCCACGAACTGCCGCTGCCCGCCGTCGCGGTGGGCGGCGAAGACCAGCCGCCGCGAGACGGCGTTCGTCCCGCGCGGCACCGAACACAAGCCGCACGCGCGCATGCCCGGCGAGATCCTGGTCTTCGAACCCACCGGCACCCTCCCGGTCGGCGACCGGCACGACGAGGTGCCGGACCACGTGGACGCGACCACCGGCCACGCCCTCACCTGACCGGACCTCGCACTCCACCGGGCAGAGAGGTGTCCCGCAGGTGAACTTCGCGCGTGTACAGGGAAGTTGACCAACCAATCAGCCGGTCCCCGAGTCGGATCGTGCACAGGGCGCAGCGCGCCGCACGTTCTTCTCGGAGGTCCCGCCATGCTCTCTCGTCCCGCCCGCCGCCGGGTGATACGCGCCGTCTCGGCCGCGACGGTCGTCCTCGGTACGGCCGCCGTCCCGCTCATCCTGGCGGGCACCGCCGGTGCCGGGACGGCGCCGGCCACCGCCGCGGTCAACCAGAACGACTGGCAGCTCACTTACCGGGCCGCCCCCGGCCAGACCAACAAGGCCTCCGTCACCGCGACGCTCACCACAGACCGCACGGGCATCACCTACGTGATCGACGACGTCGTCCCGGTCGGCGCGGGCCACGACTGCGCCTACCCCGTCGCCTCGGACCACACGAAGGTCTCCTGCACGGTCACCTTCGTGGACAGCCAGGACCCGTACCCCGGTGTGGTCGTGGACCTCGGCGACGGCAACGACACGCTCGCCTACGCCAACAACACCGACCAGATCTACACCTACGCCCAGATCTCCCTGGGCGCCGGCAACGACAGGTCGACCGACTCCGGCCGCCTCGACGGCGCCTACGTCGGCGGCGACGCGGGCAACGACACCATCAGTGTGGGCGCGGAGGGCCTGGCCTGGGGCGGCGACGGCAACGACACCATCACCGCGAGCGGCGGCGACAACATCGTGCAGGGCGGCAGGGGCGACGACACGCTGCACGGCGGCAACGGGGCCCAGTACCTGTCCGGCGACGACGGCAACGACACGATCACCGGCGGATCCGACGCCGACACCCTGTACGGCGGCAAGGGCAACGACGTCCTGTACGGCAACAGCGGCAACGACAAGCTCTACGGCAACAGCGGGAACGACAGGCTGTACGGCGGCCCGGGCAGCGACACCCTCTCCGGCGGCCCCGGCACGGATGTGATCCGCCAGGGCTGACGGCCGACGGAGGCGTGCCCGTCCGCCTCGCAGTGGAGGGGACGGACCGCCTTCCCTCGGTCCTTGCGGGCAGGGACGATCAGACGCCGTAACCGTCGCTGTAGCCGTCCCGCCGGTGGTGGGTCCCCTCCTCGTCGACGACGGGCGTTGTGGGTGGCACCACCACGCGACGGCGGCGGGCGATGCTGCTGAAGGTGCTGACGCCGATCAGTCCGACGATCATGAGGATGATGCCGACCAGGTCGAGGTTGACCCCCTGCATGTGCCAGTCGGTCGCGAACGTGAGGATGGCTCCCACGGCGATGAGGATGATGCATCCGCCGAGGCCCATGAGTTGTCGCCTCCCTGTGCGGTCCTGAGCTGCCGGTCTTCCGGCCGACTCCGGGTACCCACAGGCCCGTTGCCCATGCGGATGCCACCGTTCATGTCGCAGTGGCTCGCCTCACGTCCCGTCGCAGTGGTCCTCCCGTCAGCCCTCCAGGAACGCCACCAGGGCGTTCGCCAGCAGATACGGGTCGTCCGCGCCGCACAGCTCGCGGGCGCTGTGCATCGAGAGGATCGCGACGCCGATGTCGACGGTCTTGATGCCGTGCCGGGCCGCGGTGATCGGGCCGATCGTCGTGCCGCACGGCATGGAGTTGTTGGAGACGAAGGACTGGAAGGGGACGTTCGCCTTCTCGCAGGCGGCGGCGAAGACCGCGCGGCCCGAACCGTCCGTGGCGTAGCGGTTGTTGACGTTGACCTTGAGGATCGGCCCGCCGTTGACCCGCGGGTGGTGTGTGGGGTCGTGCCGTTCCGCGTAGTTGGGGTGGACCGCGTGACCGGTGTCCGAGGACAGGCACACCGTGCCCGCGAAGGCTCTCGCCCGGTCCTCGAACGAGCCGCCGCGCGCGAACACCGAACGCTCCAGCACGCTGCCGAGCAGCGGCCCGTCCGCGCCCGTGTCCGACTGCGAGCCGTTCTCCTCGTGGTCGAAGGCGGCCAGCACGGGGATGTAGGGCAGCTCCGCGGCGCCGGAGGACACCGCCGTCAACGCGGCCACCGCCGCGTGCGCGGACAGCAGGTTGTCCATGCGCGGTCCCGCGAGCAGCTCCTTGTCGCGGCCCAGGTAGGCGGGAGGCTCCACCGAGTGCGTCATCAGGTCCCAGCCGGTGACCTCGCCCGCCGGCAGCCCCGCGGTCTCCTCCAGGAAGGCGATCAGATCACCGTCGCGCACATCGCTGCCCAGGCCCCAGATGGGCGTCAGATGGCGCTGCTTGTCGAGCTTGAGGCCCTCCGCCGACACCGAACGGTCCAGGTGGATGGCGAGCTGGGGGACCCTCAGGAGCGGGCGGTCGACGTTCACCAGCCGCGTCGAGCCGTTCCGCAGGGTCAGCCGGCCGGCCAGGCCCAGGTCGCGGTCGAGCCAGGAGTTGAGCAGCGGCCCGCCGTAGATCTCCACCGCCACCTGGCGCCAGCCGTGCGCCCCGGTGTCGGGCAGCGGCTTGACCCGCAGGTTCGGGGAGTCGGTGTGCGCGCCGACGATACGGAACGGCGTGTGGGGCGCCGCGCCCTCGGGGACGTACCAGGCGACGATCGCGCCACCGCGCAGTACGTACTTGCCGCCGCTCGTCCCGTCCCAGGCGTCCGTCTCCACGACCTGCCTGAACCCTGCCTTCTCCAGCCGCTCGGCGGCGCTCGCCACCGCGTGGTACGGCGACGGGCTCGCCGTCAGGAAGGACATGAGGTCGTCGGTGTGGCCGCGGTCGAAGCGGGGGGGTTCGCTCATGGGGTTCACCTTAACGACGTACGAGGGCCCGCTCCTCGTGACGGGGAGCGGGCCCTCGTGAGGGCGATGTGGAATTTTGGCTACCCAGAACCGGGGAGCTTAGAACGCGGCCTCGTCCAGCTCCATGAGGTCCAGCTCGACGTTCTCGGCGAGCTTGCGGGCACCGGTGACGCCCGGCAGCACGTTGGCCGCGAAGAACTTCGCCGCCGCGATCTTGCCCTGGTAGAACGCCTTGTCCTTGGCGGACGCCGTCTCCAGCTTCTCGGCGGCCACAGCGGCACCCTTGAGCAGCAGGTATCCGACGACCACGTCACCGGAGGCCATCAGCAGGCGGGTGGTGTTCAGGCCCACCTTGTAGATGTTCTTGGTGTCCTGCTCGGTGGCCGCGAGGTCGGTCAGCATCAGACCGACGATGGCCTCCAGCTCGACGGCTGCCTTCGCCAGGTGCTCGCGGGCGCCGGACAGCTCCTCGCCGCCCTCGCCGAGCGCCAGGAACTTCTTGATGTCCTCCGCGAGGGAGTTCAGCGCCGCGCCCTGGTTGCGGACGATCTTCCGGAAGAAGAAGTCCTGGCCCTGGATCGCGGTGGTGCCCTCGTACAGGGTGTCGATCTTGGCGTCGCGGATGTACTGCTCGATCGGGTACTCCTGCAGGAAGCCGGAGCCGCCGAAGGTCTGCAGCGACTGGGCGAGCTGCTCGTAGCCCTTCTCGGAGCCGTAGCCCTTGACGATCGGCAGGAGCAGGTCGTTCAGGGCCTCCAGCGCCTTGGTGTCCTCGCCCGCGGCTTCCTTGACCTGGATCTCGTCCTGGAGGGAGGCCGTGTAGAGCACCAGGGCGCGCATGCCCTCCGCGTACGCCTTCTGCGTCATCAGCGAGCGGCGGACGTCCGGGTGGTGCGTGATGGTGACCTTGGGCGCGGTCTTGTCCATGAAGTTCGCCAGGTCGGGGCCCTGGACGCGCTCCTTGGCGTACTCCAGCGCGTTCAGGTAGCCCGTCGACAGCGTGGAGATCGCCTTCGTGCCGACCATCATGCGGGCGAACTCGATGATGCGGAACATCTGGCGGATGCCGTCGTGCTTGTCGCCGATCAGCCAGCCCTTGGCGGGGTGCTGGTCGCCGAAGGTCATCTCGCAGGTGTTGGAGGCCTTCAGGCCCATCTTGTGCTCGACGTTCGTCGCGTACACGCCGTTGCGCTCGCCCAGCTCGCCGGTCTCGAAGTCGAAGAGGTACTTCGGGACGAGGAAGAGGGACAGGCCCTTGGTGCCGGGGCCCGCGCCCTCGGGACGGGCGAGGACGTAGTGGAGGATGTTCTCCTCCATGTCGTGCTCACCGGAGGTGATGAAGCGCTTCACGCCCTCGATGTGCCAGGAGCCGTCCTCCTGCTGGATCGCCTTGGTGCGGCCGGCGCCGACGTCCGAACCCGCGTCGGGCTCGGTGAGCACCATGGTGGAGCCCCAGGTCTTCTCCACGGCGATCTTGGCTATGTGCTTCTGGACCTCGTTGCCCTCGTCGAAGAGGATGCCGGCGAACGCCGGGCCGGAGGCGTACATCCACACGGCCGGGTTCGAGCCGAGCAGCAGCTCCGCGTACGACCAGATCAGGGAGCGCGGGGCGGTGGTGCCGCCGATCTCCTCGGGCAGGCCCAGGCGCCAGTACTCGGAGTCCATGAAGGCCTTGTAGCTCTTCTTGAAGGACGCCGGGACCGGGGCGGTGTTCGTCTCCGGGTCGAAGACCGGCGGGTTGCGGTCTGCGTCCGCGAAGGACTCCGCCAGCTCGTTCTCCGCGAGGCGGGTCAGCTCCTCGAGGATGCTCCTGGCGGTGTCGACGTCCATCTCCTCGAACGGGCCGGTGCCGTACAGCTTGTCCCGACCGAGGACTTCGAAGAGGTTGAACTCGATGTCGCGCAGATTCGACTTGTAGTGCCCCATGGCGACGGCTCCGTTAGAGAAATCGGCGAGGCACCGGGTGTAGCTCCTCGCACTAGTTCACGTACCAACAAGTAGCTACGATGATGCTACCCGTCGGTAATAAGAAGCAACCCCGAACGGGTTTCTGTGACTCAGTACTCTTGCGTCCATGTACGGCTACGACCAGAACGTGGGTGCGGGGGCGCAGCAGCAGTACGCCCAGTCGCAGCAGGGCCCCGGCGGTTACGGGCAGCAGGCACCGCTGTATCCCGAGCCGTCCCCACCGTCCCTCGCGGACGCGGTACGGGCCTTCACCACCGGCCAGCTGTCCGCGGAGGACTTCCAGCAGGTCTTCGCCACGTCGAAGGTCTACTGCCCGCGCGGCGACAACCCCGGTTTCCTCGCCCTGCACAACACCCAGCAGCCGGTGATCCCGATGTTCACCTCGCTCAAGGAGCTGCGCCGGTACGCGGGCAAGGAGTCCAAGTACTTCGTGATCACGGGGGCCGAGGTCATCGACCTGCTCCCCACCGGCTACGGCTTCGTCCTCGACATGGAGGGCGAGCACCGCATGGTCTTCGACGCGAAGGCCGTGGAGCAGATGGTCGAGTTCGCGATGCGCCGGATGTACGGCTGACGCCTGCCTGTGGGAGCCCGGAGGGAATGTCCTCCGGGCTTTCTCCGTTACGGGTGGCAGAAAGTTCAATGCTCAACTAAACTGGCCGCACAAGGAGGTACCGACATGCCTGCAGTGACCGTCGAGAACCCGCTGACCCTGCCCCGCGTGGCCGCACCGGCCGACGCCGTGGCACGTCCCGTGCTCGCCGTCACGACCGCGCCGAGCGGTTTCGAGGGCGAGGGCTTCCCGGTGCGCCGGGCGTTCGCCGGGATCAACTACAAGTACCTCGACCCGTTCATCATGATGGACCAGATGGGCGAGGTGGAGTACGCGCCGGGCGAGCCCAAGGGCACCCCCTGGCACCCGCACCGCGGCTTCGAGACCGTCACTTACATCATCGACGGGATCTTCGACCACCAGGACTCGCAGGGCGGTGGCGGCACCATCACCAACGGCGACACCCAGTGGATGACCGCGGGCTCCGGCCTGCTGCACATCGAGGCGCCGCCGGAGTCCCTCGTCATGTCCGGCGGCCTCTTCCACGGGCTGCAGCTGTGGGTGAACCTCCCGGCCAAGGACAAGATGATGGCCCCGCGGTACCAGGACATCCGCGGCGGAAACGTTCAGCTGCTGACGACCCCGGACGGCGGCGCGCTCCTGCGTGTCATCGCCGGTGAGCTCGACGGCCACCAGGGCCCCGGCATCACGCACACGCCGATCACGATGATCCATGCGACGCTGGCGCCGGGTGCGGAGATCACCCTGCCGTGGCGCGAGGACTTCAACGGTCTCGCGTACGTCCTCGCGGGCCGGGGCGCGGTCGGTGCCGAGCGCCGGCCGATCGAGCTGGGCCAGACCGCCGTGTTCGGCGCGGGCTCCGCGCTGACCGTCCGGGCGGACGAGAAGCAGGACTCGCACACCCCGGACCTGGAGGTCGTGCTCCTGGGCGGGCAGCCGATCCGTGAGCCCATGGCCCACTACGGTCCCTTCGTCATGAACACCCGCGAGGAGCTCCAGCAGGCCTTCGAGGACTTCCAGAAGGGCCGGCTGGGCACCATCCCGGCCGTGCACGGGATGACCGAGGGCGGCCTGTAGGACCGCGCGCGGACGGGCCGCCCGGGTCTCACTCGGGTGGGTCGTCCGCGCAGGACACGGCGCGGGCGGGCGTGATCCGCTGGACGGGTGCAGCTTCTCCCCGATCCCGTCCGGCGGCTCGCCGCCTGGTGCGCCGTGATCCTGCTGGTCGCCGGGGTCGTGTACGTCGGGGTCCTGCTGTGCTCGCAGTTCCGTACGGCCGTGACGCCGGTGCTGCTCGCCCTGCTCGGGACGGCCCTGCTCGGGCCGCTGCACCGGCGGCTCGTCAAGGCCAAGGTCAACCGCTCCGTCGCCGCCGGGCTCACCTGTGTCGCGGTCGTGGCCGTGGTCGGCGGGGCCGTGTACATCGTCGTCGCCGCGCTCATCGACACCGGTGACCAGATCGTCGCGTCACTGAAGGACGCGGGCCAGGGCGTCGCCGATCACTTCGGGGCCGCGGGGACCTCCCTGGACGACCTCGCCACGAACGCCAAGGATCTCCTCACCAAGTTCGGCGGAACGGCCGCCTCCAATGTCATCAGCGGGGTCAGCGTCGTCGGCGAGACCATCGCCATGGCCGTCCTGGCGCTGTTCCTCGTCTTCTTCTTCCTGCGGGACTCGCACAAGGCCGCCGACCTGATCCGGGGCATCGCTCCCGGCGAGAGCGGCGACACGCTCGAAGCCATGGCCCGCCGGGCCTACGAGGCCGTCGAGGGCTTCATGCGCGGCACCAGCGTCATCGCGCTCATCGACGCCGTCTGCATCACCCTGGGGCTGCTGGTGCTGGATGTGCCCGGTGCCGTCGGGCTCGGCGCGCTCGTCTTCGTCGGGGCCTTCATCCCCTACCTCGGCGCCTTCATCTCCGGTGCGGTCGCCGTGCTGGTCGCGCTCGCCGACCGTGGGTTCGTGATCGCGCTGTGGGTGCTCGGGGTCGTCCTCGCCGTGCAGGTGCTGGAGGGGCATGTGCTCACGCCGATGATCCAGAGCCGGACCGTGCAGATGCACCCGGCCGTGGTCATGGTGGCGATCACGGCGGGGGCCTCCGTCGCCGGGGTGCTCGGGATGCTGCTCGCGGTGCCGCTCACCGCCGCCGTCTTCGGCGTCGTACACGAACTGCGGGCGCGGTATCAGGTACCCGAGCCGTCGGACTCGTAGAGCTCGAACCAGATGCTCTTGCCCTCGCCCTGCGGGTCCACGCCCCATGCGTCCGCGAGCAGCTCGATGAGCATCAACCCGCGCCCCGAGGAGGCCAGTTCGCCGGGGCGGCGCTTGTGCGGCAGGGCGTCGCTGGTGTCCGTGACCCCGATACGCATCCGGCGGCCGCCGGGCTCGCCCCGCACCTCCGCCAGCAGCAGTGCGTCGGCGTCGGTGTGCACGAGGACGTTGGTGAGCATCTCGGAGACCAGCAGCACCGCCGAGTCGACCTGGTCCGCCGAGGGCCAGTCGTGCAGCAGCTCACGCAGGTGCTGACGGGCCACCGCCACCCGCTCCGGTTCCGCCTGCGCGACGGACAGCATGGTGCGGCGGACCTTCGGCGGCACGAGCACCGTCTCGCCGCAGCCCTCCGGACGGGACAGCAGCAGTACGGCTATGTCGTCCTCGCGCCGGTCCGCGAGGGGGCCGGTGGTGTGGTGGGAGGAGGGGCCGTGCACCCCCTGGACCAGGGCGTCGGCCAGCTCCTCCAGGTCGCCCTTGTGCTCCTCCAGGATCGTGCGGATCCGCTGCCAGCCGCTGTCCAGGTCGTGGCCGCCGGTCTCGATCAGACCGTCCGTGCAGATCAGCATGGTCTCGCCGGGTTCGAGGATGATCCGGGTGGTCGGGTAGTCGGCGTCCGGGTCGATGCCGAGCGGCAGACCGCCCGCCGTCGGACGGGCCAGCACCGTCCCGTCCGCCATCCGGATCGCCGGGTCCGGGTGCCCGGCGCGGGCGATGTCGAGGGTGCCGGTCGTCGGGTCGACCTCGACGTACAGACAGGTCGCGAAGCGCAGGTCCGCGAGGGCGTCCTCCTGGGTGGCGCCGGGCCGGGTGGCGCCGTCCGACAGGCCGTGCAGGAAGCGGGAGGCGCGGGAGAGCACCGCGTCGGGGCGGTGGCCCTCGGAGGCGTACGCGCGCAGGGCGATACGGAGCTGGCCCATCAGGCCGGCCGCCCGCACGTCATGGCCCTGGACGTCACCGATGACCAGGGCGATCCGGCCTCCCCCGGAGGGGGGACCCCCGGGCAGCGGGATCATGTCGTACCAGTCGCCGCCGACCTGGAGGCCGCCGCCGGTGGGGACATAGCGGGCGGCGACGCTCATGCCCGGTATCTGCGGGCCGAGGGTCGGCAGCATCGAGCGCTGCAGGCCGTCGGTCAGCGCGCGCTCGGTCTCGGCGGTGCCTGCCCGGGACAGCGCCTGGGCCAGCATGCGGGCCACCGTCGTCAGCACGGACCGCTCGTCCGGATTGAAGGTCACCGGGTAGGCGAAGGCCGCCATCCAGGCGCCCATGGTGCGACCCGCCACGGTCAGCGGCAGGAACGCCCAGGAGTGGCGGTTGAAGGAGGCGGCGAGCGGCCAGGCGGCCGGGTAGCGCGACTTGTACTGCTCGGGGGTGGAGAGGTAGACGGCACGGCCGGTGCGGGCCACCTCGGCGGCCGGGTAGTCCGTGTCCAGGGACATGTGCGAGAAGGGGCCGTCGTCGCCGGGCTGGTGCCCGTGGTGGCCGATGATCGTCAGGCGATCGCCCGATACCCCGAACACCGCGAGCCCGTCCGGGGTGAACCCCGGCATCGACAGACCCGCCGCGACCCGCAGCACCTCCTCCGTGGACCGCGCCTCGGCCAGCGCCCGGCCCGCGTCCAGCAGGAAGGCCTCCCGGGAGCGCCGCCAGTCGCCCGTGACGGCGCTGCGCCCGGCCGGTGTGCCCGGGGTCGGCTCGGTGACCTCCTGAAGCGTGCCGATCAGCTGGAAGGACTTCTTCTCGGGGTCGAAGGACGGCTTGGAGCGGGAGCGGACCACACGGATCACCCGGCCGTGCTCGTCCATGATCCGGATCCGCACCTCGGCCAGCGTGCCCTCGGCGACGGCGAGCCCGACGACGGCGATGATCTCGTTCCAGTCGACCGGGTGGAGCCGGGCCCGGGCCTTGGCCTCGGTGAGGGTGGTCTGCTCGGCGGGCAGCCCCAGCAGCCGAGCCGCCTCGGCGTCGACCGTGACGAGTTCGGTGGCGGTGTCCCAGTGCCACAGGCCGGTCGCGAGGGCGGCGAGAACCTCCCCCACGGCGGGCAGAGGCTCACCAGTGCGCATTGCCCCACTTTATGGAGAGGTGATCGAGGAGTGCCACCGATTGCCCACTCTTAATGGTGGGGAGCCGATCTTGGGGTGCCCGGTACCCTGGGGGTTGTTTCACGTGAAACACCCTGAGTGACACAGACCCCGATCCGCGAAGACTGGATGAACGACGATGCATCGGTACAGGTCCCACACCTGCGGCGAGCTCCGCTCCTCTGACGTCGGCACCGACGTCCGGCTGAGTGGCTGGCTGCACAATCGGCGCGACCTGGGCGGCATCCTCTTCATCGATCTGCGCGATCACTACGGCATCACGCAGCTCGTCGCCCGTCCCGGCACCCCGGCCTACGAGGCCCTCGACAAGCTGACCAAGGAGTCGACGGTCCGCGTCGACGGCAAGGTCGTCTCCCGGGGCACCGAGAACGTCAACCCGGACCTGCCGACCGGTGAGATCGAGGTCGAGGTCGGCGAGGTCGAGCTGCTCGGCGCGGCCGCCCCGCTCCCCTTCACGATCAACACCGAGGACGGGGTCAACGAGGAGCGGCGCCTGGAGTACCGCTTCCTGGACCTGCGCCGCGAGCGCATGCACCGCAACATCCTGCTGCGTACGTCGGTCATCTCGGCGATCCGCCACAAGATGACGGCGCTGGGCTTCAACGAGATGGCGACGCCGATCCTGTCGGCGACCTCCCCCGAGGGCGCCCGGGACTTCGTGGTCCCCTCGCGCCTCAACCCGGGCAAGTTCTACGCCCTGCCGCAGGCCCCGCAGCAGTTCAAGCAGCTGCTGATGATCTCCGGCTTCGACCGCTACTTCCAGATCGCGCCCTGCTTCCGTGACGAGGACGCGCGTGCGGACCGCTCGCCGGGCGAGTTCTACCAGCTCGACGTCGAGATGAGCTTCGTCGAGCAGGAGGACGTCTTCCGCCCCATCGAGCAGCTCATGACCGAGCTGTTCGAGGAGTTCGGCGGCGGCCGCCACGTCACCTCCCCCTTCCCGCGGATCCCGTTCCGCGAGGCGATGCTGAAGTACGGCTCCGACAAGCCGGACCTGCGGGCCCAGCTGGAGCTCGTCGACATCACCGACATCTTCGAGGGCTCCGAGTTCAAGGCCTTCGCCGGCAAGCACGTGCGTGCGCTGCCGGTGCCGGACGTCTCCGCGCAGCCGCGGAAGTTCTTCGACCAGCTCGGTGACTTCGCGGTCTCGCAGGGCGCGAAGGGCCTGGCCTGGGTCCGTGTGGCCGAGGACGGTTCGCTGTCCGGCCCGATCGCGAAGTTCCTCACCGAGGAGAACGTCGCCGAGCTGACCAAGCGTCTGTCGCTGGCCGCCGGGCACGCGGTGTTCTTCGGCGCGGGCGAGTTCGACGAGGTCTCGAAGATCATGGGCGCGGTGCGGGTCGAGGCCGCCAAGCGCGCCGGGCACTTCGAGGAGGGCGTCTTCCGGTTCTGCTGGATCGTCGACTTCCCGATGTACGAGAAGGACGAGGACACCGGCGCGATCGACTTCTCGCACAACCCGTTCTCCATGCCGCAGGGCGGCCTGGAGGCCCTTCAGACCCAGGACCCGCTGGACATCCTCGGCTGGCAGTACGACATCGTCTGCAACGGCGTCGAGCTGTCCTCCGGCGCGATCCGGAACCACGAGCCGGAGATCATGCTCAAGGCCTTCGAGATCGCGGGCTACGACCGCGAGACCGTCGAGGAGAAGTTCGCGGGCATGCTGCGCGCCTTCCGCTTCGGCGCCCCGCCGCACGGCGGCATCGCCCCCGGCGTCGACCGCATCGTCATGCTGCTGGCCGACGAGCCGAACATCCGCGAGACCATCGCCTTCCCGCTCAACGGCAACGCCCAGGACCTGATGATGGGCGCGCCGACGGAGCTGGAGGAGGCGCGGCTGAAGGAGCTGCACCTGTCGGTGCGCAAGCCGCAGCCGAAGTAGTAAGCCACAGGCGGATGCGAAGGGCTCGAAACCGGCGTCGGTTTCGAGCCCTTTCGCTTGAGCACAGGCACTCAGGAACCCCAAGGCAGGTAAGAAATACGGGAGTCGGCCCGCCGTACGGTCCTCGCGGCCGGTGGTATGGCCGTGACCACCGACCCCGTCGCCGCGTACAACGCCGCCTCGTAGAAGAAGATGAAGACGACGGTGAAACTGGAAGCCGACGCTGACCGCGGGCCTCGAGTATGAGGCGAGGAACCTGCTGACGGGGCTGGCGACGACGGGCGCCGGAACGCTCTCCTGATGCCTAGGTGTCGTACGAGCCGTCCCAGGGCGAGGCGAAGAACAGGCGGTCCGGGTAGAGCTCGGCCCAGCCGCCCTCCTCGTCCTGGCCGGTCACCAGGCCGAACAGCACGCCGTCCGCTGTGAGTTGGAAGGGACGTATCGCGATGTCCGTGTAGGAGCGCCGGGGCAGACTGCGCAGCAGTTTTGCCAGGTGGACACGGGCGCGGGTCAGGACCGAGTCGTCGCCGTGCGGATTGCGCTGCTGCTCGGCCCAGGTGCCGGCACACCAGATCTCCGAGTCGCGGTACTCGCCCTCGGCGTCGAAGGTGTGGAGCACTGCGAAGAGGCGTTTTTCGTTTTCCCAGCCGTCGTCGGGACGGTACCCGCGCGGAAAGGCGTACGTGACCGTTCCCAGGAACTGGCCGTCCGCGTAGCGGCCGATGGCCTCGGCCCGGCCGTGCGGTTCGTAGGAGATCGGTATGACCTCGGGGACTGCCATGGCGCACACCCTACGTATGCGGCGCGGCAATATCCCCCAGTCGCCGATGAGAACACCATTGGCCTCGCCGAAGATTCACGAGATGGCGACCGATCTCCATAGAACGGAACGGACCGGTGATCTACGGTGCCCTCCTTCGGCTATCCGCTTTCCTGCACCCTTGGTGCGGACGATCCTGCGGTCGTTCAGGGGCGGTTCAGCAGGTAGCCGGAGACGGGACCGACGCGCTCGTCGTCCAGGTGGAGCGAGTCCGACCACTTGCGTTGTGCGACCGGTTCCAGCAGGGACTGGATGCTGCACTCCCAGGCCTGGCACAACGCGCGCATGAAGTATCCGGGAATGCTTCCCGACATACGCCACCACATCTTCTGCCAAGTCAACGTGGTGTGGTCGAGGACGAGTAGCCCGATCACTCCGCCGCGCGCGGTGTGCCGGTGCAAGGTCCCACTTCTTGTAGCCGACGAAGAGGAGCAGGGCCGCGCTGACCAGTGCCGTGGCGAGGGTCTGGTAAAGGGTGAGGAAGCGGTGCGCGTTCTCGTTCACCGCATTGATCTGCTGCAGGATGTACCGGTACCGCTCCAGCGCGAACTCATTGCGAACCGCGGCCGTTTCCTGCCTGGCCTCTCCCGGTGCCGACATCGCCCCCCACCCGTCCGACTCAGCAGCATAGGTAACTCACCTTTGCCCCGCTGCGGTTTCACCAACCCTGGCGGGCCGGCAGGTGTCACGGCTGCCATGCGGAGACCACATCCTGTGGCCCCCACACCAGTCCGACTCCTTCGGACACCACCGCGGCCGTCGTACCGGACAGGGATACGACGGCCAGGTTTGCCACGTTCGAGGAGAAGCCGGGGATCTCGGCGGCGCCCTCTACCAGGGCGGCCAGGTCGCGCTGGTCGAAGGGGGAGGCGAGCCACTTCACGGAGCCCGCGAAGAAGACGGTTCCGGCCACCGGGGCGCGGTCGGCACCGACGAGGTCGATCTCGGGTGCGAACCGGCGGTTCCACCAGCCGCCGACGACGTCCGTGTCGAGCCAGGGGAAGTCGCCTGAGGCGGCGGCCAGTTCCAGGGCTTGGCGGATCAGGGGTTCGACCGCCCGGCCACGCCAGGCGGCCCAGCGACGCTCGACAACCCGGTACGCGGCCTCGGGGCGGCCACGTCGGGACAACTCGTGTGCGGAGCGCAGGGCGGCGAGGTAGAGGCGCAGGTTGCTGTCGGCGACGCGGTAGAGGGCGGGTTTGCCGGGCTTGGTCGAGAGGGGGGGCTCCGAGGCGAGGACGCGCTTCTCGTCGGTGAGGCGGCGCAGCAGGGGGGAGAGTATCCCGGAGGGCAGCGCCCCGCTCTGGCTCCCGGCTGTCGCCGCGATGTTGGCGTGCGTACGATCGCCGCTGCCGACCGCCTCCAGGACTCGGCGAGCCTGGTCCGGTGCCGGGAACTCGGCCAGCAGGGTCGCCTCCGGCACGCCGAACAGAGGCGAGGCCGGGTCGGCGCACTCGGATCTGATGAAGTCCAGCGCAGGGGTGCCGCGCGGCCAGGTACGCAGAATCCCCGGCAGGCCACCGGAGACGAGGTGTGCGTCGATGGCGTCGGCCGCGTGCAGCCCCAGAGCGTTGCCTGTCTCCGCCGGATTCAGCGGCTCCAGGACGAAGTTGTCGGCACGTCCGTAGAAGGGGCGGTCGTACGCCGTGAACCGTTCCATCATGTGCAGGTCGCTGCCGAGCAGGAGCAGCAGTACCGGACGGCTGGACAGCAACCGGTCCCAGGCGGTCTGCAGCGCGCCGTCGAACACGGGGTCCTGTTCGGCGAGCCAGGGGAGTTCGTCGAGTACGACGATGCTGGGAGTGTCGGGTAGCAGTGCGGCGAGGGTACGGAAGGCGTCGGGCCAGGTGGTGGGTGCCGTCCCGGGCACGAGTTCCGGGTCGGCGGGGAGCGAGGACTCACGCAGCTCCACCATGAAGTCCGCGATGCCTTCCAAGGGCGATGCCCCTTTGATCGCTGTGTAGAAGACGTATGGCCGGCCCGAGCGGTCGCAGAACTCCTGCACGAGCCGCGACTTCCCCACCTGTCGCCGTCCTCTCATGGCGACCGAGGCACCGGTGCCGTCGGCAGTGACGCGATCGAGGCGCTTACGGAGGAGGGCCAGCTCGGTCTCGCGGCCTACGAAGCTAGAGGGCATCGCCGGGTCTCCGAGTTTATGTAGTTTCCTTCTATGTAGATCTGTTCTACCTTACCTCGGGGCTGCTCGGTCGCGCGACGAAAAGGGCCCGGAACCGTTCGGTCCCGGGCCCTTCTGGTCTTCTGTTGTTACGCGGGCTCGCCGCCGAAGCGCTCCTTGTACGTCTCCAGGTCCTCGTCCGTCAGCTTGGCGAACAGGACCGGCGGGACGGTGAAGGGGGTGCCGGCGGGGACCGCGGTGAGGGACTTCGCCTCGGCCGGGGAGACCCAGGTTGCGGTGTCGGCGGGGAGGTCGAAGGCCTGGCGCATGGCGGCCGACGTCGTCGGGATGAAGGGCTCCGAGACCACCGCGTAGAGGTGGATCAGGTTCATCGCCGTGCGCAGGGTGAGGGCCGCGCCGTCCTTGTCCGTCTTGATCTCCAGCCAGGGGGCCTTCTCCTCCAGGTAGGAGTTGCCCGCGGACCACAGGGCGCGGAGTGCTGCCGCGGCCTTGCGGAACTGGAGGGTCTCCAGGTGACCCTCGTACTCGGCGAGGAGCTCGGCGATCTGCTCGCCCAGCCTGGTCTCCGCCTCACCCGGCACGCCGCCCGCGGGGACGTCCTCGCCGAAGCGCTTCTTGGAGAACGACAGCACCCGGTTGACGAAGTTGCCGAGGGTGTCGGCCAGGTCCTTGTTGACCGTCGCAGTGAAGTGCTCCCAGGTGAAGGACGAGTCGTCCGACTCGGGGGCGTTGGCGATCAGGAAGTAGCGCCAGTAGTCCGCCGGCAGGATGTCCAGGGCCTGGTCGGTGAAGACGCCCCGCTTCTGGGACGTGGAGAACTTCCCGCCGTAGTACGTCAGCCAGTTGAAGGCCTTGACGTAGTCGACCTTCTTCCAGGGCTCGCGGACGCCGAGTTCGGTGGCCGGGAACATGACGGTGTGGAAGGGGACGTTGTCCTTGGCCATGAACTCCGTGTAGCGGACGTCGTTGTCGACGTCGTACCACCACGACTTCCAGTCGCGGTTCTCCGGGTCGAGGTCCGACCACTCCTTCGTCGCGCCGATGTACTCGATCGGGGCGTCGAACCAGACGTAGAAGACCTTGCCCTCGGCCGCCAGCTCCGGCCAGGTGTCGGCCGGGACCGGGACGCCCCAGTCCAGGTCGCGGGTGATCGCGCGGTCGTGCAGGCCCTCGGTCAGCCACTTGTGGGCGATGGAGGAGGCCAGCTGCGGCCAGTCCTTGTCGTGGCGGGCCACCCACTCGCGCACCTCGTTCTCCAGCTTGGACTGGAGGAGGAAGAGGTGCTTGGTCTCGCGGACCTCCAGGTCCGTGGAGCCGGAGATCGCCGAGCGCGGGTTGATCAGGTCGGTCGGGTCGAGGACGCGGGTGCAGTTCTCGCACTGGTCGCCGCGGGCCTTGTCGTAGCCGCAGTGGGGGCAGGTGCCCTCGACATAGCGGTCCGGGAGGAAGCGGCCGTCGGCGGGGCTGTAGACCTGGCGGATCGCCCGCTCCTCGATGAAGCCGTTCTCGTTGAGGCGGCGGGCGAAGTGCTGGGTGATCTCGACGTTCTGCGGGGAGGAGCTGCGGCCGAAGTAGTCGAAGGCCAGCGCGAAGCCGTCGTAGACCGCTTTCTGGGCGTCGTGCGCCTGCGCGCAGAAGTCCGCGACCGGGATGCCCTGCTCCTTGGCGGCGAGCTCGGCGGGGGTGCCGTGCTCGTCGGTGGCGCAGATGTAGAGGACGTCGTGGCCGCGCTGGCGGAGGTACCGGGAGTACACGTCCGCCGGGAGCATGGACCCCACCATGTTGCCCAGGTGCTTGATTCCGTTGATGTACGGAAGGGCGCTGGTGATGAGGTGTCGAGCCATCGGGGGCTGCTCCCAGGTCGGAATTCGGGGTTCTTGGTTCTTTGCGAACCTTGAAATCGTAGCCGACATGGGTGGGCCGCCCGCTTCCCGTTTTATGGGGTGGGAAGGGGCGGCCCGGGTGATCTTTCGTTCTTTCGGCGGGGTCTACGGGCTACGGGCGCCAGTCGATCAGTACGCCGTCGTAGAGCTCCGCGTCCGTGAGCTCCAGGGGGGTGGGGCCCGCGTGGAAGAAGGCCGTGTTGCCGGTCTTCAGTTTGCGGAGGTAGTCGAAGGCCTTGTTGTCGTGGTCGCCGAACGCGACGAAGGAGAAGAACACCGAGGGGTGGGTCTTCGCGGCCTCGGTGAGGGCCTGGGTGGCGGGGGTCTTCGCATCCGGGGCGCCGTCCGTCTGGAAGATCACCAGGGCGGGGGTCTTCGCGTCGGGGTTGTTGGCGTCGTAGTGGGCGAGGACCGCTTCCACGGCGGCGTGGTAGCTGGTACGGCCCATGCGGCCGAGGCCGGCGTGTGCGTCGTCGATGGCGGTCTCGGGGGAGGCCGGGGTGAGGTCGGTGGTGCCGTCGACCTCCGTGGAGAAGAAGACGACGTGGACGGAGGTCTTCTCGCTGCCGGCGGGGTCCAGGTGCTCGGCGAGGGCGAGGGTCTGGTCGGCCAGGGCCTGGGCGGAGCCGTCCTTGTAGTACGGGCGCATGCTCGCGGAGCGGTCGAGGACCAGGTAGACCTTGGCGCGGGCGGTTGTCAGGCCGGCCTTCGCCAGGGCGGCGGCGGGGGCGTCGGCCTCCGGCACGGCGGCGACGGGCTCGGCCTCGGCCACGGGCTCGGCCACGGGCTCCGCCTCGGCCACGGGGGTCTGCTCCGGCTCGGCCTCGGCTTCGCCTTCGGCCTCGGTGTTCCCACCCGCACCGCCCGTGCTGCTTTCGTCGTCGGCTGCGGGTGGCCCCTGTGGGGCTTCCTCGCCGTCGGCGGCCGCGGGCTCGTCCGCCTGAGCCGCGGGGGCCACAGGCTCGGGGGCCTGCTCCGGCTCGGCCTCGGCTTCGCCTTCGGCCACGGGGGCCTGCTCCGGCTCGTCGGCCTCGGCCTCCGCCACGGGCTCCTCAGCTGCGGCGACCGGCTCGGGCTCCGGCTCGGGGGCGATCTCCGCCACGGGTTCGGTCTCCGGCTCCGGCTCCGGCTCGGGCTCGGCCTCCGCCACCGGCGCCGCGGTCTCCTCCGGTGCCGCGGTGGGCTCCGGCTCCTCGGCGGCCACCGGCTCAGGGGTCTGCTCCAGCTCCGGCTCTGCGACCGGCTCGGGAACGACCTCCGCCTCCGGCTCGGGCTCCGCGACCGGCTCGGGAACCACCTCCGCCTCCGGCTCGGGCTCTGCGACCGGCTCGGGAACGACCTCCGCCCCCGGCTCGGGCTCCGCCAGCGGCTCAGCGGTCTGCTCCGGCTCCTCAGCCTCGACCTCGGCGGCCAGGGCCGGCTCCGGGGCGGCCTCGGTGGCCGGTTCCGGCTGCTCCTCGGGGTCGGGCTCGGGCTGCGTCTGGGCCGTCGGCTCGGAGGGCTCGTCGACCGTCGGCTCCGCGGTCACCTGGTCCAGTGGCTCCGAAGGCCTCGGAACCGTGACGTTGTCGAAGGCCGCCGAGACCAGTTCGTGCTCGTCCTGGTCCTCCGTGGACGACGAGCGCGGTTCCGGGACCTGCGCAGATGCCGTCGGCTGGGGCTCCGGGGACGGTGCCGGGACCGTTGGTTCCGCAGTGTGCGAAGGGGTGAGGTCCGCACCCTCTGCTTCGGCGTCACGCCCCTTGCGTGACCTGCCGAACGCGTTCCGCAGGAGAGTGAGAATGCCCATGTGCGCAACCCTTCGCGTGAGTTGATCCCGTCAATCCCTGGCCAGGACGGACACGTAAGGTTAGCGGCCCCAGATAGCGATCTTGGGCAGGGGCAAGGGACAGTACGGCCACTCGTGTCAACCACGCGTCAACGGGGACGCCTCGTGTTCCAGCCACTCCCGATAAGCAGGCGCCTGCCGAGCCGACTCCCAGTACGCCTCCTCCAGTGTGGGCAGGGCGCCGTCCAGGTCGGTTTCCGTGCGGGCCGCCAGCAGGAGGCGTACGCCCAGGGGGTCGCCGTGGAGGCGGCGTACCGCCATGTCGGGGCGGGAGAGGGCGGTCGGCTGGCAGACGGTGACGACCTCGCCGGTTGCGACCAGGGCGGCGGCCGTGTGGTAGTCGCCGTGCAGGACGTGCGGGTTGATGCCCGCCGTGCGGAACATGCGCTGGACCGCGTCCCATTCGCCGTCCACCGTGGGGTCGATCATCCAGCGGTCGGCGGCCAGTTCGCGGACGTCGACCACGGGGTGCGCGGTTGCCGGGTGGTCGGCCGACACGTACACGAACTGGGGTTCGCGTTCGACCAGGGTGCGCAGGCGCAGGCCCTCGGGGATGCGCAGCGGGCTGCCCTCGACCTCGTGCACGAAGGCGACGTCCAGTTGGCCGTCGGCGACCATGCGGAGAAGGGCGTTGGGGGAGACGTTCATGTGCAGGGTCGGTTCCTGGCCGTGGGCGCGCAGGCGGCGGAGCCAGCCTGCCAGGGCCTTGCTGGCGGTGGAGCCGACGCGGAGTTCGGTGCCGCCGGTGGCTGCCGCTCTTGCCTCGCTGACCAAGGAGCGCATTTCGGCCACCAGGGGACGGGCGCGGCTGAGCACCAGGCTGCCCAGTGGGGTGGGCCGGCAGCCGGTGCGGGCGCGGACGAACAGCGTGCCGCCGAGCTCCTGCTCGATACGGCGCAGTTGGGTGCTCAACGACGGCTGGGCGACGCCCAGTTGGCGGGCGGCGCGGTGCAGACTGCCGGTGTCGGCTATCGCGCACAGCGCGCGGAGGTGTCTCACCTCTAGCTCCATGCCCTCGGAGCGTAAAGCGGAACCCAAGGTTTCACCAGCCTCACAAATCACTCCCGATATTGATGAATTGGGGGACTTGGTGCGTGGTGATAGCGGCGCGCTATCGCCGGTTGCCATCATCACAGCCGTTCCACAGGGGCCGAAACTCAGCTTCGACGACTCACCCCCCACCTAGGAGTCATCGATGCGCAAGCGCACCTCTGCGTCTGTCATGCCCATATCCACCCGGGCGGTGGCCGCCGTCGGCCTCAGCCTCGCGGTCTTCGGCCTGGGTACGACGGTTCCGGCCGCCGCGGCCCCGGCTTCCGCCCCGTACACGGGCTACTCCGGCTACACCGGCTCGTCCGCCGAGGCCAAGGCCGACAAGGCGTTCTTCCAGGCCGTCCTCAAGTCCGTCGCCGAGAAGCGGGCCGCCCACCCGAACAGCGCGGCTGCCGTCACGGTCACCTACGACGCCTCCGCGGCGCCCACGTTCAGTGCCGAGATAGCCCGCAGCGCCCAGATCTGGAACGGTGCGGTGTCGAACGTGAAGCTCCAGGCGGGGTCCTCGGGCGCCGACTTCAGCTACCGCGAGGGCAACGACTCCCGCGGCTCGTACGCCTCGACCGACGGTCACGGAGGCGGCTATGTCTTCCTCGACTACGCGCAGAACAAGGAGTACGACTCGACGCGCGTGACCGCCCATGAGACCGGGCACGTCCTCGGGCTGCCCGACCACTACGAGGGTCCGTGCAGTGAGCTGATGTCGGGCGGCGGCCCCGGTCCGTCCTGCACGAACTCCGATCCGGACGCCAATGAGCGCGCCAAGGTCGACCAGCTGTGGGCCAACGGGTTCCGGGCCGCGCTGGACAAGGCCCTCAGCGACAAAACCCTCAGCGACAAGTCCCTGAGCGGCAAGTCCCTGCACAAGAGCACGCGTTAGTCGCCACTCCCCACACGGTGCGGCCGCCCTCCTGCACAGGGCGGCCGCACCCACCTGTGTTCCGGGTGGGCTCAGTGCGGTGACGCGATCGCCCGCGCCGCCGCCACCTCCTGCCGCAGCGGCTCCAGGACACTGTCCGCCGGCCCGGTGAGATCCGTACGGACCGGGTACAGGACCTCGGTGTCCCGCAGACCCTCCGCCAACTCCCCCAATTGCATGGCGACTTGACGGACCTCGGCGGCGGCCGGCGTGGCCGCCCCGTGCCGCACCCGCACGGCCGCGGCCGTGGTGGCGTCCACGATGCGCTCCACCGCGACGACCAGCGGCCACCAGGCTGCGGCCCGGCGGCCGGTCGGCGGCGGTTCGGTCAGGGCGCGCTGGAACTCCGTACGGATGACGGACAGATCGCGGTAGAGGCGGCGTCGCATACGGGCGCGGGCGGCCGGTTCGGTGCCGTCGCCGAAGGCCGACTCGACGTACTGCGCGGTGTTCGCGACCGCGTCCGCGAGCCGGTCGCCGACGCGGGTGTGCCAGCTCTCCGGCCACAGCAGATAGCCGGCGACGAGCGCGATGCCGCAGCCGATGAGGGAGTCGACCAGGCGGGGCAGGAGCAGGGCCGTGCCCTGATGGTTCAGGATGTCGGAGAGGAGCAGGATCACGGGCGTGATCGCTGCCGTCTGGTAGCCGTAGCCGCGGGGCGTCAGCGCCGGGATCAGCGGGGCGAGTACCAGCATCGCCACCACGTCCCACCATCCGCGCGGTACCGCCGCCAGCACCGCCGCCGCGATCACCAGTCCCGCGACCGTGCCCAGGGCCCGCAGCAGCGCCCGTGAGAACACCGAGCCGAAGTCGGGCTTGAGTACGAAGGTGATGGTGAGGGCGACCCAGTACGAGCGGGGCACCGGGACGATCGACACCAGGGCCTGCGCGATGCCGATGCAGAGTGCGAGGCGCAGTCCGTAGCGCCAGGAGTTGGCGGAGAGGGTGACGTTGCGGGCGGCGCGGGCCGCGCGGATCGACAGGGTCGCCGGGCGGCCGAGGCGGTCGTCGATGCCCCGGGGGTCGATGTCCGGCGCGGTGACGACCTCGGCGGCGTGCCGCAGGGCGTGGTCGACGGCGCGGGCGGTCTCCGACGTCGGCGCGGGGAGCTTCAGCCCTATCGGTCCCGTGTAGCCGGTCTCCACGGCCTGCGCGAGATGGCGTACGGCCTCGGGGACCTCGGGCGGCAGGGGCGTACCGCTCTGCCGGACGGCGGGGGCGGCCTCCACGACCGGGGTGATGGCGTTCAACTGGGCCAGCAGGCGGGTGAGTTCGGGGCTGCGGCCGTGGTGGCGGGTGCGGCGGGCGAGGACCAGGTCGTAGGACTGGTTCAGGGACTGGGTGACGGTGTGGCGTGCGGCGTCGTACTCGTGAGTGCCGCAGGCCGCCATCAGCGCGGCCACCGTCCGGTACGTGTCCGCGACCGCCGCCCGCTCCGGCACCCCGGACCGCAGTGGCCAGGCGAGCAGTGCGAGGAGGAGGACGAGGAGGCCGCCGCCGGACATCAGGGCCGGCGCCAGCCACCAGTCGCCCGGCATGGGCAGCCCCGCGCCCACCACGGAGTTGAGGAGCAGCAGCAGCCCCGAGACGGAGGCGACCGCCCCGATCGTCGAGATCATCCCGGAGACCAGCGCGATGCCGGTGACCGCGGCGACCGCGACCCAGCCGTGTCCGAACACCAGCGAGCCCAGGGTCACCCCGATCGCACCGAAGAGCTGGGGGATCGCGATGTTGAGGATCCGCATGCGGTACGCGTCCGCGGTGTCGCCGATGACACCGGAGAGGGCGCCCATGGAGGCCAGCGCACCGTAGGCGGGCCGGCCGGCCGCGAGACCGACCGCCAGCGGGAGCGCCATCGCGACCGCCGCGCGGGCCACGGCCGCCCAGTTCACCGGGGCCTGCTGGGGCCGGAGGTTCCTTACCAGCCAGTCGGGAGGGGTGAGGCCGGCGCGGAACTCTCGGGACATGGGCCCATTATGAGCACCCGCTCCGGCCTTATCCGTGCTGGTGAAGCGTGAGATCCGCGAGCAGGGCGCGGTGGTCGGTGTCGGTCAGGTCGAGGAAGTGGGCGCTGGTCGCGGAGAGGTCCGGGGAGAGGAGGATGTGGTCGATCTGGGCGCCGATGGTCGGGGCCGTGCGGGCGGGCCAGCTGGGGGTGCGGGCGTGGCCCGCGAGGCGGGCGGCGTCCTGCATACCGGTGTCCAGGATGCGGCGGAAGGCGGCGTGGTCCTGGGAGGCGTTGAAGTCACCGGCCAGGATCATGGGTGTACGCGCGGCGGCGGCAGCGTCCCGCAGCCGCCCGAGCTCCCGGCGCCAGAGGCCGAGCTGTCCGGGCAGCGGCGGCATGGGGTGCGCCAGCTGAAGCCGTACGGGATGCCCGCGCACCTCGGCGACGGCACCGGGCATGCCCATGGTGCCGGTCACGCCCTCCGTGCCCTTGAGCGGGAAGCGGCTGAGGATGATCGAGCCCTCGGAGCCCCCGGCCGGCACAGCCTGCCGGTACGGGTAGTCGGCGCCGAAGTCCCGCTTCAGCCGGGCCTGGCAGGTGTACTCGCACTCCTCCACGAACACGATGTCCGGCCTGTGGCGCCGGATCTCGGGGACCAGGGAGCCCGTCCCGCGCCCGAACTCGACGTTCGAGGTCAGCACCTTGAACTCGGCGACGGGGGCGCCGCCGGGCTCGTCCGTCTTCCCGTACGGCTCGATGAACCACGCCAGCAGCCCGAGTACGACGAGCGCCCACGCCATCCCCAGTCGCCAGCGGCCGAGCAGCGCGAGGAGAAGGGCCAGTCCGGTGGGGGCGAGCAGCCAGGGCAGGAAGGCGAGGACCTGGGGGACCGGGGTGAAGCCGTCGCTGTCGGCGGCCCGGCAGCCGACGACGACGCTCACCGCGGCCAGCAGCAGCCCCGCGCACCAGGCCGCGAAACGCCGCCCACCCCGCCGTACCGGCTCGTCCTCGCTGGCAGCGGTCCACTCGGCAGCCGCAGTGTCCAAGTCCGGGCCCTCCGCTCACGAGTGGGATGCCCGAATCATCCCCCGGCGGAGTCGATGCGCGCCAGGAAACTCTCCAGCGCCCCGTTGAACTCCTTCGGCCGCTCCAGGTTCGGCATGTGGGCCGTGCCCTCGATGACGTGGAGGGTCGAGTCGGGAAGCGCCGCGTGCATCGCCTCGGCGTCCGCGACCGGGGTGTAGGTGTCGTCGGCGCCCACGACCACCAGGGCCGGGACCGTGACGGTGGTGAGCAGCTCGCGGTAGTCGGGGCGGGCGGCGCGGGCGCGCAGGGCCGCCGCGGCGGACTCGGGACGGGTGGCCGTCATCATGCGGTGGACATGCGCCTTGACCTCGGCGGAGGCGTACGGCGCGACCATCTTCTCCAGCACCTCCTCGGCGTACCCGCGCATGCCCTCCCGCAGCAGGCGGTCCGCCATGGCGTGCCGCACCTCGACGCCCTCCGGTGTCTCCGGGGCCGGGAAGGTGTCGGCGAGGACCAGGCCGCGGACGCGGGCGGGGAACTGCCGGTGGAAGTCCATCACGATCTGGCCGCCCATGGAGAGCCCGGCGAGCACGCACGACTCCACCCCCAGCCCGTCCAGCAGTGCGGCGAGGTCCTGCGCGAACTGCTCGAAGCGCGTGACCTCCGGAGCCGAAGGGGAGGTGCCGTAGCCGCGCAGGTCGGGGGCGATCACCCGGCGGGAGTCGGAGAACGCCTCCAGCTGCGGGTTCCACATGGTGTGGTCGAAGGGGTGGCCGTGGACGAGGACCAGCGGGATCGGCATGACCTCGACCCTAGGTCGGTCCAACTACTCGGTGCAATAGGATCTTTGCCCTCGGTGCAATGCCGTCAGTGACAGCAAACAGGGGGACCTCGTGGACGCGTACCGGCGGATAGCCGACCGCATAGCCGACGACATCACCGCCGGACGGCTCCGGCCGGGCGAACGGCTGCCTCCGCAGCGGAAGTTCGCCAGGCGGTACGGGATCGCGGCCTCGACGGCGGAGCGGGCGTACGGCGAGCTGGTGCGGCGGGGGCTGGTCGTCGGCGAGGTCGGCCGCGGCACCTTCGTACGGGCCGCCCGGACCGGACCTGCCGGGCGTGCGCTCACCGAACCGGCGACCGCGGCCCCGGTGAACATGGAGCTCAACTACCCCTCCGCGCCCGGCCAGTCGGAGCTGCTGGCCCCCGCTCTCGCGCCGATGCTGCGCCCCGACGTCCTCGCCGAGGCACTGCGCCCTGCTCCCGCCGCCGGGACCGGGCAGGCCCGCGAGGCGGTGGCGGCCCTGCTCGCCACCCCCGGCTGGCGTCCGGCCCCCGACCGGCTGCTCTTCACCGGCAACGCCCGCCAGGCCATCGCCGCGGCCCTCGCCTCCCTCGTCCGGCCGGGCGGCCGCGTGGGGGTCGAGGAGCTGACGTATCCGCTGGTCAAGGAGATCGCGGGCAGGCTGGGCGTCCGGCTGGTCCCGCTGGACACCGACGAGGGCGGGCTGCGTCCGGAGTCGGTCGCGGCCGCCCACCGGGCCGCTCCCCTGTCGGCGCTGTACGTCCAGCCGGCCCTGCACAACCCCACATCGGTGACGACGGGTGAGGCGCGACGGCGCCAACTCGCCGAAGTCGTCACCGACTTGGACATCCCCGTTGTGGAGGACCGCATCTGGTCCTTCCTCGCCGACCCGGCCGAGGCCGCCGACCCTCTCGCCGCGCACGCCCCCCACCTCACGCATGTCGTCGACGGCCTCTCCAAGCGGGTCGCGCCCGGGCTCACGGCGGGCTTTCTCGTCGTACCGGAGCATCGTGTGGAGGCGGTGGCGGCGGCTGTGCGGTCCGGGGGGTGGAGCGCAGGGCGGTTCGCGCTGGAGGCGGGGGTGCGGTGGATCGGGGACGGGACGGTGGAGCGGCTGGTGGCGGCCAAGCGGGAGGATGCGGCGCGGCGGCAGCGGCTGGTTGCCGAGTACCTGGGCGGGTTTCGGGTGCGGGGCGCTCCGCTGGGCTATTTTGCCTGGTGGGAGTTGGCTGCGCCGTGGCGCGCGGATACCTTTGCGGCCGCCGCGGCGGCGCACGGGATCGCCGTTACGCCGGGGACTGCCTTCGTGGTGGACCCCAAGCGGACCCCGGATGCCGTCCGGCTTGGTCTCGCTTCGGCTGCATTGCCTGATCTGGAGCGGGCTCTGGGGGTGCTTGCCGGCGTGGCGCTAAGGGCTCCGTTGTAGGTCGTCTGCGGGTTCGTTGTGGCTTGTCGCGCAGTTCCCCGCGCCCCTATGGGGCGCGTCCCTTTGGGGCGCGGTCGAGCTGCTCCGGAAGCGGCCCATGAGCCAAGCAGCCAGGGCGACCGTCAGGCCCAGGATGACCAGCAGCCAGCACGCCTCGCGGAGGGTGGCCGTCAGGGCGTCGTAGACGGCGGCCGCGGCCGGTTGCTGGGTCTCGTCGGGGAGGTCGGCGAGGGTGAGGTGGCGGCCGATCATGACGGCGAGGGCGAGGAGTGCGCCGCCGAGGGCCGTGCCGAGGGCGGTGGCGGTGACCGCGCGGCGGCGGCAGGCGGCTACGGCGATCCCGGTCACGGCGAAGACGACGGCCGCCACCGGCAGCCAGAAACCGGCGACTTCCAGCACGTGGAATCCCTTCCGGAGGCGGTCCAGTTCCTGGGCCGGGAGCACCGAGACCTCGGTGTGCTCGACCGGGATGCGGTTCGCGAACGGGACGTGGTCCACGGCAAGTTGACGCTTGACCTGGGCGGTGACGGGGGCGAGGTCGACGGTGACGTCGCGCTCGCTCTCGTCGTGCAGGGCGCGCAGTACCGCGTCGTGGACCGCCCGGTTCCCGGAGTCCCAGGCCAGCCGGAAGGCCTCGGTACCGGTGAAGGAGTGCACCGCGTCGTGCACGAAGGGGCGCACGGTGCCCCGCAGCGGCCGTACGTCCCCCCGGTCGTCGACCTGCTGCATGATCCCGTCGCCGACGGTGTCCGCGACCGCGTTCCGCACGGCGGGGTCCCCGGCCAGCGGCGCCATCGCCGTGACATAGCGGCTCGTGTCGGCCAGGTCGTACGCCGCCCAGGCAGCGAGCGTGCCGCACGGCGCCAGCAGACACGCGAGGGCGATCAGTGCCGCCGACAGGGCGTGCCGCAGGCGCTCGGGTCGCTTGGGGGCCACCTCTCCAGGCAACGGCCCGGAGGCCGGGTGCGCGAGCGGGGCGCCTCCGAACGGGTTGCGTCCGGGGGTGCCGCACCCTCGTGCCGGTCAGCGGATGCGGTTGCCGACGGCGTCCTCCCGCGTGTAGTAGCGGTAGAAGAACACCAGGAAGATGCCCGCCGTGACGACCACGCCCAGCGCCACCGAGCGGTAGACCGACTCTCCGGTCTGGCTGTAGAGGAAGCCGACCGCGGCGCCCGCGAAGCCGGACTTCACCAGTGAGTGCAGTTCACGCTTGAGCAGCGGTGCGAACGTCGCGACGGCGATGCACAGCACGATGAACACGGCCGCCGTGACGAAGCCGAACAGGATGTTCCAGCCGGTGATCTCGCCGCCGCCGCGCCGGTTGGCGGCGCACCAGAAGCCGTAGACGAGTCCGAGGACGACGGGGATCCCGTACCGCGCCACAGTGTGGACGCGCTCGTCGAACAGGTCGGGTGTGCGAGTGGGCCGGGCCGCGCGGTTCAGCCTGACCTTGCCCATCATGCCGCCGCCGGACGTGGGTGCCGCTTGAGCCATGAGAGCACTCCTCTCTCTCCTCGCCCCTGCCTACCAGAGCACACCTGGAGGCAGGGCCTGGCAAGTCGGTGGGCGGGGGCAGTTACGGGTGCGGTGCGCGCGAAGAGGGGGCGAGGGACATCTTTACGTGATCTTGACCGGGATTGGATTTCCCTTTTCCACGGCTTGGCGGGGCCGCTACCGGGCGTTCCTAGACTCCGGGAAGCAACGCACGCGCTTGCAAACGATGGGGGACTCATGGGGGACGGCTTCCACGTCGACCCGGACATGCTGCTCAAGTACGCGGCACAGGCCGAGCAACACCTCGACGACCTGCCACGGGTGGCGTCCGCGCTCGCCCACATCACCGTGCCGGGCGGTGCGTTCGGCAAGCTCCCGGACTCCGACGAGCTGCATTCCGCCTATCTGGAACACGCGGCCGCCGCCGAGCACAACGTGCAGGACCTCGTCTCCGTCCTGGCGGACGTGGCCCAGGGGCTTCGGGATGTCGGCGGTCAGTACCTGAGCAACGAGTACGACCTGGGCCAGGGGATGGACGGCATCGGCGCATGAGCGACACCGCAGCCGCCTACGCCTGGACGAAGAAGGAACCCGCTCCGCTCCCGCCGCTGGAGGACGTGGGGCCCAGCCAGGAACACGGCCTGGACGCCGGCATCGACGACCTCGTCCGGGGTGTCCTGGAGGCGACCGGCATGCTCGACGAGCTGGAGAAGGTCACCGGCATGCCGACGCAGCTGCATGAAGCGGCGCAGAGCTGGCACGGCCAGGCGAAGGCGCTCCAGTCGCTGGCCGACACCCTGCGCATGGGCGCCGCGAAGCTCCCCGAGCACTGGGAGGGGGAGGCTTCGGAGGCCTTCGGCCGCGGCATGGGCGAGTTCGTCGACGCCATCGACGGGACCGCCGAGGACATGGGCCGGACCGCGGAGATCCTCAACAGTGCCGCGAAGGAGTGCAAGCTCGCCGAGGACACCGTCGTCGCCATCATCCGCGAGGCGATCGAGATGATCGCCATGACGGTGGCCGCGGGACTCGTCATCGACCTGCTGACGGCCGGACTCGCCACGGCCGTGGACGCGCTGGCGGTGGACGCCGAGGTCACCGTCTACGTGGAGCGGGTGGAACAGGTCTCCTCCAAGCTGGGCAAAGCCCTGCGGGAGCTGATGGACGCCGTGAAGGACATGAAGAAGGGGGAGAAGACCTTCAAGGACGTGCGCAAGGCCGCCAAGGGTGTCCGCAAGATGGCCGGCTGGCGCGGCATGGGTGGTGAGGGGACGCACAAGGGCCTTGTCTGGGCCGCGCACCACGAAGGGATGAAGCAGCTCAAGGAGCATGTCTTCAAGCCCGCCTTCGGGCAGGTCCCCGGGCTCACCGGAGACCCGGCGGAGCCCGTCAAGGAGGCGCTCCACAGCGACACCGTGAAGGAGGCCTGGGAGCGGGACCAGCAGCTCGCCGACGACCAGCCCTACCGGGTGAACAAGCGCAGCATCGAAGAGGACTTCGGCTGAGCGCCGGGTCGGTAGGGAGAAGCCAGCCGTGTCACAGCATGCCCAGCCGAATGGCCCGCCCCGGCGGATGACGAAGCGGGACGCACGTGGTCAGGAGGACGACGCACGCCGTCAGGAGTACGCCGCCCGGTGCCTCGCGGGCGGTGAGCAATTGCTCCGTGCCTTCCCGGCCCGGCTGGATCCGCTGGCGCCGGAGCGGGTTCCGCGCCGCCATCGACCGCCGCGTCCGCCTCGTGCGCCGCAGCGCGGGACGCAGGACCGGAGCTTCCAGGGCCTGGGGGTGCTGCTGCTTCCCTTCTACTGGTTTGCCGCGGCGGGTGCCGTGCTGATGGCCCCGGTGGAGGCCCTGGCCGACAAGCTGCTGGAGTGGATGTGGCGGGGCTTCGGCATCCGGCGGCTGGTACGCGGCCGGGTGTGGCAGGGCGGCTGGCAGAGTGACGCGGGCCGCTTCGTGATCGCCGTGCGGGCGGCCGACGGACGCGGGCTCTACGAGAACGACAACTTCCTGCTGACGTTCACCGACCGCAGAGTGCTGCTGCTCAGCTCTCCCCGCTCGCCGGAACGCGAGACCCCGGAGCTCCTCGCGGAGTATCCGCGGCAGGTGCTCGCCCTGCGCAGCGAGCCGCATCCCGCCCGCCACCGCAACCGCGTGGACGTCGCCTTCCCGGACGGCTCCTGGGTCGCGCTCGCGATCGGCAGCCGGGACCGGGTCGGCGACGTACGGCAGTCCCTCGCGGCGGGCAGCCCGGCGCCCGGTTTTCGGTCCTGACACCCACCTTTGCACCCGCAGCGGTTACGGTGCTGCCGTAAGTGATCGACGGGGGATGGGGAGGGACCGATGCCCGGAACCGTGCTGTTGCTCGCCGCATCCCCGGCGGGCAAGGGGTGCCTGGTGGACGCGGCGTCCGTGCTCCCCGTCCTCGCGGCCGTCCCGCCCGCCGTCCTGGCCGGCACGGACACGGCGAACGTCGTCGAACTCGCCGACCCACTGGAACCGCAGGCCGTGCTCACCCGGTTGCGGGCCGCCGCGGGGGCTCCGGGGCCGCTCACCGTCTTCGTCACCGGGCAGCTCCAGCTCGACCGCCGCCAGCGGCTGCCGCACCTGGCGCTGGCCCGTACGACACCCGCGACGGTGCGCTACACCGGGCTGCCGTGGCACTGGATACGGGAGGAACTGCGGCTGCGGGCGTTCGGTTCCACCACGCTCTTCCTGGATCTGCATGCGGATGCCGAGGCCTGGGAGTGGTTGCGGGGCAATCCGCTCGACTGCGGGCGCAACAACGCTGTTTACGGCCGTGTCGCGCCGCCACCGCCGTCCCGTCGGGCGGTGGGCGTGCCGACGTACATGAAGGCCGTGGCGACGATTCTGCGCAGTGGGCTGCGGCCGCCGGTGGAGCAGTTGCATCAGCAGGCGTTGGCCCGGCTCGGTGCGGAGGGGTACGCGGACCTGGTGCTGGGCGCGCCCGGCGTGGGTGGTCCCGTACCTGGGGGCTTCGCCCCCAGACCCCCGTATCGGCCTGAACGGCCTCGTCCTCAAACGCCGGACGGGCTGAAGGACGCCGGTCGGCAGCAGAGCAGTGACGTTGATCCCCACTCCGCCATCTCCGCCGCCGTCCGGTCCGGCCGTCACCCCGACGCCGATGCTCTCGCCGCGCACCACGAGCAAGTCGCCGTACGTGCGCACGGGCCGGGGTCCGAAGAGGCCCTGCACTGGGCCGAAGTGCGGGCGGATCTGGCGATGTTCGCCGAGGATCCGGTGCGCAGCTGCCGGACCTGGCTGGGGGTGGCGGCGGCGCGGCTGGCGGCGGGGCAGGCTGCGGACGCGCCGGCCGTGGAGGCGGCCGTGGACCGGGCGCACCACCAGTGGGGGCAGGTCCGGGATGCGGCGGCGGCGCGGGAACTCGGGGCGGCGCTCGCCGGGTTGCGCTCGCGGGTGCCGGGGCGCAGGCGGGGTGCGCTGGACCATGTGCAGCGCCAGCTGCGGCAGTTGCAGACCCAGGGCTGACCGGGCCCTACACCTCGGCGGTGGCGAACAGCTCCAGGTGCCCGCACTTGGGGCAGCGGTACGCCTCGATCTGCCGCCGGGGCCGGCCCATCCGCCTGGCACCCCCGAAGGGCCCCCGCTCCAAGGCGCCCTCGATCCAGCGCGCGTAACCGTGCGTGCCCTGGCCCTCGTCCTCGATGAAGCCGTCCATCAGGCCGATGGTGCCGCAATAGGTGCACTTGTAGTTGTTCACGCGGTGAGTGTAGGAGCGCGATCACCACATGAGGCGGGCGAGCTATGTGAGATACGCGAGCGCGCCCGACACGAGCGTCCGTACGCCCGGCACGATCGTCGACGGATCCGGTGCGAAGTGCGGGCTGTGGTTGCTCGGCACCGCCAGGAACTTCTCCATCAGGTCGGTGCCGGGCGCCGCGTCCCACACGTCGGCCGGGGTGGTCGTGACGAACCAGTAGGAGTACGGGATCCCGCCCTGCGCCAGGTGCGGGAAGTCCTCGCTGCCCATCACCGGGCCGAAGTCCAGCACCGTCCCGGCGCCGAGCACCTCCTCGTGCACGGCGGCGATCCGGCGGTCGGTGTCGGGGTCGTTCGTGGTCACCGGGAAGGTCGCGCCCACGGTGAGCTCCGGCTCGCGTGGGCAGCCGGCGGCAAGGGCCTCGCCGGCCGCGATGCGCCGGATGGCGGTGATCATCCGCTCGCGCACCTCGTCGGACTGGGTGCGCAGGTTGAGGGCGATGCGCGCCTCGGACGGGATGATGTTGTGCCGGGTGCCCGCCTCGATCCGGCCGACGGTCAGCACGGCGGACTCACGGGCGGCGATCTCCCGGGAGACGACCGCCTGGAGACGGGTGACGAGGTAGGCGGCCGTGACGACGGGGTCGACGGTCGTCTCGGGGCGGGAGCCGTGGCCGCCGCGGCCGTGGAGGACGATGTCGATGTCCGTCGACGCCGACATGATCAGGCCGGGTGAGTGGGCGTAGAAGCCGACGGGGCCGGGCGCCGCGTGCTGGCCCAGGAGTACGTCCGGGCGCGGGAAGCGCTCGTACAGTCCGTCGGCGATCATCCCCTGCGCGCCCTCGCCGGTCTCCTCGGCGGGCTGGCCCACCACCAGCAGGGTGCCGGACCAGGTGTCGCGTCCGGCGGCCAGCGCCGCGGCCGCGCCCGCCAGCCAGGTCACATGCAGGTCGTGGCCGCAGGCGTGCATCACGCCGGGAGTGGCGGAGGCGTACGGCAGGCCCGTCTCCTCGTGCACCGGCAGCGCGTCCATGTCGGCGCGCAGAAGGACCGTCGGGCCCTCGCCGTTGCGCAGGACGCCCGCGACTCCGGTGCCGCCGATGCCCTCGGCGGTCTCGTAGCCCGCCTTGGTGAGCCGCTCGGCCAGCTTGGCGGCCGTGCGGTGCTCCTGGAGCGACAGCTCGGGGTGGCGGTGCAGGTCCCGGTGGAAGTCCTCCAGGTCGGAGACCGGGAGGTCGGCGGTGAGGTCCAGCGCGGTGCGGGCGGCGGCAGACGGCATGGGGGCAGCGTAGGCGGCGCGGGGCTCCGACGGGACGGGGCGCCCCACATCGCTCGGGGCCGCGCACGCGAGGCGGCCGCCGACGCGCAGGGGGGAGTGTGCATCGGCGGCCGCGGCTGGGGGGCCCCGCTGAAGAGCCTGGCAGGCGGGGAGTTGATCGGCACCCCTGTTCATGGGGGCAATCAACTCCGCGGCGATCGGTTCCGCGACGATCAGTTCCGCGGGCCCGCCGCCCGCCGGTCAGGCGTACGGGTCGAAGGCGATGCCGCTCGGCTTGGCATTGTTCAGGTGGTCGGCGAACTTCGAGTCCTGGAGCGGGAAGTTCGCGCTGCCCCAGTCGGAGCCGTTCAGCTTGTCGCGCAGAGCGGAGCCCAGGCTGGACCAGCTGAGCAGGTTCTCCTGGTGCCAGGCACCGGTGTCGTTCTCCGCTGTCTCGCCCCACTTGGCGAAGCGGAAGGCATGGGTGGACGCGCCGTCCTTGTGGTAGACGGCCTCGACGCGCTGGCCGTCCATGGGGACGTCGGCGATCGGGTGGGTGCTGAAGCCGCCGTGCCGGGAGGCCGACAGGTACGCCGGGGTGGACGCTCCGTCCTGGACCCAGACGACCATGCACTCCCAGTCGTGGCGGTGACCTATGCCCGGGGAGGCTTCGTCCTTCTCGAAGTAGCTGGCGTAGATGATCCCGCACCAGCCGTTGTTGCACTTGGACCGCGAGTAGGTGTTGGCGTGGCCGAGGTGGCCGGAGCGGCACTCGCCCGTGATCGGGCCGGTCGGCTTCAGACCGCCGTTGAGGTTGCCGCTCGGGTCGATCGCGGCGGCCGGGTAGCAGCTGTCCGTGTCGTAGTCGTAGACCGGCTCGAAGTTCTTCTCGAACGAGGTCGCGTTCTCGGGCAGGTTCTGCAGTACGCCGGCCAAGGCGCTGCCCGGCAGGGCGAGGGCGAGAACGGCGGCGCTGCCCGCGATGGCGGCGGCCCTGGCGAGGCGGTGGGGCCTGGTGCTGCTGACTGCTGGGGACATGGGGGGCTCCAGTCGACGGTCCACGCGTGACTCGTTCCGGACATGACATCCGGGTGCGGGACGAAGACTGGTGCAGGTTGAGAGTTCAGTGGAAGGGCTTTCCGTCAAACTCGGAGCGGATTTTCACCGAACGGATCACCGGCGGGCAGAGAGTGTTTGCCGACGGAACGGCACGTTCGGGGCGAAGCCGCACAACGGGTGTGGCGGCGGGCGGGGACGACAGCGCGGGCACTGCGATCACTGCCACCAGGGCGGACGAGACGAACGCCGACAGGCCGAGATGGCGAAGGACGCTGGCGTACACGGGGTGCTGTTCTCCTCGGTGGTGAAGTCACGACCGAGGTTCGCAACCGGAACGTTGATTGGCACGTCGCTTTTGTCACAGCAATCAATTGCGGTGAACCGGTTCCGCGTTATTTGTCAGGACGTTAGGTTGTCGTCCCTCCGAACGCGTATGAAAGCCTTACGAAACCGCCAGTGGTACAGAGAGGGAGCGTGCCGTGGGGCGACCCGAAAGGCCCTTGGATCCCGAGGCCGGTCCCGTACAGCGCCTCGCGCATCAACTCCGTGAGCTGCGCAGGACCGCCGGCAGTCCCTCGTACCGGGCGATGGCCCTGACCGCCGGGTTCTCCGCGACAACGCTGTCCCAGGCCGCGGCCGGAGAGCGCTTGCCCTCGCTCGCCGTCGTCCGCGGGTACGCCTGCGCGTGCGGGGCGGATCCCGCTCAGTGGGAGGCCCACTGGAGGGCGGCCGAGGCCGAGGCGGCGGGGACGGCGCGCGAGGAGGACGTGGAGGTGCCGCCGCCGTACCGCGGTCTGACCCGGTTCGAGCCGGACGACCGGCAGCTCTTCTTCGGCCGGGACCGGCTGGTCGACGAGCTGAACCGGCTGGTGTGCGACCACCGGTTCGCGGTGCTGTTCGGGGCTTCGGGCAGTGGCAAGTCGTCGCTGCTCAGGGCCGGTCTGATACCGCGGCTCAGGGACGAGATCGCGGATCGCGGCCGGCCTGCGGTGCTGCGCGTCCTCACTCCCGGGGACCGGCCCGCGCAGACCTACGGCCATCTGCTCACGCCCGCCGAGGGCGACCCGGAGAGCTGGGTGGTGGTGGACCAGTTCGAGGAGGTCTTCACCCTCTGCCGGGACCGCGCCGAGCGCGCCCGCTTCCTCGACCTGCTGCTCGCCGCCCGCGACCCGGACCGCCGGCTGAAGGTCCTCATCGCCGTACGGGCCGACTTCTACGCCCGCTGCGCCGAGCACCGCGACCTGGCGGACGCCCTGTCCGGCGCCGGACTCCTGGTCGGCCCGATGACCGCCGACGAGCTTCGGGACGCGGTGGTCAGACCGGCGCAGGCGGTCGGGCACCTGGTGGAGCGGGAACTGACCGCGAAGATCGTCGAGGAGGTCCTCGACCAGCCCGGCGGCCTGCCGATGCTCTCGCACGCCCTGCTGGAGACCTGGCGCCGGCGCAAGGGCCGGATGCTGACCCTGGCCGCGTACGAGGCGGCCGGCGGGGTGCGCGGTGCGATCGCGGCGAGCGCCGAGGAGGTGTACGGGCAGCTCACCGCACCGCAGCAGGGCGCCGCCCGCCTTCTGCTGCTGCGCATGATCGAGCCGGGCCGCGGCACCGCCGACACCCGTCGCCCCCTCACCCTCGCCGAACTGGACGAGTGGGCCGATCCCGACATCCCGGTGGTGGTGGAGCGGCTGGCCCGGGCGCGGCTGCTGACCGCCGACGAGGAGGGCGTCCATCTCGCCCATGAGGCACTGATCACCTGCTGGCCGCGGCTGCAGTGCTGGATCGAGCAGGACCGCGAGCGGCTGCTGAGGCACCGGGCGCTGACCGAGGACGCCCGCACCTGGCTGGAGCACGACCGCGACCCCGGCGCCCTGTACCGGGGCAGCCGACTCGACCGGGCCGAGGAGCACTTCCCGGATCCCGCGCAGGAGCCGTCGCTGACCGCGACGGAGCGGGACTTCCTGATCGCCGCGTTCGCGGCCCGTGACGCGGAGCGCCGGGCCGCCGCCCGCTCCACGCGCCGGGCCCGCACCGCGGTCGGCGTACTCTCGGCCGTCCTCGTCATCGCCCTGGTCGCCGGCCTGTCCGCGTGGACACAGAGCCGGGACAACGAGCGCCGGAGCATCGAGGACACGGCCCGCCGGATCGCCTCCGTGTCGGACGGTCTGCGGACGACCGACCCGCGCACCGCCCAGCTGCTCGGCGTCGCCGCCTGGCGCATGGCCCGCCTGCCGGAGACCCGCGGGGCGCTGCTGGGCGCGCTCGGACAGCCGGAGGCGGACACCTTCAGCGACCCGGCGACGGGCGACGGGGTGTCGCGCCACCTGACGGATTCCGGCCGTACGCTGCTCAGCGTCGACGGCCGCACCTGGCGCACCTGGGACGTGGCACACCACCGGCGCATCGCCTCCGGACGGCTGCCCGCGGGCGGCACCGTGCAGTCGGCGAGCCCCGACGGACGGCTGCTGGCGGTCGCCCAGGACAACGCAGTACGGCTGTGGGACACAGCCGCCCGGCGATGGCGCGCCGACCGGCTGGCGGCGCACACCATCGTCGACTTCAGCGGCAGCAACTACGTCGCGACCGACATGGACGACTCCACGGTCCAGGTGCGCTCGGCCGCGGACGGCAGCCTGCCGTACCGGACGCGGAGGGAGAACGCGAACGTGGTCGCGGTGAGCCCCGACGGCCGGCTGCTCGCGGTCTGCGCCGTCGACGGCAGGGCACCGCAGGTACGGGACCTGATCAGCGGGCGCATCGTGCACGGGCACTGGGAGAAGGAGAGCGGAGCCTGCGGCGAGGACCGGTCGGACCTGGTCCTGGGCGGCGGCGAGCGAAGCGAGAGGCTCGCCGCGGTGACCTCGGCGGGGGTCCGCGTCTGGGACCTGAAGTCCGGGAAACGGCTGGCCGACCTCGCGGACACCGGTGTGAAGGCCCTCTCCTTCAGCAAGGACGGCAGGCTCCTGGCGACCGTGGACACCCGGGAGGTCAGGGTGTGGCGGCCGGAGACCGACGCCCCGCTCTTCCGGCACTTCCTGAACAACCAGCACCTGTACGGCACTCTGGCCTGGGACGACAAGCAGTCCGTGCTGCGCTATCTGGAGGGCGGCACGGTGCACTCGCTGTGGATCCCGGCCGCCGTCACCACCGACTGGCAGGACACCCCGCAGGACAACGTGCAGCTCAGCCCCGACGGCCGCACCCTGGCCACCGCCGAACGCACCGGCGACCACTACACCGTCCGGCTCCGCGACACCGCCGACGGCCGGCTGCTGCGCACCCTGCCCGCCCCACCCGTCCCCGTCTCCCGCGACCCCTCCTCCCCGGTGGTCCCGGAGTACACGTTCTCCCTGCTGGCCTTCTCCCCCGACAGCAGGACGCTGGCGTACTCCGTCGCGGCCCCCGGCAGCGAGGTCTCCACGCAGCGCCTCACGCTCTGGGACCTCACCGGGCGCCGGGTCCGTACGACGCTCGACCTCGCGACCGGGGCATCGGCCGGAGCGGTGGTGACCATCGCCCTGGGCCGGGACGCCCGCACGCTCTACGCCGCCCGCACACCCGGCGTCGGCACCTGCACCGACGAGATCTGGGACCTGGTGCACCACCACCGGACGGCCGTGGTGAAGTCCTTGTCCAGCCCCCACCTCGCAGTCAACGGCGACGGCAGCGTCCTGGCCGGTGACAACCGGGTCGCCACCCTGCCCGAGGGGCGCGTCACGGGCCGGAACCTGGTCCAGGGCGAGGGCATCGGCGCACTCGCCTTCGCCGCGGACGGCTCGCTGCTGGCCGCGGGCGACCAGGCGGGCCGGGTGGCGCTGTGGGACCGCACAGTGCGACAGCGGTCGGGGCTCCTGCCCAGCGTCTTCGCCACCCTCCCCGAGAACATCGGCGACGCGGCCTTCGGCGACACCTCCGAGGCGGTCACCGCCCTTGCGATCAGCCCCGACCGCACCACCCTCGCGGTCGGCGGCGAGGCGGGCAGCCTCCAGCTGTGGGACATCGCCACGCAGCAGCCGCTGGGCTCCCCCCTGACGACGTCCGGTGAGCAGATCGACACCGTCGCCTTCAGCGCCGACGGCGGCACGGTGTACGCGGGCAGTGCGCACGTACCGCTGCAGCGGTACTCCATCGATCCGGCGCGGGCGGTGCAGACGGTGTGCGCACGGGCCGGAGGGGGCGGCCTGACCCGGGCGCAGTGGCGGACGTACCTGCCGCAGGTGGCGTACCGGAGGGTGTGCGGGGAGTGACACCTGGTGATCGAGTGGCGATTGATTGGATTGATTGCCCTGATGACAGGGGTGCCTGAACAATTCCGTGGCTCCCACCATCATCTCGTCGCTGCACCCCACACAGCCTCGACGGGAGAAACCCCACATGAAGCTCAAGAAGCCCGGCCGCGGAAAGCTGGCCGCCCTGGCCCCCGCCCTCGCCCTCCTGATGATCCCCTTCGCCTCGGGGACGGCCAGCGCCAACACCACCCCTGGCTGGGGTGACGACGCGCCGGACGTGATCTGGGACTGCAACAACGGCAACGCCGATCTGTGCCAATACCACGAGCAGGGCGCCTGGACCGAACTCGGCAAGCGGCGCCAGGCCTCCAACGTGATCAGCAACTGCGCCAGCAACCAGCCCGTGACCCTCACCCGTACCGACAGCAACACCACGAGCACCGAGTACGCCTTCGAGCAGTCGACGTCCGTGGAGGTGTCCGCCGGCTTCAGCGACACGTTCGAGGCCGGGATGAAGGCCAGCGATTCGTGGTCGGAGACCTGGAAGGTGGGCAGTGCCCACACCTCGACCGAGACCCACACCTCGACCATCCCGGCCGGCCAGCGGGGCGCCTGGTGGTTCGCGCCGTACGTCCACCACTCCCAGGGCTGGCTGGAGGTCCACTACGGCAAGCGCAACCACGGCCACTACTACTGGTACTACGGCAACAACGGCGGCCTCCCGGGCATCGACATCCAGACCCCGGTCTTCCTCTCTAACGGCGAGCTGAAGGGCAACTGGTACTGGGCGACCTGGAACTGCTGACCACTAGCCCCCGTGGTGAACCTGCTGCACCTGGCCGGCCGGCCCCGTGTCGGCCGCCCTGGCCGGGCCCGCGTTGGCCGCCAGGACCAGGGCGGCCACGGCGACGACGGCCGCGGCGAAGCCGCGGGCGTAACGCTCGGAGATGTGTCGTAGCACGGCAACCTCTCAACAGCGTCTCAACAGTGTTGTATTAAACGCGCTTAAGACGCCGTTTAACGTAGGGGTCGGCAGGGGCCAACGGCAAGAGGTTCAGGGGGAGTTGTCGTGTCGGACCGTGACGATCCGGTGACCATCGGTCGCAGAGTCCAGCAGTTGCGGTCCGAACGCGGGCTCACCCAACGGCAGTTGGCGGAGCCCGCCTACACCCCCGCCTACATCTCCACCCTGGAGGCCGGCCGGGTCCGCCCCTCCGAGGAGGCGTTACGGCACATCGCCGAGCGCCTCGGGATCGCCTACGACGAGCTGGTCACCGGGCGTCCGGCCCGCCTCGCCACCGATCTGCGCCTCAGACTGACCGAGGCGCAGCGCACACTCGCGGGCGGCGAGGCCGAGCAGGCGGCGGAGCAGTACACCGCGCTGCTCGCCGAGGCCGAGAGCCACGAGCTCGTCGACGTCCAGGCGGTCGCCCTGCTGGGACTGGGCGAGTGCGCCCTGGACACCGGAGAGCTGACGGCCGCCCGGCAGTACTTCGAGCGCTCCGAGCACGCACTCACCGACGTACCGCTGCCCGCCCGCGTCCCCGCCCTGCGCGGTCGCGCGGTCTCCCACTACCTGGCCGGTGAACTCCGCTACGCCGTCTACCTGCTGGAGTCCGCCCTGGACGAGCTGAACCGCAGCGGACTGCACGACCCGGATGCGCTGCTCCTCCTCTACGCCAGTGTCATCGGCCCCTACATGGACATGGGCGCCCAGGCCCGCGCCGCCCAGGCCGCCGAGTTCGCGCTCGCCCTCGCCCCGCAGTCCGGGGATCCCGCGCTCGTCGCGCGGATGCACCGCTCGGTGGCCCGCACCCTGCTCGCCGAGGGCCGCATCGCCGAGGCCGACGCCTCCCTCGCGAAGGCCGCCGAGCTGTACCGCACCCTCCAGATCCGCACCGAACTCGCCAACTGCCACTGGATGCGCGGCTACGTGTACGCCCAGAATGGCGAACTCGACCGCGCCGAGGGCGAGTTGAGGCAGGCCCTCGACATGCTCTCCGCGGGGCGCGCCGCCCTCTACAGCAGTCAGGTCGCCGTCGAGCTCGCCGACGTACTGCACCGGCGCGGCAAGTCCGACGAGGCCGCTGCCCTCCTGCACGACGTGCTCAGCGACGCTCTCGGCCCCGAGCGCGGTGCCCTGCACTCCGCCGCGGCCCACCGGCTGCTCGGCATCATCGCCGAGGACGCCGGTGACACGGAGGCCGCCGAGGAGCACTACGTCCGCGCCCTGAGCATGCTGGAGCGGGCGGGGGCGGCCGGTGACCTGGCCGACCTGTGCCGGCTGCTCGGAGATCTGCTGCGCCGCACGGGCCGGGTGGAGGCGGCCCTGGACGCCTACCGGACGGGCCTCGGCCACCGCACGGCCCCCGGCACCACCACCCTCGGTCCCGCACCCGCACAGCCTCCTCTGTGACCGGTCCCGGGGTCGGCATCCGGACGGCGTTTCACCCCTGACGGCACGGGTAGTCGGGCAGCGCCCCCAGATGCAGGCCCCCTACTGCGATCGGAGGAGGCGATGGCCGTGGACGCAGTAAGGGCCATCGATGTGATCGCCGAGGTGGTGCGAGATGCCACACCCGGGGAGACTCCGGCCCGGTTGTGCGCGGCGGCGGAGAAGCTGCTGCCGGTCGTCGGTGCGAGCGTGTCGCTGCGCAGCAGCGGAATGTCCATCCGGCTGGCCGCGAGCAACTCGATGGCCTCGTATCTCGCGGAGGTCCAGGCCACGCTCGGTGACGGCCCGTGGCTGTACGCCTACCAGACCGGCACCCCGGTGCTCGCCTGCGACCTGAGGGCCGGCCGGGACATGCGCCGCTGGCCGCTGTTCGCCCGCCAGGCCATGGCCGTCGGCGTCCAGGCCATGTACTCGATGCCGCTGGGCAGCGACGACGGCCTGACCGTGGGCACGCTCGACCTCTACCGCGACACCCCGGGCGTACTGACCGAGGACGAACTGCGCCGTGCGCAGCTCGTGGCCGCCGTCATGACGCTGGCCCTGACCACCCTGCCGCGGGAGGAGACCGGCAGCGGCGGCGAGGAGGCCTGGCTGGGCGGTCTGGCCACCGAACACGACGAGGTCTACCAGGCCATCGGCATGGTCATGGCACAGCTCGGCATCGACGCCGACGAGGCGTCGGCCCGGCTGCGCGCCCGCGCCTTCGCGCAGGGCCGCACCGCCCTGGAAGTGGCGCACGACGTTGTCTCGAACCGGCAGAGACTGGAGGGCGACTGAGGGATCGAACGACTGGGCGACCGGGCGACCCGGGATCCCCGGTCCCTATGATCACGGCATGGACATACTGGGTATCTCCCTGCTCATCCTGCTGGTGCTCTTCGGTATCGGCAGCATCGAGAACCGGATCTCCCGGGCGGACAGACGAGTTGCCCGCGTCGAGCACAAACTCGACCTGATCCTCGGCCACCTGGGGCTCACCGAGCCCGAACCGTGGTCGGACGAGGTGAACGCACTCCTGCGGGACGGCAAGAAGATCCAGGCGATCAAGGTGTACCGGGAGGCGACGGGGGCGGGCCTGAAAGAGGCCAAGGAGGCCGTGGAGAAGCTCGGTTAGGGACTGGACCTCGGTTGTCGGTCAGACGCGGAGCCGCGACTGCTTCCTGATGTCGGCCAGCCGCTGCGCGCCCACCTGTACGAAGGCCTTCGTGGTGTCGGCGGACACGTCGCCCGTCCCGCCGTGGGAGAGGGCGATCGTGTCGTCGCCGACGCGGACCACGGCGACGTCGAGGGTGAGCAGGGTCTGTTCCCCGGTTGCCGTCGCGCCGGTGACCGTGACCCGCAGCCCCTGCCGGTCGTCTCCGACCACCGGCAGTACGGCCTCGTCGACCCGGACGTTCTGGACGGCCCCGCGCCCGGTCACCGCCGTGAACCTGGCGCAGGTCTTCGGCAGGGTCCTCATCCAGGTCAGCGTCCGGCTCACGTCGGCGGGCGGCGGCGACAGCACCTGATAGCGCAGCTGCGTCTGGTCCATGGCGTCGTCGAGCCCGGTCACGGCCCGGGTGCCGGTGGCGTCCGCACCGAACAGGTCGTCCGTGTACAGCGCGTCGAGGAGCTTGCGGCATTCGGGCACGTCGGCGTGGGCCTTGAGCACCCCGTCCCGCCAGGTCGCGACCCCCTGCGTGGCCGCCCACGGCGCGCCCAGATCCGCCTGGGTCAGCAGCGCGGCCTGAGCCTGTGCCTCGGTGAGGGGCACAGGTGCGGCGGGGGCGGACGGCTTCGCGCTGTGCGCGGCACTGTGCGAGGCCGTGGGCGACTGCTTCTTCGCCCCCGCATCCGGCTCCGGACCCACGCCCACGATGAGGCCGCACGCACTCACGCCGACCAACGCCCCCGCGGACATCGCGGCGGCGACGAGGACACGGGACGGGATGCGGGTCATCGGACGCCTCCAGGCCACCTCAAGATCGGTTACGTCTCCAGGGGACCACCGGACACGACACCACACGAGCGTGCCGGGCCGTCCGGGTTACGTCCCGCGCAGAAAACCCGTCGCCCCGTCCCCGCTCCCGCGTTACCGTCCTGCCATGCAGCGCGCCCAGTCGTTCCTCACGACGACGCCGGAGAGTGTCCCGGCGCGCTGATCCATGGACTGGATGTCAAAAGCCCCGGGGCGAGTGCCCCGGGGCTTCGTCGTGGGTCGCTCGCCCCGTACCGCGAGGAGAGAGACCATGTACGACCACCGTCGGCTCGGCCGCGAGCTGGAGCTGTTCGACACCGACCCGCTGATGGGCGCGGGGCTGCCGTACTGGCTGCCCGACGGCGCGATCGTGCGGCACGCCCTGGAGGAGTACATCCGCGAGGTGGAACGCGCGGCCGGCTACCGGCACGTGTACTCGCCCGTCCTCGGCAAGCGCGAGCTGTACGAGATCTCGGGGCACTGGTCCCACTACAGCGACGACATGTTCCCGCCGATGGAGCTGGGCGGCGAACAGGTCGTCATGCGACCGAGCCTCTGCCCCCATCACGCGCTCATCTACCGGTCCCGCTCGCACAGTTACCGCGAACTGCCGCTCCGTGTCGCCGAGTTGGGCGGCATGTACCGCTCCGAGCTGTCCGGCGTGCTCGGCGGGCTGACCCGCGTACGGTCCATCCAGCTCAACGACGCCCATATCTTCTGCACCCTGGAGCAGGCGGTGGACGAGGCCCGCGACGCGCTGGAACTGATCGGCCGCGCCTACGCCGACCTCGGCATCCGCGCGTCCCGCCACCGGCTGTCCCTGCCGGGGGAGGGCGGCAAGTACGTCGCCGACCCGGCGCTCTGGAAGAGGGCCACCGGGCTGCTGGAGGAGGTCCTGGCGGGCGCCGGTGTCGAGTACGAGGCGGCTCAGGGCGAGGCCGCGTTCTACGGGCCCAAGATCGACGTCCAGGTCGTCGACTCCGCAGGCCGCGAGGCCACCCTCTCCACCGTCCAGATCGACTTCCACCAGCCCGAACGCTTCGATCTGCACTACATCGGCGCCGACGGCGCGAAACACCGGCCGGTCATGGTCCACCGCAGCATCATCGGCAGCGTGGAGCGCGCGGTGGCCCAGATGATCGAGGAGCACGGCGGGGCCTTCCCGGCCTGGGCCGCCCCCGTCCAGCTCGTCGTGCTGCCGGTCTCCCAGGCCCAGGAGGAGCAGGCGCACGATGTCGTACGGCGGGCCCGGGCCCGCGGGCTGCGCGCCGAGTTCGCCGGGCCCGAACAGGGCAGCCTCGGCGCCCGCATCCGGGCGGCGCGCCTGGTGCCGTACCAGGCGGTGATCGGCGAACGGGAGGCCGAGGGCGACCTGGCGGCCCTGCGGCTGCGGGACGGACGGCGTCCGGGGGCCGTACCGGTGGCACGGCTGCTGGAGCGGATCGGGGTGTGCGTCGACACCCGCGGCGCCGAACTGTGGGCGGCTGCGTAAGGTCACTGTCGTAGCCCATGGCGCGCAGTGAGAGGAGCCCGGCCGTGACCGGTCAGCCCATCCCGGTGATCATCGACTGCGACACGGGTGTCGACGACGCCCTGGCCCTGCTGTTCGCCGTACGCCACCCGGGGATCGACCTGCGCGCGGTCACCTGCGTCGCCGGGAACACGGACGTGGACGGCGTCGTCCGCAACACCCTCACGGTGCTGGAGCAGGCCGGCGCCCGCGACATCCCCGTGGGCCGCGGAGCCGAGCGCCCGCTGATCGAGCCGGCGCGCTCGGCGCGGCATGTGCACGGCTCCGACGGCATGGGCGACCTCGGCCTGCCCGAGCCCGCCCGCACCCCCGCCGACGTGGACGCGGTCACCCTGCTGCGCCGCGAGATCCTCGCCTCGCCGCGCCCGGTCACCCTCGTCCCCACCGCGCCCCTGACCAACATCGCCCTGCTGCTGCGCACCCACCCCGAAGTCACCCGCAACATCGAGCGGATCGTGTTCATGGGCGGCGCGGTCGCCACCGGGAACGCCACGGCGGTCGCCGAGTTCAACGTGTGGCACGACCCGGAGGCGGCCGCCGTCCTGCTCACCGCCGGGGTGCCGATCACGATGTACGGCCTGGACGTCTTCACGCAGGTCGTCGTCCCCGGCGCCGATGTGCACCGGCTGCGCGCGAGCACCGAGCCCGGCACCCGGCTGGCCGGCGAACTCCTCGCCCACCGGCCGGCCCACCCGGGCGAGGCCCCCGAGGCGGAGGAGGCCGGCGGCCTCGGCGACGCGGGCGCGGTCTGCACGGTCGTCGACCCGGCGGGCATCACCACCCGCCTGCTCCCGGTCGAGGTCTCCCTCGCCCCCGGCCCGACCCGCGGCCAGACGATCGTCGACCGCCGCCCCCGCCCCGGAGAGTCCGAGATCCACGAGGGCGCACGCGAACAGCCGCTCGTGGACGTCGCGTTGGACGTCGACGTGGACCGGTTCGTGAAGCTGTACCTGGAGACGGTCGAGCGTTAGGGCCTGTCGTCTACCCGGTCGGCTTCAGGGCGTGGCCGCAGACGGTGCAGGTCAGGCCCACGACCAGGAGGGTCCAGGAGTAGGTGAGCAGGCTCGCGACCTGCAACAGGAGGCCCAGCCCCCACAGCCGGGGGTTGCGCACGATGCGGCGCAGCGGTCGGCCCGGCACACGGTTGCGGATGAAGGCACACATGCCCAAGGAGCCCACGCACACCGAAACGGTGACGACCAGGCCCAGGCTGAACAAGAACAATGAGCCGTATCCCATGAAACCCCCCACCTGGTTGTCCTGCACAGGACACTACGCCTGGCCGATCTGATCCAGGAGACGGTCCTCAGTCCGCCTCAGCGCCCGGCGCCGCCCACCGCTGCTCCACCCGCGCCGCCTTCCAGTACCCCACCGCCGCCACCCACACGACCACGAACAGACCGACGATGATGTAGCCGACGTTGGCCAGGTCGAGGCCGAAGAGTTCCATCGTGGCGATGAAGAAGGCGACGGCGATGGACCGTGTCCGACCTGACGATCGCGAGCGGCATGAACGACCCAGCCGTCTCGCAGGCCCTGCGCCTGCTCAGGGCGGCCGGTGTGGTGGCGGGCGAGAAGGAAGGGCGCGTGGTGCGCTACCGGGTGGTCGACGACGAGGTACGGCTGCTGCTCAAGCACTGCGCCGCGGGCGGGAGTTGAGCGGAGGCCCGGATACGGCAGCACGAACGCCCCGGAGCGGGGGTCTCCGGGGCGTTCGTATGGGGGGTGGCTATCGGGGTGTCCGCCGGTCCGTCCGGCGGGGGCGGATCAGTGGCGGGCCGTACGGCGGCGCCTGGTCACGACGACGATCGCCCCGCCGGCGGCCAGGAGTGCCGCGGCGCCGCCGGCGATGATCCCGGAGTCGCTGCCACCGCCCGTCTGCGCGAGGCCACCGCCGCCGTTCGGGGTGGCCGCGGGGACGGTGGTCGACGCGGAGGCGACCGGGGTGTCGGTCCCGCTCGGCGTCGACTCGGAGGCGCTCGGGGTCGGGGTGGGGCTCTCCTCGGCGGGCGGGGTCGAGGCGGGCGGGGTGGACGGCGGCTGCGACTCGGTGCTCGTGCAGTCCTTCGTGCCGCCGTTCCAGGACGCGATCAGCTTGTCCTTGATGACCGGGTGGTCGGGGCCCTTGGGCAGATCGCCGTGCTCGAAGCCGTCCTTCGCGTCCAGCTTGCCGTCGAACTTCACGGCGCCCCGGTAGAGGTCGAGCTGCGCGAAGCAGCCCGCGTCCGGCACCGCGATGTCGAGGGAGTCGGTCTGGCCCTGCTTGACCGTCACCGAGTCGAAGTCGACGAAGACCTGCTCGCCGGAGGTGGCGAAGGACGGGCCGTGGGCGAGGTAGGAGGCCAGGGAGGCCGTGCAGGTCGTGGCGTCGCCCGCGGTACGGACCTTGATGTGGACCTTGCCGTCGTCGGTGGGCTTCAGGGTCTGGTCGTCGACCTTGACCGAGTCGTAGAAGCCGGTGCCGTCCAGCGAGAACTGGCAGCGGTCCGTCTCCGTCTTGGTGCCGGCACCGGTGCCCGGCCGGTAGCCGTCGGCGTGCTTCCAGCCGTCACCGCCGGGCGTGCCGGTGGCCCAGGCGCCGGAGGCCGTGGCGACGGTGGCGGCGCACAGGGCGAGCGAGGCGGCGCCCGCTACCAGGAGGCGGCGCGCGGTGACACGGCTGGCTGTGGACATGCGGATCCCCATCTTGGCGTGTGCAGCCCCCGGCGCGGCGGCGCAGGGCGGCAAGCCGCGCCCGGCCGCACCGGGGGTGAATGGTCTGAGGAACACCGGGCCCATTGGTCACATGAGCCCCAGTGCGATCACATCGTGGATCTGTTGGCGGAACGCTGTCAACCAGCGGTAACCGACGGGTAGTTCAATCGTCTATTACAATTTCGCCACAGACGGAGCGGGCGGCTCCACTATCGCGGAGCCGCCCGGATCTCACCTCACGGTCGGGCTCGGCGCGGCGTTCTGGCCGGTCGACGACTCGCCCGGCAGGATCGGCGGCTGGGTGGTGCTGTCCACCGGCGGGGTGAGGACGACCTCCGGCTGGCCCGCGGCCGGGGGTGGCGGGGTCAGGTCACTGGCGGGCAGCTTCGGCGGGGTCGTCTGCTGGAAGAGGACCTGGTCGAAGTTGACCAGCCCGGTCTGCTCCATGACCGTGATGTGGTCCAGGACCGTCGCGTTGGCCTGGTCGGCCAGGGTCCGCACCACGGTGTTCTTGGTGGTCGAGCGGATCTTCGCGATCGTGTTGAAGATCGAACCGTGCGTCACGCGCAGGATGTTGGCGAAGTCCGTGTCGAACTGCTTGCCCTGGTCCGCGGCGAGCGTGTTGACGAAGCCGACCTGCTGGGGGCTGGCCACGTTGGGGATCGTGATGTTCAGCATCGTGCTGATCTTGCGGCAGCTGGCGTCCAGCGCGGCGTGTCCGTCGATGAGGTGCTTGCTCGCGGTGATCACCGCCTTGCTCTGCCCCTTCTTCAGGCCCATCTGGCCCACGGGGTACTCCCACAGCCCGGCCGCGCGCACCTTGACCACGAAGTCGCGGTCGGACTCCGTCAGCGGCCCCCACTGGGTCTGCGCGATGACGCGGTCCCCCGAGCTCGACACGGTGTTGACTCCGAGCATCGCGGGATAGGCGAGCGCGGCCAGGGTCAAGCTCAGAGCCCCGCCCACGAAGAGAGTTCCCGTCGCATTCCGCGAAAAGCGCACCGTGCCTCCTGTCCGGTCGGGGGTCCCGCCGGCGGACGGCGGGGGGTCGACGGAGGGGAGTACGGATGAGGTTCCGGTGCGGAACCTTTTGGTTTGGTAAAAACCGGCGGGTGTGAGGCAGGTAACGGCCGGTATGCCCCGGCCGGTTGACGGAATGTTGACCATTCCACGGGAGAGACCAGGCAAAGACCGGACCTAAATTCGCCCCATGCCCCCACAGCCCCGGAAAGCCCCGACAGCCCTTCCCGTCCTCCCCTACCGCAAGCCCACCAAGGGCCGCGACTACTGGGTCATCGACGACGTCCTGCCCGACGTGGACGCCGTACGGGAGCGCTGTCTCGCCAAGGACGACTGGGTCAAGGGATACCCGTACACCTCGGAGACCTGGCCGGGCCTGCGCACCATGCCGGGCCTGGAACCCGCCGAACTCGCCCGCGTGGAACGCCTGGTGAAGAAGGCGACCGGCGCGAAGGAACTGTGGGTGCAGGAGGCCCCCGGCGGCGGCACCCTCAACCACAACTGCATCCAGGTCGTCGGCGAGGGCGAGAGCGAGCCGCGCCCGCACACCGACTCCCGTGCGCTGTGCCGCTACGCGGCGGTGCTGTACCTCAACCCCGGCGTCGGCAAGGACTGCGGGACCGCCTTCTACCGCCAGTCCATGCCCGGCGGCCGGCTCGGCGGCAACATCGTGCAGGCCCCGCACAACAACCTCGTCGAGGCCCTCGGCACGCGGTTCGTCCCGGGGGACCACTTCGAGGAGGACGTGCGGGTCCCGCACAAGTACAACCGCCTGCTCCTCTACAACGCCAACCTGGTGCACAGCGCGACGGGCTACTCCGGCAGCACGCTGGAGGAGAAGCGCATGACGGCGGTGTTCTTCTGGATGGCGTGAGCCCCAGGGACGTCAGAGGCGTCCCAGGCCGCCGCCTCCGAAGGAGCCACTGGAGCCGGGCAGCCAGCGCCGGCGGTGCTGGTCCTTCCCTGTCTTCGTTCCGGATGGATGGAGCTCGTAGGGCATGAGCCGTTCCTTGCCCTCCGCGTGCGGCACCTCGTCGGGTTCCCGCACCTCGCGCGTCTCCCGGACGGGACCGCCGTCGGGGAGGTGGGGCTGTTCGTCCGGGTTGGGCCGCGGCAGTTCGCGGTCCCGGACCCTCATGCCGAACTGCACGGCCCAGATCAGTGCACCAGCGATGATCAGGCCACCGACAAAGGCGGCGATCACGTTGAGTACCTCACTCGACGTGGCCGCAACAACAAACGTCGCAGTACTCATGCCCCAATTATCGCCGAAACGGAGCGATTGCGGAGTGTTCGGTATCTCCGCAGGTCACGGCCCCTTTCGAGGGTGCGGGTAGATGCACGTCGTGCGCGTGGTCGACTACGACCCCGGCTGGCCCCGCAGGGCGGCCGCCGCGGCGGCCGCCCTGCGCGCGGCGGCCCCCGGGCTGTTCGTCGCGCTGGAGCACATCGGCTCCACCGCCGTCCCGGGCCTGGCGGCCAAACCCGTCATCGATCTCATGGCTGCCGTACCGGCCCTCGCCGACGTCGGCCCGCACGAGCCCGCGCTCGCCGCGCTCGGCTTCCGCCCGCACGACAACGGGATGACCGACCGGCTCCTGTACGTCCGCGCCGAGGTCGGCCTCCGCAGCCACATCCTGCACGTGGTGACGCAGGACAGCTGGCTCACCCGCAACCAGCGCATCCTGCGGGACTACCTGCGCGCCCACCCCGAGGAGGCGGCCCGCTACGCCGCACTCAAACGGGCCCTCGTGGCAGCCGGCACCCCGGACCGTGACTACTCGCGTACGAAGACCGCGCTCGTGCAGGAGCTGACCGACCGGGCACGCGCGGAACGCGGCCTGCCGCCGGAGCCGGTGTGGGAGAAGGGGGCGAAGTGAGCCAGGTCTCCTGCGGGTTACGGATCGCTCAAGCCCTGGTGTCCGCGTGGTGAGCGCCGCACCATGGGCGCATGACACCGGCCCAGAGAGCCATGGACCAGCTGGCCGCGTGGCCGGACCTCAGCCCGTGCGAGGCCGGCTGCGGCACGGGCCGGGCACTGCGTTCCGTACGCGACGAGATCGTGCACTTCCACTCCGACCGGGACGTGGATCTGCACCTCACCACCCGCGCCATCCAGCGGCTCCACTACGACTTCGCGGAGTCGACCGCCATCCGCCTGGTGCCGGGCTCCCGCTGGGTCACCGTCCATCTCGACTGCGAGGCCGACGTCGACCTGCTGCTCAGCCTGGTCAGCGTCGCCCTCAAGGCCCACTCCGCCCACCCGGGACAGCCGGCGCCGGCCGTGTGCAACTTCCACCGGGTGACGGTGCTGGCGCGTGACGAGGCCGACGAGGCCGACGCCGGAGAAGGCTGAGAGCAGGGGATCTGCACCGGAAGTCCGCACACCGGAAACCCCCTCCACAATTGTCACAGCCATGCCATACGCTGCTCCCAGCAGCCGCGCCCCGCGCGTCACCGCCGTAGTGCGGTCATGTCCGGGTGCTGCGCGGCGCACTCATCTCCCCGGTCACACACCGGGTTTTCTTGTGGGGGTTACAACACTGTGCGTACGCGCAGCATCTCGACCGCGACAGCGCTTGCGGTCGTCTTCAGCTCGGCGGCGCTGAGCGTCGTCGCGGCGGGCACCGCCTCGGCGGCGACGGCCCATGTCACCTCGCTCGGCGGCATCGTCGCGGACGGCCCCTTGAAGCGGGTGTTCGTCGGCGACAGCTCCGCGGGGACCGTCGCGGTCACGGACTACTCCGGTGCCGTCCTCGGTTCGGTGGGCGGAGTGACCGGCGTCAGCGACCTCGCGGTGTCGGACGACGGGGCCACGGTCTACGCGGCAGCTCCGCAGATCCACGAGATCTGGGCCATCGACGCGGCCACCCTCGACGTCAAGAAGCGCTACACGGTCTCCACCAACTACGGCCCGCGCCACGTCGCCGTCAGCGGCGGCAAGCTGTGGTTCACGTACGGCGACCAGTGGGACGGCAACCTCGGCTCGGTCGACCCGACGGTGGACCCGGCGAGCGGCACCGACCCGGTGACGCTGACGCAGTTCCCGAGCGGGGGCAGCATCTGGGGCCAGGGCCTGCTGGACACCGACCCGAGCCAGCCGGGCATCCTCGCGGTCGGCGAGACCGGCCTGTCCACGGACTCGATGGCCGTCCTCGACGTGTCGAGCGGCAAGCCCGCACTGGTCGCGTACCACAACGGCGACTACACGCTGAACAACGGCATCGGGGACATCGACCTGGTCCCCGGCGGCACGCAGGTCCTGGTCAACGGCAAGGACCGGGACGCCTACGCGGACGGCAAGTTCAAGGCGGCCGGCTCCTACCCGGACGGCCAGCTCGCCGACGTGGCCTCCAACGGCCTGATCGCCCAGGTCAACGGCAGCAAGGTCGTCACGTACCAGCCGAACGCCACGCTGCCGCTGCACTCGTACGACCTCGGCACGTCCCACGCGGCCGCCCTCACCTGGGCCCCGGACCTCACCAAGGTCTTCGCGCTGGTGGGCACGGACACCGGGAGCGGCTACAACCTGAAGGTCCTCGGCGACCCGACGCTGAACAACCCGACCCTCACGCTCAACGCCCCCTCGACGGCGACCCGCGCCAGGCAGCTCACCGTCACCGGCAAGCTCTCTGCGTCGGTCGCGCTGCCGGCCGGTGCGCAGCTGAAGGTCACCCGTACCGACCTGGACTCCCCGAACGGCAAGGCGCTGCCCGCCGTCACGGTCAAGGCGGACGGCACGTACTCCTTCAACGACACCCCGCCGGCCGGTGGCACCGTCACCTACAAGGCGACGTACGCGGGCGACGCCGACCACTCGGCGGTCACCGCGAGCGACAAGGTCACGGTCTCCCGCACCGCGACCACGCTGAGCCTGAACAACAACGGCAAGGTGTACTCGTACGGCGCCGACGTGAAGTTCACCGCGCACCTCGGTACGACGTACAAGAACCGCACGGTCGAGATCTGGGCCAACCCCTACGGCGGTGACAAGCCCAACAAGCTGCTGAAGACCGGCACGGTCGACTCCAGCGGCAACATCTCCGCGATCGTCGACATGACCCGTGACACCGACGTCACGGCGGTCTTCAAGGGCGACGCCCGTTACGCACCCAGGACGGTCAAGTCCACGGGCTACGCGAAGGTGAGGGTCTCCACGGCCGTCACCAAGAACTACAAGAAGGCCGCGATCGGCTCGCACACGTACTACTGGTTCCACAAGAGCACCTCGCCGATCGTCACGACGACGATGACGTACTACCCGGGCCGCAAGCAGCGCCTCGAGCTCGAGGTCTACTACAACGGCAAGTGGTACGCGACCGAGGGCAGCCCCGAGTACTTCGCCCTCGGCTCGAACGGCAAGTCCGCGGTGAGCCTGGGCGCCCCGGGCGAGTCCGGCATCAAGGCCCGCGTCCGCGCGGCGTACATCAACAACTCGTCGGGCGACAACGTCAACTCGAACACCTACAGCGACTGGAAGTACCTGTACTTCACCAACTAGCCGACGGCAGGATGAGAAGCGCCGGGCCGGTGGCGAACGCCATCACCCGGCGCTTTGGGCGTTCGCCAGTCCCTGCCGCAGCGGAAGCGCGGTGAACACGACGAAAATGCCGAACACGGTCATGGGCAACAGCCCGACGGGACGCAAAAAAGCCACCGGATCCGCCAGAACGGCATGCCACGCGCCGTCCCAGTTGCCGGCCAGATCCAGGACCATGACCGCGGCAGCGAGCAGCGGCCCACTCGGGCGGGCCCGGACGATCAGCACGGCGACGAGCGGGTCCAGCAGCAACAGTGCGTGGAAGAGCAGCTGGACGGGTATCGGCGCGTAGCCGTAGGTGTCCAGCCCGCCCGTCGCGAGGAAGTACGCGTGCGCTCCCGTTCCTTCCAGGAAGCCGAGGACGTACACCCCCGCCACGCACCGGACCCATACCGGTCGATCCCCCCATCGCATGAAGATCACCCTAGCGACAACACGCAGCCCGGTCCTGCTGTTGATCGCGCCTGAGCTCGGCTCCCACGAGCAATAATCCGGACATGGCCGCACTGACCGACCTGCAGCGTCGCATCCTGACCGACGTGCTTGCCGTGGGCAGTGCCTACCCGCTCGTCCTCACGGGCGACTGCGCCGCGCAGGCGCACGGCCTGGTCGAGCACCTCAGCCAGGACCTCGACGTCGCCACCGAGAACCCCGAGAGCATGGCGCGGATCGGTGCCGCCGTACGGACGGGGCTGGAGGAACGGGGTTGGCAGGTGAGGGTGTTGGAGACGGATCCCCTCTCCGCACAGCTGATCGTCACCGACCCGGACAGTGGCGACGAGTGCGAGGTGGACGTCCTCAAGGAGGTCATGTGGCGGCCGCCTGTGCAGACCGAGTACGGCCCGGCCCTCTCCCTCGACGACGTCGTCGGCACCAGGGTCTGGGCCCTGGCCGACCGTGGCCTCCCCCAAGACCTCATCGACGTACGAGCCGCCGCGGACCGCTGGACCCACCCCGAACTCGAAGAACTCGGCCGCCGCCACGCCCGGGACACCTTCGACCTCACCGACCTGCAGGCGCGTCTGTCCGGCGCCGACCTGATGGACGACAGCGAGTTCGCCGCCTACGGGCTCGACGCGGGCGCGATCGCGGAACTCCGCCGTTGGGCACAGGTCTGGGCCGACGACATCGCGGAACGCCTCCTGGAAGGGGAGCCGCCGGAGGACGAGTGAGCGATGAGGTCACTCGGGCCGCGGGTTCCGTTTCCGCTTGAAGGGCAGCTCAAAGATCTCCGCGAACACCCATGCCGACAGAACCGAAGCCGGAAGCGCCAGAGCCACCGTGAAGCAGAAGGTGGGCAGTCCCGCCGACACGTGATCAGGGGCAATCTTCCGCACAACAATCATCACGATCGGCAGATGGATGAGATAGAGGCTGTACGAGAAGTCGCCGAGGCTGCGCATGGGCCGGGTGGCAAGGATTCGCAGCAGAAAGGCCGGGCGCCCGGTGGCGATCGCCGCGAGGAACATCGCCATGGCGGGGGCGACGGCGAGATCCACCCAGAAGTAGTGATGCACCGTCCAGGCCGATCCCCTGACGACGATGAGCGCCATGACCGGAACGATCGCAAGGGCGGCAAGCCAATGCCAGGGCAGCCGCCGGACCTTCTCCCTCGCGACAACGACTCCCGCGCCGACCAGACCGGCGACGAACACGGGCGCGAGATTCGGAGCCAGCCAGTTGTCACCTTCCACCGGGGAGGCATTTCCCGCGAGCACACCACGTGCGACCACCAGCAGTGTCACACCGCTGACCAGGACTGCCGCCCCCAACCGCCGCCGGACGAAGAGCAGCACCGGGAAGAGCAGATAGAGCTCCGCCTCCACGGCGATCGACCAGAACGCGCCGTTCGGCGTACGGGCCGTGAACACGTCCTGGAGCACCAGCCCGTACACGGCGACTGTCCTGAAATTCGGCGGCCCATGATGGGAGGCCTGCACCACAAAGTGGGCAACTGCCACGCTCAGCACCAGCGCCGCCCAGTACGGCGGAAGGATCCGCCAGGCACGCCGCCGCAGAAACCGGGAAACTCCCCCTTGCTGCCAGCCGTTGCGTGCGGGGGAGAGAGCCAGTGAGAACCCGGACAGTACGAGAAAGAAGACGACGGCGAGCCGCCCGTACATCAGCCAGCCCAGCCAGGACGGACCCGAATTCCTGGGAAACCCCGGAAAGGCAAGCAACCAGCAGTGAAAAAGAACCACGTACAGCGCGGCCAGCCCACGAAGCCCGTCGAGCCCCGGTACATGACTGACTGCGTTCACTTCCCCCGTACCGTCCACATGAGCATTCCTGCTGTCGGGACGGATCGATGCCAATAAAATTGTTCGGCCCTTCCTTCCGGCGCCGCGATCTTTTCGTGGGCCTGGGATGGCTCCACACAGTGACTCGTACGTTGCACGGAGGCAGGAGGTTCAGCCCGGCTTCCCGCTCGTCAACGGCCGAAGGAAACCGGCAGCCCGGCCAGCCCTCGCAGCAGCGTGCCGCTCCGCCACTCCTGTTGCGCCGGGGAGGTGGCGAAGGCCATCTCCCGGCGCTCCCGTACGAGCAGCCGCAGGGCGATGGCAGCCTCCGCTCGGGCCAGTGGGGCGCCGAGGCAGTGGTGCAGGCCGTGGCCGAAGCCCAGGTGGCCCTGCGGCCGGCGGGTGATGTCGAAGTGGTCGGGGGCGGGGAAGTGGAGTGGGTCGCGGGAGGCTGCTGCGAGGGAGATCTGGACGGCGTCGCCGACGGCGACGCGGGTGCCCGCGAGGTCCAGGGGCTCGGCCGCGAAGCGGAATGCCGTTGCGTGGACGGGGGAGTTGTAGCGCAGCGACTCCTCCACGGCGGCGGGGGTCAGGGACGGGTCCGAGTGCAGCAGCGCGAGTTGGTCCGGATGGGTGAGCAGGGCGTGCACCGTCCCCGAGATCAGGTCGACCGTCGTCTCGTGGCCCGCGACCAGGAGCAGGAAGGCCATGCCGAGGAGCTCCTCGGTGCCGAGGCCGGACTCGGCGGCGGCGAGGTCGCTCAGCAGGGTGTCGTCCGGGGCGGCGGCTTTCCGGGCGGTCAGGTCGGTGAGGCAGGCGGTCAGTTCGGCGCTCGCTGTGGCCGCCGCCTCCGGGGACGTCGGCATGACCAGTTCGTTCGACCAGGTGTGGAAGACGGCACGGTCGGCTGCCGGGACGCCCAGCAGGTCGCAGATCACTGTGACGGGCAGCGGCAGGGCGTACTGGCTCACCAGGTCGGCAGTTCCCTGCTGGGGCAGTGCCGCGAGCAGCTCGGCTGCAATCGTCTCGATCTCCGGCCGTAGCGCGGCGATCCGGCCGGGGGTGAAGTGCCCCGCCACCAGTCCGCGCAGACGGGTGTGCTCGGGCGGGTCGCTCTGGAGCATGTTGCGGCCGAGGGCGTGGCCGCCGTCGGTGCGCCAGGAGGAGGAGTGCCGGATGTCGTTGCGGAGACGCGGGTCGGTGAGCGCCGCGCGGGCCGCGTCCCGCGTCACGACCAGCCAGCACTCCCCGCTGCCCGGGACCAGGACACGGTGTACGGGGCCCTTGGCGCGGAGGGTTGCGTAGACGGGATACGGATCGGTCGCCAAGTCGTGCCCGGCAGGGGCCAGTTGCTGCAGGGTGGGGGCGGTCATGACGTTCTCCTTCCTGCGGGGAGGTGATGCCTCTCCTGCGTGCCGGTCACGACCGCCACACCTCCGCCACCGACTCCGCCAGCGCCGTCGCCTGGGCATGTCCCGCGCGGGCCGCGTCCGGGACGCGCGCGTTCGCCGTCATGTTCCGGCCCATTGCCCGGCGCGCGTCGCGGTCCGGGCACAGGAGCGATACGGCGGCTCCGTCGGCGGTGAGTTCGGCTGCCTGCTGTCGTGCGCTCGGGTGGGGGCCGACCGCGCCCGGGATCGGCACGACGGCGAGCACCCGACGGTATCCGCGGGCCAGTTGGAGGTTGGCCGTGGAGCGGGTGCCGCCGTCGATCCAGTGGCGGCCGACCAGTGCGACGGGCGGCAGGACCAGCGGGACGGCACAACTGGCGGCCACCGCGTCGACGAGCCCCACCTTCGCGTCCGCGTCGAACGCCGCCACATCCCCGCTCTCCGCGTCGACCGCGGTGATCCGCAACTCCCGCACGGGCCAGTCCGTCGCTCCGCACAGCCACTCCCGTACGGCATGGAGTACGTCGGCCGCAGGTGGGGTGCGGGCGGCGAGGGCGGCGCGGCCCAGGCGCCGTATCGAGCGCTCGGGGTCCCGGGAGCCCAGGGCGGCCCAGAGGAAGCGGAGCGTCTGGGCGGCGGTGACGTCGAGGTCGATGCGGTCGGCGCCGGACAGCTGGCGCTCGTACAGCTCGCGCGGGGGCTGACCCCAGAGCAGCCGGGAGCCGTGGATCGCGCCGGCCGAGGTGCCGATCACCACGTCGGCCCGGTCGAGGTCGATGCCCGCGTCCGTGAGGCCGGCGAGCACCCCCGTCATCCACGCGGCGCCGACGGGACCTCCGCCGCCGAGTACCAGTGCCGTGCCGCTTGCGCTCACAACGTCCCCCTCGGGCAGTGCTGAGCGGTCCCGCCCTCCCCCGTGGAGCGGGACCGCTCCTTGAAGTGGGGAGTACTCCCCGTTTCTTGGTTCGACGATAGCATGAGTACCGGGGAGCACTCCCCGGTACTCACCGGAGGATGAGGATGGCCATCGGCGCAGGCGACGCAGCCGCCCCGCGGCGGCGTGACGCGCGGCGCAACCGGGAACTCCTGGTGGAGGCGGCCCACGAGGTGTTCACCGAGCAGGGGCTGCAGGCGCCGCTGGATGTGATCGCCCGCCGGGCGGGGGTCGGCAATGCGACGCTCTACCGGCACTTCCCCACTCGGGCCGTTCTCATCGATGCCGTCTTCCGCGACCAGCTCGGCGACACGGTCGCCGCGGGCGAGCTGGCCCGAACGGCCCCCGACGCCTGGACCGGTCTCGGCACCTACCTCCAGGCCGTCTTCCGCACCCTGGCCGCCGACCGCGGCACCAACGACCTCATGACCACCCACGTCCAGGGCATCGAGGCACTGGACGACGTGCACGCACACAACCGGGAGACGCTGGAACTGCTGCTGGCGCGCGGGCGTGAGGAGGGTGCGATCCGCGCGGATGTCACCACGGAGGACGTCCTGTTCGTGCTGGCCGCGCTGGGGCGCGCCGTCCCGGCCCTGACCGCCGCGACCGCACCGGACACCTGGCGCCGCCCCCTGGCCCTGCTCCTCGACAGCCTGCGCCCGGCGCCGGAGTCCCTCCCGGACGCCGCCCTCACGTCCTCCCAGCTCGCCGACGTGCTACGGGAATTGGGGCCGCACCGTGCGCCCGCGCGGCAAGTGCGGGACGAGTGAAGCACCGCCGCCCGGCATGTCGATGTAGCGGTCGTCGTCCCCCGTCGGCGAGGATGCCCCGGTGAACGACCACATAGCACCCCCCACAGTTGACCCCGCCCCCGCTCTGCAGCCGGTCCGTGCGGCAGGCCTCGTCGCCAGTGCCGCCCTGGCTCTCGCCGGCCTCGGCTGGACGGCGCGGGCCGTGTGGCAGATCCGACTCGCTGCGGCGGGGGAGCCCGCCTCCGGGCCGCCGGACCAGGGCGACGGGGTGCACCGTCCGCTGACCTCGCTGGAGGACTCGTACCATCTCGTCAGCACGGCGTCGGGCTTCGCGGCGGCGATCTGCGCGATCGCGTTCATCGTGTGGATGGGCCGTGTCCGGGACAACGGGCGCGAGCTGTCCGGGACCAGGCCGCGCTACTCCGGGCTGTGGGTGTACCTCGGCTGGGTGGTGCCCGTCGTCAACCTGTGGTTCCCCCGCGGCATCATCGCGGACGCCTACCGGTCCAGCGCCCCCGGTGAGCGGCTGCCCATCTCCCTGAACGTGTGGTGGGGCCTGTGGCTGATCGGCATGCTCAGCGGAGTCGGCCTCATGTACGAGGACTCCACCGACGAGGTCATCGCCCGCGCCTACACGGACGTGTGGCAGCTCCTGGCGTCCGACGCGGCGGTCGTCGGCGCGGCCGTGGCCGCCGTGTTCCTCGTCCGCGCCGTCACTGCCGTACAAGAGCGGCGAATGAACTGACCTGAGAACAAAGCCGGTTGAAAGCCGGTTGAAGCCAGTCGACCCTGGCCGGTCAGGGCCAGGGTCGAGGTGGTGGAGCGAAGGTCAGGTCAGCTGACGCACAGCAGGCCGAGGACGCAGATCCCCGACGGTGAGGTCGCCGAAGACGAGTTGTCCGACTGGGACGTACCCGAGGAGCTGGTGGAGGACCCCGACGTTCCGGAGGAGCCGGAGTTGCTCGACGTTCCCGAACCCGTGCTGCCCGTGGGCGTCGCGGAGGGGGTCTGGGTCGTCGTCTTGCCGCCGGTGACGGGTGGCGTGTCGACCGAGGGGGTGTTCACGGTGGCCACGGAGCCCTGCTGGGCGGGCTTCGTCGCCGGCGTCGAGTGCGCGACGGGCGTGTACGGCTGCGTCCGCGCCGAATCGGTGTGGGACGCGGTGGCTCCTGAGTGCTGCTGAGCCTTGCCGGCCGTGGCGGAGCGGTCGGGAGTGGTGTCGGGCTTGCGGTGCTTGCCCGTGCCGGGCGGCGGGAGCTGGACGTTCTGGTCCGCGGCCCCGTCCTCGGAGCCCATGCTCGACAGGTCCGTCGCCGTCGAGGCCTCGGCACGTCGGCCGGAACCGTGGTCCATCGAGGCGAGGGTCATGCCGCCGCCGACGAGCGCGACGGCGGTCGCGACCACGGCCTTGCGCTGGTTCTTCTTCCAGCGCGCCCGCTGCCTGCGCCGGGCGGCCCGCCCCTGGGACAGGGGTATCGCGGCCTCGGCGCCGCCCTCGTCGTCACCGTATGCGTCGGTCTCCGGGGGCTCTTCCACCTCCGGCCACATCGCCGTCGCGGCGGGCGCAGGGACGGCGCGGCCGTGGGAGGTCACCGGTGCGATGTCGGGGGCGTAGGCACCGCAACCGGGGCACACCAGGGCGCCGTTGAGGTGCCGGCGGCATGAGGAGCAGTAATCCATCCGCTGTCGTCCTGACCCTTCGCGTGGGAGATGCACCGGAGATGCATGGGAGATCGAACGGGCTGCAACGGTAACGAGGGTTTCGAAAGACTGTGTGAGGTCTGTGTGCTTCTCCTGCGCGGATTCTCTGCACGCCTGGCACATTTCGGTCGAACGGCCAGGTCAGCGCCGGAACTTCCAGGTGATGTGCGAGTCCGTGGCACTGATCACAGTCGCGAGGAGCACGGCGGCCGCGCCGCCCACGACGGACGGAGGTGAGGGCGCGGTTCCCGTGTTGAGCCTCGTGGTCTAGCGGCGCGTGAACGGCGCGAAGACGTGACTGAAGGACCAGGTGTCCTGCGCGATCCCGGAGCAGGAGTTGGAGCCGGCGGTGCCCACGCACCCGCCGTTGTCCCGCTGCAGCGCCCAGAAGGAAAGGGTGTTGATGCCCTTGGCCTCGGCCCACTGCTCGACCTTCACCGCGTCCTGGGTGGTGAAGGTCTCCTGCGGACCGAAGTCGTCGATACCGGGCATCTCGGTGACCCCGACCATGTGCCAGAGTCTCGCCAGGCTCTTCTTGGGATAAAGCGCGGCGAGTTGGCTGACGAGCCCGGCACCGGCGGTCTCGGTGTCGGCGGCCATGTCATGCGTGGCGCCGTCCCAGTAGTCGAACGTCATGATGTTGACGACGTCCACGCGCGCGTGGTTGTCGACGGCGTTCTTGAGGAGGGCCACGCCGTTCGGCGCGAGGCCGGTGTTGGTCGTGGGCAGGGTGTACGAGAACTGCACGCGCCGCCCGGTGCGTTCGGCCCACCGCTGCACCTGGGCGATGGCCTTGTTGCGGCGGTCGATCCCGGCGGTGTTGTTGATGGAGTCCGCCTCGATGTCGAGGTCGATGCGCGAGACGCCGTAAGTCGTCACCAGGCTCTCGTAGACCTTGGCGATGGCGTCGACGCTGGTGCAGCTGTCGGCGAGTTCGGTGCCGGTGGTGTCGGCGCCGTAGCCGCCGAAGGAGGGGATGACGTTGCCGCCGCGAGCCTGGATGGCCGCGATGTCCTTGCCGTAGACCGCCTTGGAGATGGGCTGAGTGGTGTCGCCGTTCCAGAAGGCGGTGCACGAACCGGCCGCGTCCGTCTGCAGAAACGCCATGGTCAGGTACTTGTTCCCGGAGGCGGCGGCGAGCGCGGCCGGGCTCTCCCCGGTCCAGGCCTCGAAGTACGGGGCGGCGACATGGGCGGGCATGGGCGGGGCGGGCCGCGAGGGCGCGGCATCCGCTCCGAACGCCCCGCCTCCCCCGAGCGCGACGAGACCGGCCGACAGACCGGTCACGGTGATGCAGGACAGCAACGCACGAAGAGCAGGACGCGGTCGTCTCATTGACGCTCCCAAAGGGATGGCGGAGAGGAAGAGGGGAGGGGTGTGGGGGCGAACAGACGACCATATTTGGACTAGACCAATTGCCTGTCAAGGTTCTTTACAGTTATCTGACCCTCCTGGGGCCTTCGTAGGATGCGTGCATGGCGGACGAGAACGAACGGGCAGTCCAAGCGGCCATGGCTGGGGAGCTGCGGCTTCTCGACCCTGAGGTGCGCGCTTCTCCGGCTCTCGTCTCGGAGCTTCTGGATCCGGAGTTCAGAGAGATCGGAGCGTCTGGTCGTTGGTGGGACGCGGAGTCGATCCTCACCGTGACAAGCGCGGGAACGGTGTCCCCTGATGCGCCGGTCGAGGTCAGCAAGATGTCAGGAACCGTCCTGGCTCCGGGGATCGTGCACCTGACGTACTTCGCCGACAACCAGGGCCGCCGCGTGTGGCGGAGCTCCTTGTGGCGCCTGACGGAGACGGGCTGGCGCATGTACTTCCACCAGGGCACTTTGGCCGGGGTGCGGACATTCACGGATCACGCCCGGTGACTGCCTCGGGGTGCTCGTGCTGGTCGTGGGCGGCAGTGTGGGGCGAGGACGGCATTGGCGAGCGCTCGGACCTGGTGCGGGGCGGACCGGCTGCAGCTGACGGCCGATCAGGGCAGCTCCGTTGTCAGTGCCCGCGACTATGGTCTGAAGCGCGCGGTCGGCTTCCGGGGGTTGCAGTTCTGAAGGGAATGGATCCATCCCCGGCCTGTCTGAGGGCGGCCCGGAGATTCGTCCGGGACCTAACCGACGGTCGGGCTTCGTCGATGGCCAGCTGACAACCTGCCAGCGCCGGCCGCGGGCTACCTGTCAGACCTTCCCGTCATACCTTCTTGACGACGATGGTCTCCGGGAGGAGCTTCTCCAAGTCGTCCACGTCCGAGGTGAAGACGGTGACCTGGCCCTTGTGTCCACGTGCGATGACAGCGAGCACGGCGTCGATCGCGTACTTGTGACCGTGGAGCTCGGCGGCAGCCAGGAGGCGCCGGGCCTGGCGGGCCTCGTCCTTTCCGATGTCGGCGACCTTGAGCCGGGAGAGCACCCAGTCCCAGCGCTGCTCGGTGGTTCTGCCGTCGTACGCCTCGACCAGGGTCATGGGCGACGTCACCACCTCGGCCTCACCCCTGGCCGCGAGGTCGAGCCAGGCGATCATCTTCCGATCGCCGCGTACTGCCAGGGACAAGGCCTCGCAGTCGAGTACGAAGACGCGCAGTGGCTGTCGGTTGTGCTCAGTGGCGCGCTTCTTCACGCGGCCTCTTCGGGGTTGTGTCCTCGGGTGGCGCGGCGGCGCTCGTGCTCGGCGTCGAGATCCTGCAGTTCCACGAGTACGTCCGCGCGCTCGTCCTCGGTGACCGGGCCGTGTTCCTCCTGCAGCCAGTCGACCAGTTCCAACAGCCGGTCCCGGTCGCGCTTGAACCGCAGCGCTTCGGCCACATACGCCGAAAGTCCCCGCTCGGCCGCCTCGGCGCGGATCTCGTCCAGCAGATCCTCGGGGATCGTCACTGTCACTTTTTTGGTGGCCATACAAGAAACCATACTCCAGGTGTACGGGCCCGTACCGCCGCGACGCTGCCCGCATCCGCACCGGGATAAGGAGATTCCGCATCTCGCCCGGTATCCGGTCGTGTCCCTTGTGCTGGGTCTTCAGGCCTGGCCGTAAAGGGCAGCCAGGTCGATCAGCCGGATGCCGCGGTCGGCCTCTGCAATGGCGCCTGCTTTGTCGTTGAAACCTGCTCCGCTGAAGCAGATGAGCCGCGTGTGGCTGGTGTCGTAGCGTCCGGCCTGGGTGATGAGGTCGCGGATGTGGCGGAGGCGGTCGATGTGGGCCATGCCCATGGTGTCGTTCCACTTGGCCTCCCCGATGGCCAGGAGCGGAGGTTTGCCGGTGTCGGCGATGCCGATCACCGCCACGTCGACCTCATGGCCGATACGGGCCTTGGGGTCGTGGACCACGCCGTGCCCGACTCGGGCGGGCAGACCGCCCAGGAGTTCCGGGTCGGCGTGGTGGAGAGCCCATTCCCGGCAGACCTGTTCGAAATGAGGTCCCAGGACGTTGCTGACGAAGCGTCGGCGGCTGGCCTGCCAGACCCGTGGCGCACTGCCGGGGCGTTCGAGCTGGTCCCAGACCGGGCGCATGATCGCGTGATAGAAGCCGATCAGTGGCTCGGCGATTCGGTACGTGGGCCGGTTGTCGCGGAACGCGTCGGCGTCACGGTGGAGCAGTCCTGCATCTTCGAGGACGTTGATGGGGTGCGCGATATCAGTGGCCTTGCGTTCCAGATAGCCGGCCATGCCCCCGCGGGTCGCGTTGCCGTCGGCGACGGCGGCCAGGACGGACAGGTACAGGGCGGTGTCGCGGAGATCGGGTTCTTCGGCGAGCAGATAGCGGGCCTCGCGGAAGAGGGGGGTCTCGGGATTGAGGACGGTACGGATGACCCAGTCGTCGAAGTCGTCCGGTCCGGAGGGAGCGTCTCCGCGCGCGAATTCGCGCCTGTAGGCGGGCGTGCCGCCGACGATCGCATTCACCTTCATGGCCAGGTGAGGGTCGGTGATGTCCCAGAACTCGGCCGCGAGGCGGTGGTCGAGGGGACGGACGACCAGTTCCAGCCCGGCGCGCCCGCGTAGCGGGGCGTTGCCCGACAGCAGACGACCCATGAAGGACAGCGCTGAGCCGCACAGCAGGAGCCGAGTGCGCGAGCCGGTGCGCTGGTCACGCAGCGGTCGCAGCGCCTCCTGAATGATCGAGGGCAGCTCCGGGTTGGCCTTGGCGAGGTAGGGGAACTCGTCGATCACCACGGGTACGGGCCGTTCGGAGCCGAGAGCGAGCAGCGCATCGACAGCCTCCGCCCAGTCGGCGAAGTGGAAAGGGCTGGCGGGGCGGAGATGGGTGGTCAGGGCGGTGCTGATCCGTCTCAGCGACTCGGCGTCGGCGGCCTCTGTCGCACCGAAGTAGAACCCTCCGGCGGCACGGCAGGCGGCATCCAGCAGGAACGTCTTCCCCTGGCGGCGACGCCCGGAGACCACGCCAAGGGTGGCGCCCGGCTGCGCGTCGGTGATGAACCGCCTCAGCGCCGACCACTCGTGATCCCGGTCGAACATCTCGGCAGGCTTGTCCACACCTTGTCCTAGATATAGAAGTACGACTTCATAAACTGTACTCCTACATTCTCGTGCTGCGTGAGAGTCCTGCGCCTCTTCGTGCGGAGAGCGCGTCACACGTGCCGGATGAGGAGATTCCGTAGGAAGTTGAAAGGATGACAACCGGATGTCTTGACGTGTCCTCCACGAGCCCGTTGGCTCTTCCTTCACCCAGTGGTCCGCTCCTCCACTGCCCGGAAGGCACCTGCAAGTGATCGTTCACACCCCCCGCAGAACCGGCGTGCGTCGTTTCGCCGTCGTCCCCGTTCTTGCCTCCGCCTCGGCCCTCCTCCTCTCCTCCTGCGGTGTCATCGACAGCGTCAGTGGGAGCAGTAGCTCTGAGAGTCCGAAGAAGGGGGACGACATCACGGTGGGGCTGCTGCTGCCCGACAAGGACACGGCGCGGTTCGAGAAGTTCGACTACCCCATCTTCAAGGCGCGGGTCGCCTCCCTGACCCATGGCAAGGGCAAGGTCCGCTACGCCAACGCCGAGGCGAGCGTGGCCAAGCAGAGCAAGCAGTTCGGGGAGATGGTCGACGCCAAGGTCGATGCGATCATGGTGGACGCGCTGGACGCCAAGGCCATCGCGCCGGACGTCCAGAAGGCCAAGGACGCGGGGATTCCCGTCATCGCGTACGACCGGCTCGCCCAGGGGCCCATCGACGCGTATGTCTCGCACGACAACGAGCTCGTCGGCGAGGTGCAGGGCCGTGCCATCACCGATGCGCTCGGTGAGAAGGCCGCCACCAGCAAGGTCGTCATGATGAACGGCGACCCCGGCGACCCGAACACGGCACTCGTCAAGGAGGGCGCGCTCAGCGAGCTGAAGGGCCGGGTGGACATCGTCAAGTCGTACGACACGGACAAGTGGCTGCCCTCGGTCGCCAAGGCGAACACGAAGAAGGCCCTCCAGTCCGTGGGGCTCGGCAACATAGCCGCCGTCTACTCGGCCAGCGACGGCCTGGCGGGCGGCGTCATCGACGCGCTGAAGGCGGCGGGAGCCACCAAGATGCCGCTGGTCACCGGGCAGGACGCCAACCTGGACGCGGTGCAGCGGATCGTCGCGGGCGAGCAGACGATGACCGTGTACAAGTCGTTCCTGCTGGAGGCGACCAACGCCGCGGACATGGCGGTGGACAAGGTGCAGGGCAAGAGCCTCGAGTTCGACGCGCTGACCCAGGACTCGGTCGACAGCCCCACCCAGAAGGCGATCCCGGCGATGCTGGTCCCCGTGGTCGCCCTCACGAAGAACAACATCAAGTCGACGGTGATCAAGGACGGCGTCTACACCGTCAAGGACATCTGCACCGCCAAGTACGCGGCGGACTGTGCGGCCATCGGGCTGAAGTAGTCCCCAGCCGGCGCCACGGCACCCGGGACGCAGGTGCGTCCCGGGCGCCGGTCTCAGCGGGTGTTCCCCTTGGTGCCCCTGGTGCCGTTGCCGCCCTTGGCCGGGGCGCGGCGGCGGCCCTGCTGGGCGGGGCGGCCGCGCCGTGCCCGCGGGGCGGGACCCCCCGTACGCGCCGGGCGGCTCTCCGCGGGCGGCGGAGTGAGGACGACGGGGACGCCCGACGGGGCCTGGGCGCCGGTGATGCGGCTCAGTTCGGCCTCGCCCGAGCGGACCCGGGTGGTCCGCGGGGTGATCCCGGCGTCGGCCATCAGACGGGACACCTCGCGCCGCTGGTGGGGCAGGACCAGCGTGACGACGGTGCCGGACTCGCCGGCGCGTGCCGTACGGCCGCCCCGGTGCAGATAGTCCTTGTGGTCGCCGGGCGGGTCGACGTTGACCACGAGGTCGAGGTTGTCGACGTGGATGCCGCGGGCCGCCACGTTCGTGGCCACCAAGACGGTGACCTGGCCGTCCTTGAACTGGGCCAGGGTCCGGGTGCGCTGGTTCTGCGACTTGCCGCCGTGCAGCGCCGCCGCGCGCACCCCGACGGCCAGCAGCTTCTTGGCGAGCCGGTCCGCTGCGTGCTTGGTGTCCAGGAACATGATCACCCGCCCGTCACGGGCGGCGATCTCGGTCGTGGTCGCGTGCTTGTCCTCGTCCTCCACGTGCAGCACGTGGTGGTCCATCGTGGTGACGGCGCCCTGGGACGGGTCCACGGAGTGGACGACCGGGTCGTGCAGGTAGCTGCGAACCAGACGATCGACATTACGGTCCAGCGTCGCCGAGAACAGCAGCCGCTGACCGTCGGGGCGCACCTGGTCGAGGAGGGCGGTCACCTGCGGCATGAAGCCCATGTCGGCCATCTGGTCGGCCTCGTCGAGGACCGTGATCGCGACCTGGTCCAGGCGGCAGTCGCCCCGGTCTATGAGGTCCTTGAGCCGGCCGGGCGTCGCCACGACGACCTCGGCCCCGGAGCGCAGGGCACCCGCCTGGCGGCCGATCGACAGCCCGCCGACCACGGTGGCGAGCCGCAGCCGCAGCGCGCCGGCGTACGGCGTGAGGGCGTCGGTGACCTGCTGGGCCAGTTCCCTGGTGGGGACGAGGACGAGGGCCAGCGGCTGCCGCGGCTCGGCCCGCTGCCCCGCGGTCCTGGCCAGCAGGGCGAGGCCGAAGGCGAGCGTCTTGCCCGAACCGGTGCGCCCGCGGCCCAGGACGTCCCGGCCGGCCAGGGAGTTCGGCAGCGTTGCGGCCTGGATGGGGAACGGGGCGGTCACGCCTTCGGCGCCGAGGGTCGTCAACAGACGCCTGGGCATGTCGAGTTCGGCGAAGTCCTCGACGGGCGGAAGTGCCGGGGTGACCGTGACGGGCAGGGCGAACTCGCCGCCGGACGCTGCGGGGCGGCCCGGGGCCGTACGGGAACGGGTGGGTCTCTTGTTCGTGCGAGTGCTGGTGCGGGCGTTCGTACGAGCTGTGCGGTTCATGCGGAAGCCTCCTCGATGCGGCACGTATCGAGGAATGCCTCCCAGCGGACGGGCCGTTGAGGATTCGCAAGAAGGAGCCGAAGAAACCGAAGGAACGGATGAAGAATTCGAGGTGAAGGTTGCGAAGCGAAGGGTCCGGCGGAGAATTGAGCCGAGTGCGGGAAAACGCAACGAGCCGGGGCCCGCACCCAAAGAGTGCGGGCCCCAGCCACGTGGTACGTACGCGTCAGCGTCAGGCGGGAAGGATGTTCTCGGCCTGCGGGCCCTTCTGGCCCTGCGTCACGTCGAAGGTCACCTTCTGGCCCTCGTGAAGCTCACGGAAGCCCTGGGTGGCGATGTTCGAGTAGTGGGCGAAGACGTCGGCGCCGCCGCCGTCCTGCTCGATGAAGCCGAAACCCTTTTCCGAGTTGAACCACTTCACGGTGCCGGATGCCATACGGAATCTCCCTCAACAAAAAAGAGTGCTCGTCGACGGAAGGTCGAAGAGCACTCAAAAGCCTCTGGTAACCAATACTGCCGTTTGGCACCGTAGCACAGGTGGTGGCCCGATGCTGGGGTATAACTCGGCCATGATCTATCACGTCGTGCCGAGCGCCGAGTGGAACGCCAGTCCCGACCGGCCCTATGCCCCCTCCTCCCTGGCCGAGGAGGGTTTCGTCCACTGCTCCCCCGACGAGGCGACCACGCTCAAGGTCGTCAACGCGTTCTACGGCAGCGCTCCCCGGCCGCTGCTCGCGCTGCTGCTCGACGAAGCACGGCTGAGCGCGCGGTGCGTGTGGGAGGCGGCGGCTCCCGCGCCGCCCCCGGGAGTCGCGGAGGGCACCCTCTTCCCTCATGTGTTCGGGCCCCTCGACCGCGAGGCGGTGGAGCGTGTCCTGGTGGTCCGGTGGGACGAGGAGGGCCGCGCGACGGGCCTTGCGGACGTACCACCCGACGTACGTCCCTGACCAGCGCATCTGCCCTCCCGTTCAGGTTGCGTTCAGGCTCGGACGGGGCTCGGGCAACTCGTGCACTACAGGCGCCAAAACTCTGGCAAAGGGGCCTGTGGCGACGGCTGTTCGCCATGTCATCGTGCCTGCCATGAGCACAGATCACCTCACCCCCAACCGGCCCGTGCAGCCCTCGCGGCACACACAGCACACGGGTCGCGTACGGCACGCGGCGAGCAAGGTGCCGGAGGTGACCGTCTACTTCTGGATCATCAAAGTGCTGACCACCGGCATGGGCGAGACGGCCTCCGACTGGCTGGCGCACCTGCTCGGCCCGATCCCCGCGGTGGGCGTCGGCTCCCTCGCGTTCGTGGCCGCCCTGGTGGTGCAGTTCGCCGTTCGCCGGTACGTCGCCTGGATCTACTGGACGGCGATCGTGGTCGTCAGCGTGTTCGGCACGATGGCCGCCGATGTGCTGCACGTCGGCCTCGGGGTGCCGTACCTGGTCTCGACGCCGTTCTTCATGGTGGCGCTGGCCGCCGTCTTCGTCCTCTGGTACCGCGGCGAGGGCACCCTCTCCATCCACAGCATCCACACCCGGCGCCGCGAGGCCTTCTACTGGGCGGCGGTCCTCGCCACCTTCGCCCTCGGCACCGCGGCGGGCGACCTCACCGCCACGATCGGGCTCGGCTACCTCGGTTCGGCCGTCGTGTACGCCGTCGCCATCGCCGTACCGGCCGTCGCCCACCGCTGGGGCGGTCTGAACGCGGTGGCCGCCTTCTGGACGGCGTACGTCATCACCCGTCCGCTCGGGGCCTCCGTCGCCGACTGGATGGCCATGGGCCACGACCGGGGCGGACTGGCCCTGGGCCTCGGCCCGGTCACCCTGTCCTGGACGGTCGCCATCCTCGGCTTCGTCGGCTACCTCGCGGTCTCGCGTACGGACGTCCGCGGCGAGGTCACGGTCTGAGTCCGGCCGGCGCGTCGGTACGGCCGTCGAACCGGTCAGGCGGTGCGGCGGGCGAGCCCCCGCACCGCCAGTGCCGCGCACACCGCCGCCAGCGGCAGCTCCGCGCCGAACGCCATGGCCAGCGCCGAGAGTTGGTCCCCGCCCGGGGCCGCAGTCATCGTGTCGAACCAGGCGTCGACCGCCAGTAAGGTCGCGGTGGCGGAGGCCGTGAGCGGGTGCAGATGGTGGCCTCGGGCGGTCAGCAGCCCCGTGGCGATCAGGCCCGTCGCCTCCAGGGCGTCCAGGCCCACCCAGGCGGTGTTCCAGTGCGTGGCGACGGCGGTGCCGGGCAGGCCCTTCGCCAGTACGACCAGCCAGGGCAGCAGGGCAAGACCGCAGCCGACGAGGACATGTTCCGTGCGGCAGCGGTGGTACCAGCGGCGGGCGCCGGGAACGGCCACACGGCGGGTGACCCCGTGCTCCTGACGGATCATCAGCATGCTCATCGGTTCGGTCTCCTCGCGTTTCCGGCTCTTCTCCACGGCCTCCAGCCTTCGCCAACCGGCGGTCACAGTCAGTAACCCAGCTGTCCGTTGTGGGGGTGGCACTAGCTGCACCCCCAGCCGGGCACCTGCGCCATGGACCGCCCCTGACCTGGGCAGTAGCGTTTCGTCAATGCGCATCGTCACCCGTCTGCGGGGCCTCGTCCTGCGGCCGTTGCGAGGGGCCGGCCGCCCGGTCGCCTTCCTCGCCACGGGCCTGCTGATCCAGTTCGGCGTTCTGGTCGTCATGGCTCTGCCGTTGATCGTCTTCAACGCGACGTCGACGGGGGCGGTCCTGCTCGCGTTGGTCGCGGGGCTCGCCGCCGTCGTGTTCGCGGGACCGCTGCTGACCGAGGCGCAGCACGCCCGCTTCCGGGTCCGGCTCGGCGTGGACATCCCTTCGCCCTACGAGGGACGGCGGCCCCGGCCACACCAGTGGCTGCGGTCCCCGGTCGGAAGGCGGCAGCTCCTGTACCACCTGCTGGACGGGCCGCTGCTTTCCCTTGCTGCGGTCTTCGTGCTGCTGACCTGGGCCGTAGCGCTCGCCGCCACCTCGGTCTACGTGTGGATCTGGGTCGTACCGCTGGACTGGCGCATGCAGCACCTCGGGTACTCGACCTGGGCGGCGTACCTCACGGCTGCCGGGATCGCCCTGCTCCACCTGGCGGCCTGGCTGTCCGGCGCCCTCTCCCGGCTGGACACCCGTGTCGCGACCGCCCTGCTCGGCCCCAGCCGGGCCGAGCAGCTGGAGCGCCGGGTCGAGGTGCTGACCGAGAGCCGGGCGGGGCTCGTGGACGTCGTCGACGCCGAACGGCGGCGCATCGAACGGGACTTGCACGACGGAGCCCAGCAGCGGCTGGTCTCCCTGGCCGTCAACCTCGGAATCGCCAAGGCCACCCTCGGCGACCTGCCGGAGGACGCCCGCCGCGTGATCGACGAGGCGCACCGCGAGGCGAAGGAGGCGATCGAGGAACTGAGCAGTCTGGTACGGGGGCTGCATCCTGCCGTCCTGGAGGACCGCGGCCTCGACGCCGCGCTCTCCGGCCTCGCCGCCCGGGTGCCCGTCCCGGTCCGGGTGACGGTGGACCTGACGGCACGGCTGTCCCCGACGATCGAGTCCGTCGCCTACTTCGTCGTCTCCGAAGCGCTGACGAACGTGGTCAAGCACGCGCAGGCGTCCGAGGCCGAGGTCACGGTGGAGCGTGCCGGGACGGCCCTGCTGGTCGTCATCCGTGACGACGGTGTGGGCGGTGCCAGACTCGGCGCCGGCACCGGCCTTTCGGGGCTGGCCAAGCGGGTCGCCTCGGTCGATGGCACGCTGTCGGTCGACAGCCCCGCCGGGGGGCCGACCGTCATCACCGTGGAGCTGCCGTGCGTGCCGTGATCGCCGAGGATTCCGTACTGCTCCGGATCGGCGTGGTCAGGGTCCTGGAGATGGCCGGGTTCGAGGTGGTCGCCGAAGTGGGCGACGCGGAGGCGCTGTTGGCGGCGGTGGAGGAGCACCGGCCGGACATCGCGGTGGTGGACGTCCGCATGCCCCCCGGCTTCACGGACGAGGGCGTACGGGCCGCGCTGGTCGTCAAGCGCCAGTGGCCGAAGACCGCCGTACTGCTCCTGTCCCAGTACGTCGAGGAGCGTTACGCCACCGATCTGCTCTCGGCCAACACCTCCGGCATCGGCTATCTGCTCAAGCAACGGGTCGCAGACGTCGAGGAGTTCGCGGCCACCCTGCGCCGGGTGGCCGCGGGCGGCACCGCGCTCGACCCGCAGGTGGTCTCCCAGCTGCTGGTACGCCGCCACAGCGACCCGTTGGACCGGCTCACCCCCCGAGAACGCGAGGTCCTGGAACTGATGGCGGGCGGCCGGTCCAACGCGGGCATCGCCGAACAACTCGTCGTCAGCGAGAGCGCGGTGGCCAAGCACATCAACAGCATCTTCGCCAAGCTGGACCTGCCGAAGGCGGACGCGGACCACCGGCGGGTCCTTGCGGTGCTGCACTTTCTCGGGGTGGCGTGAGCCACGGCATGCGATGGCGTGGGTTTCAGTTCACCTGGTGACCGGAGGATGCCCCGGCGTTCACGCCGGGGAGGAGTCCGGCTTCCCGCGTGGCGGGGCAGGGGCAGCCGGATCGCCGCCGGGCGATCTGGCGTCCGTCACGGGAGCGCCGCACGCACCCTCAAGCAGGTGCACGATCTCACTGGGTTTATGGGCGCGGAGCGTCCGCATGGCTGTTTGGCGGAGCCGGGGGATGCGAACGTGTGTGCCGATAGTCGCCGGTGGGAGTGGTGATCGCACGATCGGGGTACGGGCGTGCGGTTGTCGTACGTACGGTCTTGTCGCAAGGCGTCGGCAGGCCGCGGACGTACGGTCCGAGGGGCGTAGAGGGGGTGAGGGTGTGGCGGTGGTGGGGGCGGTCGCGGAGGCTGCCGGGCATGCCCGGTGGACGTTCCGTCTGCGCGTGTCGTCCACCGCGCTCGCCGCGCTGCTGGACGAGTGGGACCGGTGCCGCTGGATCTGGAACGAGTCCGTGGCCAAGTCCCAGCAGGTCCACGCCCGGAACCAGACCCGGCCCGAAGGTGCTGGCAAGGAGACGTGCGGTCCGGCACAGCTCGACAAGATGCTGACCGAGGCCCGTGCCGGGACGCCGTGGCTGCGGGAGGGCAGCTCGGTGCCGCAGCAGCAGATCATCCGCGATTTCGGCAAGTCCAGGGCCAAGGCGCAGAAGGACATCCGCGAGGGCCTTCCGCAAGGGCAGCGGGCCGGGATGCCGGGGTGGAAGACGAAGCGCGAGGCCCTGCCGAGCCTGAACTACACCAAGCGCGGGTTCCGGCTGTTGGACGGCCGGCTGCACCTGGCCGGGGGCATCGTCCTGACGCCGGTGTGGTCGCGGGAGCTGCCCGCAGGTCCGTCCAGCGTGCGTGTCTACCAGGACGGCATCGGCCACTGGTATGCGTCCTTCGTTGTTGCGGCCGAGGTGCGGCCGCTGCCGGAGACCGGCCGGGTGATCGGCATCGACTGGGGCGTGCGCGAGATCGCGACCACCACGTCCGACGCCCACGACCTCCCGCACGCCCAGCACGGCAAGAAAGCGCAGACCAAGCTGTCCCGCTACGACCGGATGATGGCCCGCCGCAAGCCGAAGAAGGGGCAGGCCGGATCGAAGGGCTACCGGGAGGCGAAGAAGCGGCGGGCGAAGACCCACGCGAAGATCGCCCGGCAGCGTCAGGACACCAGCCGCAAATGGGCCAAGCGCGTGGTGACCGACCACGACGCGATGGCGGTGGAGGACTTCAAGCCCAGGTTCCTCGCGAAGTCGACGATGGCCCGCAAGGCCGCCGACGCGGCGATCGGCGCCACCAAACGGGCCCTGATGGAGATGGCCCGCAAACACGGCCGGATCGTCCACCTGGTGCACCCGGCCCACACCACCATGGACTGCGGCACCTGCGGAGCGAGAGCCAAGCACGCCCTGCCGCTGTCCGAACGCACCTACACCTGCACCGCGTGCGGAACCGTGTCCCCCCGGGACAAGAACTCCGCCCGCGTGATGCTCGTCCGGGCTGGTCTCAACCCGGCTGGCGCCGAAGGCGTAAGACCCCCGGGAGCGCCGCTCCCGGAGGCAGTCTGAGCCAGGAATCCCCCTCGTTCACGAGGGAGAGGACTCAAGGTGAAGTAGTAGTCGCAGGGCGCCGGTTGGGCTCCCGAGCAGGTCGTCGCGTGGACCGTGAGGTCGTAGGAGCCGTCTCAGGGCGGGGTCCAGTGGACGTCGGAAGTGCCGCGGGCACACGAACGGCCCGGGTACGGAACCCGGGCCGTCCTGTCGTGCGGGAGGCGTCAGCGGCGGCTGCTCGCCTTGGCGAGGGCCGGGACGAACTTGAGGGCGTCCACGGTGCCGACGCCGGTCGCCAGGTCGTAGCCGTTGACGGCCTTGTAGCCGGTCACGCCCTGGTAGGAGTTGTTCGTGCCGTCGTTGACGTCGACGATGCCGTTGGCCTTGGCGTTGTGGGCGTAGAGGCTGTACAGGGCCTTCTGGATGTTGCCCACCCGGTGGCCGGCCACCTGGTCGGCGAGCGCGACGATGCCCGAGAAGATCGGGGTGGCCTCGCTGGTGCCGCCGGTGACGTCCCAGCCGACGGCGGTCGGGTCGTAGCTGGAGTAGATCCACGCGCCGCCGTTGACCGCGGCGGCCATCGAGATGTCCGGGGTGCCGCGGCGGGTGCCGACCTTGCTCTTCACGCCGTCCTGGAAGGACGGGCGGGTGAAGACGTGCGACTGGCCGCCACCGCCGGCGCCGAAGTCGTGCTCGGAGGCGTTGTAGACGCTGTCCGGCTTGACGCGGCTGCCCGCGTCGTTCAGGTGCAGCTCGGTGCCGCCGATCGAGGTGACCAGCGGGTCCGCGGAGGGCCAGGAGTTGACGCGCTTCTTGTAGTACGTCTTGCCGTCGAGCTTGAGGTCGGTCGCGCCGCCGTCACCGGAGGCCGCGAGGACGGTGACGTGCTTGCGGTTGGCGTCCTGGAAGGCGTACCGCAGCTTCTTGATGCTGGAGAAGTCGCCGTGGTCGAAGCCGGGGAAGGTGTTCTCCGTGGCGCCGAAGCTCTGGCTGATGACATCGCCGACACCGTGGTCGATCAGGTGCTTCTCGGCGTCCATCATCTCCGGCAGACCGGTGGTGCCCTCGGTCTCGGAGACCGCCGTCTCCACCAGGACGATCTTGGCGGCGGGTGCCACCGCGTGCGCCAGCTCGACGTCGAGGGTGGTCTCGCCGGCCCAGCCGGTCATGTCGGAGTTCTTGGGGTCGAAGGCGGGGACGTGACCCCACTTGACGACCTTCACCTTGGTGCTGGGCAGACCGAACTGGTGGCTGTAGACGTCGAGGTCGTGCTGGACGGTGGGGGAACCGTACGAGTCGACGATGACGATGGTGCGGCCCTTGCCCGTGACGCCCTTGCGGTAGAGGGCGTTCAGGTCGTACGCCTTGCGGTACTGGAGCGGGGTGTAGCAGTTGATGTGCCACTTGGCCTGGCACTGCTCGCTGGTCAGCGGGCTGCTCACATCGTGGACCAGAGTGTGCCCGGCGACGGCCGGTACCGCCAGGGTGTGCGGTACGGCGGCGGGCGCGGCGGTCCCCAGAGCGGTGACCGCGAGGGCGGCGACGGACGTGGCAGCCGCGACGCCCAGCCCGATACGGGCTATGTGCATGAATCCCCCTGGATTCGGAGTCTTGCGAAGTGGATGCGCGAAACGGGTTCGCGAAGAACTCGGTCTCACGTGGTGATCCCGAGGTGGTCTACGCGCATCCCATCGAACGAGTCATGCACAGTTCAAGACCATTGGGGGGACAATGCCGAACCCTTTACCTCCCGATTGAGGTCAGCTCTCCCGTTTGATCCACTCGCTGCCGCCCAGCGGGTAGTCGTAGCCCGGGCGGTCCGCGTCGGCGCTGGTGCGGAACGCGGTGCCGGCGTTGTCGATGTGGACGGTGCCGTGCCGGCTGCCGCTGGACCAGTCCAGGGTGAGGTCCCAACGGACGTCGTGGGCCTTGGTGTGGGCGACGACGTAGAAGACCTCCGGGTCGGACTCGCTGACTTTGTACGGGAAGTCGCGCTGGCCGCCCTTGACGGTGACCGTGGGACTGCCGTTGTCGAGGTCGACGTCGAACGACTTGGTCTCGACGCCACCGCCGCAGCCGACGCCCATCGAGTAGTCGTTCCAGGCGAGCGGCGCGCCCTTGCTGAGGATGCGCACGTGCATTGCCTCCAGGACGACGGTCTCCGCGCCGGTGCCCTGCACGGTGAGGGCGACCTCCTGTTGGTCCGAGGAGACCGCCCCGTACGCGGCGGCCCAGCGCGTGGCGGTGTCCTCACTCGCCGGCGGGCCGACCTGCGCGGGTTCGCTGTCCACGAGGAAGTGCTGGCTGCACGGGGAGTCGTAGACGTAGGGACGGGTGCCGACGGTGAGCGGGACGGCGGTGGAGGCGCCGCCGTCGGCCTGCCGGCCCCCGCCCTGCCCGCCGCGCCGCGCGGTGCCCTGGGTCTCGGTCGCGCTTGCGGAGACCGAGGTGGACGGCTTGGTTCCCGTCGCGCTCGGGGACGGGGAGTCGGACGGGCTCGCGGTGTCCGGCGTACCCGTGACGAGGGCGGTGTCACCGGCGGGCCGATCGCTCGCCGTGTCGTGCTTGCCGCCGAACGGCACGGCGAGCGCGACGGCTCCCAGCACGGCGGCCACCGCGACGGCGGAGATCAGGACGGTACGGCGGCCACGGCGCGGGCGCGGCGACACGGGCTCGCGCGACACGTCGACGACGACCGGCTCACCGTGCTCGGCGTCGGCCTTGTCCTGTACGCCCTGTGAGCCCGGTTCTTCCTGCCGGCCCTGTATGCCCTGTGTGTTCTGCGCGTCCTGTGTGTCCTGTGTGTCCTGTGCGTCGGTTGCCGGCGGCCCCGGATCCACCGGGGCCTGTTCCGCCCGGTTCCCTCGTGCCGCGTCCGCGAGGATCCAGCGCCGGTGCAGCTCCACCAGCTCCTGCGGGGTTGCCCGGCATACCCTCGCCAGGCGCTCCACCGGTGCGTACTCGACCGGCACCGCGGTGCCGTTGCAGTAGCGGTGCAGCGTCGACGTGCTCATGTGCAGCCGCTTGGCGAGCGTCCCGTAGCTGAGTCCCGACCGGTCCTTGAGCTCCCGCAGCAACTGCGCGAACGCCTCCGTCCCATCGGCCCCTATTGCCCCTGGCACTCGTTTCCCCATCCCCTCGTGTTCCAGTCCCGCGTTCCAGACCCGCTGCGTCCCCCCTGGTCAGAACGCGTTTCGGTGTTCCAGCGTCCCCAACTCCCGGTCATGCCTGGCAGTTGGGACGGATCACCTCACAAGCTTCGGTCATCCAATCACCACCGCCACCCGAACACCGAAGGGGCTCAGCAACATGTCCGGTCTCCGTACCTCCCGCACCCGTCTCGCAGCCGCCGCCGCGACCGCCGTTCTCGCCGCGCTCTCCCTCGCCTCCCCGTCGTCCGCCCTGGGATCCGGCTCCTCCGGCCCGAAGGCCGGTCCGGTCACGCACATCTCCGCGTCGAAGGGGAAGGGGTCCTCCAACAAGCCGGTCACCTGCGAGGGTTCCAACACCAAGACGGTCGCGGCTCCGCTGACCCGTCCGGTGAACCACTTGCTGCTCACGGTGACCAACACGGGGTCCAGGACGTGCTTCCTCTACGGTTATCCGGCCGTGCAGTTCGGGCAGGCGCAGTCCGTGCCGCCGGTGATCGATGACTCGCAGCCGCAGGCGGTGGTCACGCTGGAGCCGGGTCAGTCGGGGTATGCCTCGGTGAGCCTGTCCGCGACCGACGGCAGTGGCGGGCACGGCTACACCTCGAAGTCCCTGACGGTGTACTTCCAGGGCCGTTCCATGGCGGGGAGTGTCGGCAAGGGCGCGCACCCGTCGCTGCCCGCGAAGGGCGTGTACGTCGACGACTCGCTGAAGGTCACGTACTGGCAGCAGTCGATGGACGACGCCGTCAACTGGTGACGCCATGACGGCAGGAGGGCCCAGGTCACCGACCTGGGCCCTCGTCGTGTCTGCTCGGTGGAGCTACTCGGTGGAGCTACTTGGCGAAGGCCGCGACACCGTTCGGGGTACCCAGGCCCGTCGGGCCGTCGTAACCCTTGCCCGACTTGCACAGGTAGTCGCTGCAGGACCCGTTGGCGCCGTCGGTGACGTCGTTCAGCTGGTCCGGGTGGGCGTACGGGTACGAGGCCGGGACGTCACCGGAGCCCGGGGCTCCCGCGAGGGCGTACACACCGGCGATGAACGGCGCGGAGGCGCTGGTGCCGCCGTACACGTTCCAGCCACTGGCCTGGTAGGTGTCGTAGACGGCGAGACCGGTGGCCGGGTCGGCGACGGCCGCGACGTCGGCGACGGCGCGCTTGGCGCAGCCGCTGTCCTTCTGCCAGGACGGCTTGGCGTCGAACTGCGAGCAGCCCGAGCCCGCGCCGTCGCCGCCCGCGGACTTGCCCCACACGGACTCGGACCAGCCGCGGGTGCTGCTGTCCTTCTTGAGCGAGGTGCCGCCGACGGCGGTGACGTACTGCGAGGCGGCGGGGTACTCGACGCCGTAGCCGCTGTCACCGGAGCTGACGGTGATGGCGACGCCGGGGTGCTTGAAGTACTGGTCGTCGGAGGAGGTGTCCGCGGCCTCCTCGCTGCCGCCGTAGCTGTTGGAGACGTACTTGGCGCCCTGCTTGACGGCCTGGTTCACGGCCGCGCCGAGGTCGTCCATGTTGGCGGACTTGGCCTCGACGAGCAGGATCTTGCACTGCGGGCAGGCCGCGCTGACCATGTCGACGTCGAGTGAGATCTCACCGGCCCAACCGGCGTCCGGCGCCGGGTAGTTGGTGCCGCCGTCCTGGTCGATCTTCTTGAAGCAGCCGTTGGCCGTGCTGCACTCCGGCAGGCCGTACTGGGAGCGGTAGGCCGCCAGGTCCTTCTCGGCGTTCGGGTCGTCGTTCGCGTCGACGATCGCGACCGTGGCGTCCTTGCCGCCGTCCTTGGGCAGGTTGTAGGCGGCCTGCAGGTCGGCCGGTCCGAAGCCCTTGGGGGTGTCGTGGCGGCCGAGGGACTTCTGCGTCCTGAGGTCGGTGCGGACCTCCGCCTGGCACGCCATGTAGCCGGGCTTGCTCGGCTGCGAACAGAGCCGGTGGGTGTGCACCGTGGCGGCCGCGGGCGCCGCGTTGGTTGTGTTCGCGAAGGCCGAGGACTGCGAGGCGACGGCCAGACCGCCGGTGATCAGAGCCGCTGCCGACAGCAGTGCGGGCGTGCCGCGGCGTATCAGGTTCCTTCTGCGGTGAGAACTCAATGAACTGCCCTCCGTGGGGGGATGGGTGGCTCCGTGTCGGCGGCCGGAAGCCCTCACGCCATGCCTTATGTCGCGCACATGACAAGCGGTTTCCGTTGGGGGTGGCCGAGTGGAGTCGTGTTCCGGGCATTCTGTTGGCTGCCACCCCGGTCAGTGGTGGCTGCCCATGAGGTTATTGACAGTTTGCCGAAGAGAACAGCGCGGGTTGGTAAAACCTTGGTCCCCAACTCCATTGCCCGGACAGGTACCTTGTGCAGCCATGGAGCTTGAGGACGGAACCGTCAACGACCTGATGTCACTGGGCCTGGCCCGGTACGAGGCACGGGTCTACCTGGCACTCGTCAGGCGTGGTTCCTACACGGCCGCCGAGGTCGCCCGGGAGGCCGACGTGCCGCGCCAACGCGTCTACGACGTGCTGGACGCGCTGATACGGCGGCAGTTGGCCACCTCCCACCCCGGTCGTGTGGCCACGTACTCAGCTGTCACTCCCGAGTTGGCCCTCGCCCGGCTGATGGCGCTGCAACGCGAGTCCGTCGACCGACTGGAGCGGGTCTCGCAGGGGCTGGCCGGTGTTCTGCAGCCGCTCTGGTCCCAGGGGCGGGAGCACACCGATCCGCTGGACTACATCGAGATCCTGCGCGACCCCAAGGCGATCGCCGAGCGCTTCGCCGACATCCAGCGGCAGGCGCAGCACGAACTTCTCACCTTCTGCAAACCGCCGTTCGTCGCCCCGGCGGACAACACCGAGGGCATCGCGGTGGTCCGCCGGCTCCACCGCTCCGGCGGCACCGTCCGGGCGATCTACCTCGACGACGCCCTCGACGACCCCGAGACGGTGGAGCACGTACGGCGCTTCGCCGCCGCGGGGGAGGAGGCCCGCTTCGCCCCCGAACTGCCGCTGAAACTCGTCATAGCCGACGCCTCCCTCGTGCTGTGCGACATGCCCGACCCGGTGGCCGGTGCCGGCTCCACCACCACCCTTTTCATCGAACACCCGGCCCTTGCGGCCTGTCTGCGACTGGCCTTCCACACCGTGTGGAAGGACGCCGCAGCCGGGCCGTGATCACTGGAGAGCGTTTCGGATCGTGTGGGCGAAGTCCCGCACGGCCCGCTGCTCGGCGGCGTCGGCGTCGGCGTCGGGGGACGGGGCGCCGATGACGCTGTCGACCAGGCGGAGGGCCTGCCGGACGGCCGTGCCTCGGTGGGCATAGGCGTCGAGAAGAGCGTCGAGGTTCGGCCGGCCGGCAGTGGCGAGTTGCTCGCGCAGCAGGTCACGTTCGGCATACAGGGCGTCGAGGGCGTCGCTGGTGATCGTGTTGACGCTGTGGCGGTCGGCCGAGTCGTGCCGGACCCGGTCGCGTTCCGCGGTCCGGAGGTCGAGATCTGCCACAAGCTCGTCGAAGCGGCAGCGTTCCGCGGCGAGAAACGCGGCCTCGTCCTGAGCACGGGTGCCGGCCACGGTGGCGCGGTCGGGAGGGCTCATGCTGTAGACGATGAAGTAGCCGGACATGCACAGCACGCTGAGGATGAGCAGGAACGGGATCATGGCCTTGCTCCGGTGAAGTTCATGGCGGAGGGGGACGGGCGAGCGGGACGGGCGAGCGGGACGGTGCCGCCTGCGGTGAGCAGCAGGCGAACTGCCGTCAGTCGGCGGCCTTCCGGCAGGGGTGGGCACGCATGCCGCCGTCGCGCTTCGGCTGGAGGACCCGTCCGCAGTCCGGGCAGGGAAGCGGTTTGTCGCCGGGTTCGATCAGGGCCGCGATGCCGGTGTCGAGGTCGAGCCAGACCAAGAGGGTGACGAGCGCGTCGGCCTCGAGTGAACGGCCGTTGGTGATCCGGCTGAACGTGGCCGGGGCGAGCCCCGTCTGCCGTGCCACGGCGCGCCAGGTGAGGCCGAGTTCCCGGCGCCGTGCGTCGAGACGGCGGTGGAGCTGGGGGACGTCGAGGCGGTGGGTGCTCACGAGCTGCGCCTCCCGGCCGGGATGCCTGCGCGCTCGTCGACGAGGAAGTCGGTGTGCATGGGCGTGTGCCTCCTGGGGTTCCGGACCCGGTCGGGGGTTCGTCCAGGGAGACTTCGGTGGGGTGGCGGCGATTACGCGAAACCGGAGAGATTTTTTCCGGGGCGTGAGCAGCACTTCTGATGCACCCGGGGCCCCTCCCCGCGAAGGTCAGTTCGCCGGCGTACCCGCCAGGTCGTCCAACTCCGCGGCGAAGAGCTGCGCGGGGTCGATTCCCATGCCCGTGAAGTGGCCGGCGAGTTCCAGGGACAGGACGCCGTGCAGCCGCCCCCGGCGGCACGCTCGTCTCTTACGGCAGTGCCTCGACCCGGGACGACGAGGGCTCCAAGCAGTGGCCCGTGCTCAAGCTGCTCGGCCGGGTGTGGCTGTGGAACGCCCTGCCCAACCGCCGCCGTGCGTACTTCTTCAACGTCTGGGCCGGCCGTGCCCTGGCCAAGGACCGCTTCCGCGCCCGCCTGCGCGCCGACCTCACCCAGGTCTTCGCCGCCCTGCGGCGCGGCGAGGTCACAGCCCAGATCGCCGCGCAACTGCCGCTCACCCGAGTCGCCGAGGCCCTGCGGCTGGCCGAGTCGGGCACCGCCGCCGGGAAGGTCGTCCTGACCCCGTAGCAGGCATCCAAGTGGCGCGCGTCCGTTCAGAACAGGCTCCTGTGCCCCTGCCGGCCGGTGGCGATCTTCGTGCGGCCGCCGAAGGACCCCTTGCCGTTGCCGTTGTTGCGCCCGAGGGTGCCGGAGGTGTCGCGGGAGACGAGCTTCACGGGCGGTCGTCCGGTCGGTCAGTGCATGCCCGCTGCGTCGAGCAGCGTGGTCACCATGGGCGCGACGAGCCCGGCCAGTCGGTCGGCTCCGATTCCCGCGCGGGCGCTGGCGCCGTCGAAGACCAGGCTGAGCTGCCGGGCCAGCAGGCCGGGATCGCTCGCCCCGCCCTGCTCGGCCTCGGCGCGGAAGAACCCGGTCAGGTCCTCCTTGACCCGGTGGGCGACCCGGCTCGCGGGGTGGCTCCGGTCCTTGAGCTCGATCTGGACGGCCAGGTACCGGCAGCCCCGGAACTCGGGCGCGTCCGACTGCGACTCCACCTGCTCGAAGACGTGCAGGATCCGCTCCCGGGGTGAACGGTCGTCGTCCGCCGCGGGCAGGAGTGAGGCCGCGTAGGCGGCCGCGCGCTGCTCCAGGCTCGCCGCCAGCAGTTCGTCCTTGCTCTCGAACAACTGGTACATGGAGCGCTTCGACACCCCCGCCGCCTTGCACAGGGCCTCCACGCCGATACCGACACCGTCTCGGTAGGTGAGCGTGGCCGCCGCATCCAGCAGTCGCTCTCGCGGGCTCGGCTTCGCCTCGGTGGTCATGCTGCGAGGTTAACGCGACTCCGACAGGAGGCGCTTGCGCTTGGAAACCGATCGGTTTACGTTGGTGGAAACCGATCGGTTTCTCGTTCTCCGGAGGGCAGTCATGACCGCATTGAAGGGCGCAAACGTCTTCGTCACCGGCGGCAGCCGTGGCATAGGCAAGGCGCTGGTGGAGGAGCTGTACGCGCGCGGTGCCGGCAAGGTCTACGCCACGGCCCGCGATCCGCGCGGCGTGACGCATCCCGACGCAGTCCCGGTGGCGCTCGAGGTCACCGACCCGGCCTCCGTGGCGGCGGCCGCCGCGCAGGCGCAGGACGTCACCGTGCTGATCAACAACGCCGGTGCCTCGGTCGGCGCGTCCTTCCTGGGCTCCCGAGTGGACGACGTACGCCGGGAGTTCGAGACCAACTTCTACGGTCCGCTGCTTCTCACCCGGGCCTTCGTGCCGGTCATCGAGCGCAACGGCGGCGGCCACATCCTGAACGTGCACTCCGTGCTCTCCTGGCTGGCCCTCGGCGGCTCCTACAGCGCCTCCAAGGCCGCCCTGTGGTCGCAGACCAACTCCCTGCGCCTGGAGCTGCAGCCGCGCGGCATCGGGGTCACCGGACTGCACGTGGGTTACGTGGACACGGACCTCGCGGCGGATGTCGACGCCCCCAAGTCCGACCCCCGTGACGTCGCCCGACTCGCCCTCGACGGCATCGAGGCGGGCGCGTACGAGGTGCTCGCCGACGACATCTCCCGCCAGGTCAAGGCGGGTCTGGCCGGGGACTTGGCAGGGCTGTACCCCCAGCTGGCGAAGTGAGCCCCTTCCCCACACGAGGAGTCGGTGACATGCCCGCCCAGGAGTCAGGTCCCACGATCCACATCCCGGGGACCACCAGCCACACCATCGCCCCGCGCGCAGGACTCGACGGCCGCGAGGGAACGCTGCGCTACCTCAAGGCGGGCACCGGCGCCCCCTTGGTTCTGCTGCACACCGTGCGCACCCAGGCGGAGCACTTCCGCCTCCTCGTCCCGCTGATCGCGGACCACTACACCGTGTACGCCCTCGACCTGCCCGGGATGGGCCACTCCGAGATCGTGCCCGGTGCGTCCTACGACGAGCCGGCCATGCGCACGGGCGTCGAGCGGCTCCTCACCGACCTCGACCTCCACGACGTGACGTTGGTGGGGGAGTCCATGGGTGCGGTGCTCGCCCTGACCACCGCGGCCGATCTCCCGGAGCGCGTCCGACGCGTCGTCGCGGTGAACACGTACGACTTCCGCGGCGGGATCGCCCGCTCCGGCCTCCTCGCCCGCGTGGTGGTCGGCGGCGTTCTCGCCCCCGGAGTGGGGCCGGTGATCGCCGGGGTCGAGCCCAGGCCCGTCCTCCGCGCGATCCTGCGGGGCGGCCTCGGCGACAGGAGCGCGCTGCGGGCGGACTACGTGGACGAGCTCCTGCGGGTGGGCGGCCGTCCCGGCTACCCGACCGTCGCGCGGGCGGTGTACCAGGCCCTGCCCAGCCTGATCGCGGCCCGCTCGCGCTATCCCGGGGTCAAGGCGCCCGTCCACCTCGTCTACGGGGAGAAGGACTGGTCCCGGCGCTCGGACCGGGAAGCCAACCGGCGGCTGCTGCCGGCCGCCGAGTTCACACAGGTGCCGAAGGCCGGCCACTTCATCGCCCTGGAACGGCCCGACGCACTGGCCGATCTGTTGAACGCGGCGGCGTGAGACCCCGCGAACCGGCTCCGATGACCCGGACGTACCCGAGGAGGGCGATGCCCAGCAGCGGCAGAGGCAGGCCACGAAGAAAACCGTGAAGCGATGGCGGGCGAAGCGGCCGCGGGTGTTATTGAATGAGCTGTGCGGTCAGGAATCTCGGGGCCCTGTCGCCCGGGTTCTGGTACGACCCCGGCGCTGTGCCGGGGCCGGCAAGCGAGCTGAGAGAGCCGCATGGACTCCACCCCCTCCCCTTCGTCCGCGTCGCCGTTCGACATGGTCAGCGGCGCTTTGGGGCGGTACATGCCACACGGAGGAGAGCCAGCGGCCGCCGGTTCCGCCGAGCAGCAGGACGACGGCGCATCCCGCCCACGCGTGGAGGCCGGTCCGGCCCCCGGCCGTCAGGAGCAGATCCTCGGGGTGGTCAACCTGGACCGGGAGCTGAGGATCACCTGTTGCAATCTGGACGCCCCGGTCTTCGCGGGGGTGGAGGCCGTGGTCGGGAGACCCTTCGTCGATCTTCTGCCTCCCTGGGACGTACCGACGGTCACGCGACGGCTGCGGCAGGTCCTGGAGACCGGTGAGCCGCATGTCGCCCGGGTCCAGCGCCTGCGGCGCGGCGACGGGTCGGAGCTGGTGGTCTCGATGAGCATCCTGGCCGCCGCGGCTCCGCAGGAGGGCCTCACCGTCTCCCTGATCGCCATGGCCAGGAGGCTGCACCTGTACGCCGCCGAGACCGCGATCGGCACCTCGCTGGACATCGGAGAGACCGCGCAGTCGCTGGCGGAGTCCCTGCTGGCCTGGGGAGACGTGACCGCCGTCGACCTCGACTTCGCCGTATGGACGGGTGAGGTGGTCACGGGGCAGCCGCAGGACCGCATCCGGCTGCGGCGGGCGGCCCTGGTGCCGGACCGGGCGTGGCCCGACGGCTATGTGACCCCGGGCGACGATCTGCCGAGCGACGCGAGTCGTCTGCTGTCCCAGGCGATACTGCGTGACGATGCCGCGCAGGCCATCGTCTTCCCCGACCGGGAGGCGATCGAGCGGGTGCTCGGCAGTCCGCGGCTGGTGCGTGCCCTGGTGCCCGGTGACCTGGCGGCGGGTCTGGCGTGCATACCGCTGGTCCTGGACGGCGCGCCGCCCGTCGTGCTGGGGGTGGCGGAGGTCTGGCGGCGGGCGGACCGCCCCTTCGAGGACGGCGAGCTGTTCGACCTTCAGGAGCTGGTGGCCAGGACCTCCCACCACGTCGACCTGGCCCGTCAGCACCAGCGCGAGCACACGCAGGTGCTGGCGCTGCAACGCCGACTGCTGCCCCGGTCCGGCGGCGAGACCATCGAGACCGCGAGCGTCTACCAGCCCGCCACCCCCGACAGCGCGGGCGTCGGCGGCGACTGGGTGAACAGCTTTCCGCTGCCGGACGGCCGTACCGCGCTGGTGGTCGGTGACGTCGTCGGGCATGGCCTGGGAGCCGCGGCCACCATGGGACAGCTGAGCATGGAGGCCCGCGCCCTGCTGTCCGCGGGGCTGGCGCCCGACGAGGTGCTGGAGCACCTGGACGAGACGGTGTCGCTGCTGGACGACGCGGAGTCGGGGCTCGCGGCCGGTTACAGCGCCCTCGGCTCGACCTGCTGCATCGCCGTGTACGACCCGGTCAGCCACCATGTGGCGCTGGCCAGCGCCGGCCACCTCCCCCCGGTGCTGATGCCCCCGGACGGACCCGCGGGCCCGGTCGCGGTACGCACCCACCCCGGGCTGGGCGCCGAGTTCGCGCTGCGCGAGCCGTACGAGGTGCACGCGTTCGCCGCACCCCCGGGCTCGCTGCTCGCCCTCTACACCGACGGCCTGGTGGAGGACCCCGAGCTGTCGATCGACGAGGGCATCGGCAGGCTGGCGGACGCCGTGTCCGCGGTGCACCCCTGGGATTCCCTGCAGCAGGCCGCGCGGCGCATCGTCTCGGCGCTGGCGCCCGCGCACCGGCGCGACGATGTGACCCTGCTGCTCGCGCGCATGATCGGCTACCGCAAGGAGGACACCGCGACCTGGCGGCTGCCCGCCCGGGTCGACGCGGCTGCCCGGGCCCGCACGCTGGTCTCCGCCCTGCTGGACCAATGGCGCATCAGGGACGAGACCCAGGACAGGGTGCTGCTCGTGGTCGACGAACTGGTCGCCAACGCGGTCCGCTTCGCCGGCGGACCCCTCACGGTACGGCTGATCAGAACCGGTCACGGGCTGCTGTGCGAGGTGGGCGACACCGGCAACGGCAGGCCGCGGCTGGGCAGGGGCGGCCTCCTCGACGACGGTGGCCGCGGCCTGCACGTCGTGCACGGCCTCACCACCCGGTGGGGGGTGCGCTGGACGGACACCGGCAAGGTGGTCTGGGCGTCGGTGGAGAGGTGACGCGGAAAGGCCCTACAGCCACTCCCCTTCGAGGGCGGTGGCCGTCAGGCCCGGGGCCGCCGCGTACAGGACGGCACGACTGCCCTTCTCCTGCCCGGCGTCGTACGCCCTGCGCATGATGTCGAACACGGCGGCGCCTCCGCGGTTGCCGCTGGTGTAGCTCTCCCGGCTGTAGTCCAGCAGCCCCGACGGCCACCCGTCGGGCATCGTCTGCTCCATGTACTCCAGCACGCGCGTCCCGCCGGGGTGTGCCAGCAGGACGTCGGGGTGCCAGGAGTCGGGGTCGTCCTGGTAGCGCAGGCGCAGCCACTCCCACATGGCGGTGACGGTCTCCTGCACGGCGCGCGGTCCGCGCCGGTCCATCACGAAGTGGGTGCCGTCCTCGCGGGTCTCCAGGCGGTGCAGGTCCTGGGTGCCGGGCAGGGTGTGGTTCCAGGAGGCGTCCAGCCGCAGCGCCGACTCGGGCCGGGGGCGGCCCGTGACCACCGCGGCGACCGCGGTGTCCGCGAACAGCAACCGGACGATCAGGGACTCCAGAGTGTCGTCCGCGGGCTGGTACGTCGTGCTCAGAGCCTCCGCGATCACGACCAGGACCACCCGGTCGGGATCCGCGGCCACGAGATCCGCCGCCAGCGCCAGGGAACGGGTCCCGGCGATGCAGGCCCACTGCGTGGCCGGCAGCAGCAGTACGTCGTCCCGGAGCGGGAGCTTGTTGGCCAGGGCGACGTCCAGCCCCGGCAGCGCCGGGGTCGTCGAGTGACTGGTGATCAGACAGTCGACGTCCGAGGCGTCCAGGCCCGCGATCTGCAGGGCCCCGCGCGCCGCACGCTCCCCGCAGGACTGCACGGCCGCCCAGGCCGGCGCGGTGCGCTCCTGGACGGTCTGCGGCGCGGGTATCGCTTCGAGGGCGGCTATCACGCGGTCCACGTCCTGCTCGGTGAACCCGTCACCGGCCAGCGCCTCCCGGGCCGGCCCGACACCGGCAGCGGGCAGGCCGCCCCCGCTGCCGGGCGCGACGGCGGCCTCCAACGGCAGCATCCAGCCGCGGGATTCGATGCCCGTACTGGCAGCGATGCCGTCGATCCTCGGCGCCCACGCCGCGTCCGGGTGGCGATCACGCACTTCCGCCACGATCTGGCTGGTCTGCACGGTGTGCTCGCCGTGTATCACGGCAGGCGGGCACAGATAAGCGGCCATGACTGGCACCTTTCTCCGGGGGAGGGGGCGAGGCGGAACGCCACGAACGCCGAGTCATGGGCCACTTGGGGCGCAATGTGTCCAAGTAAATGGCGTTTCGCTCCACTTCGGGCTTCTTGAGCCGCTTCGAGAATGGACGCCAAATGGGCATTTACGCTGTGATCTGGGCAACTTGGATGGCTATTGGTGTGCGTGAGACGGCGCACATGTGGGGTGATTTGTCCCCTTGATATGCATACGTTCCGTCAACTGTTCACCCTGTCACCGGCCAACTCCTTCTCGATCAGATCCGCGGCCCGGCGAGTGCCGCCCTCGGCGCGGACCTCGGACCACAGCCATGCCGAGCGCGTGGCGACCTGTGGATCGCCGATGAGTTCCATCAGGGCGGTGCGCAGCGTCGCCGCCGTGACGTCCGCGGCGTCGATCCGGCGGGCGACGCCCAGTTCGACGAGCCGGTCGGCGTGCAGGCACTGGCCGGGGCCGTTCGGTACCGCGATCATCGGCACTCCGGTGCACAGCCCCTGGCTGCTGCTGTCCATCCCGGTGTGCGTCACCCATACGTCCGCCTGTTCGAGAATGGTCAGCGGCGAGGCCCACGGCCGTACTTCGAAGTTGGGCGGAACCCGTTCGCCCAGATCGCTGCCGCTGCCCGTCTGCAGCACCACATGCCATCCCGGGAGATCCGTGAACGCGGCCACGCACTGGTGGTAGATCTCCTGCGCCGCGTGGTACGCCGAGCCGGCCAGCGACACCAGCAGCACCTTCTTCGCACCGGCCGGCCGCTTCCAGCCGTCCCGCTCACGGTCGACGCCGAAGCACGGGCCGACGAACGTCACCGCCTCGGAGTCGACACGATCCGCATACGGCTGCAGGGCGCGCGGGATCATGGCCAGTACCCGCTTCGGGTGGCCGGTGAACTCCTCCATGTTCGTGGTCGTCGCACCGCACCGGTTCAGCCAGTCGGCGAACCGCGCCCGGTGTTCGGGGCCACCGGGCAACCGGGCGTATGCGGCGGCGATCTCGTCCTGGGCGCCCTCCCAGGCCACATGCGACGCGGCCAGCTGGACGTGGCCGCGGCCCTGCGCCTCGGCCAGCGCGCGGCCCGCGTACGCGCCGACGTCGTAGAGGTAGAGGTCGGCGGGATCGTCGTCGTACACGGCGTGCAGCTGCGGCAGTACGGCCGTCGCCTCGTCGAGGAAGCGGGAGGCGGACGCGATGGGACCTTGCGGCCAGTCGTGGCCGGCGACCGGAAGCGTGGACGTGACGCCGACCGGCTCGGCGCCGGTGGCGGCGACCAGCTCGGCGACGGGACCGGCGTTGGCGTACGTCACGCGATGACCGCGTGCCACAAGCTCACGGATGATCTCCAGGCCGGGCAGCACATGCCCGACCAGAGGCGTACCGACCATGGCGATATGAGCAGAACGGGGCATGTCCGGACTTCCTTGGATAGGCGGCTATGACACAGCAACGCCGAGAAGCCCTCCTGGGCAACGCCGTTCCGGGACTTCTCGGATGCGGGCATGCCTGATTGCCCGTCGCGGTACGGCGGTCATGTGGTTGAACATGAGGTGTGCGATTCGATTCCGTTCCCATGCCGGCGAGCGTCGAGGCCAGACCTCGGGACAGCCGTGGCTATCCGGTACCCGCCATCACCCCGTGGGAGGGCGACGAGCCCCAGTTCGCGCTCACCGACTACGGGCGCAGCGCCGAGTGCGCGCGACGGCGGCTGTGTTCCGTGTGCAACACCCTGATGCCCAAGGGGCCGGTGTGGCGGGTGGTCGGCGCCCCGGAGAGCTCGGCGATCCGCGAGGCGCTCGCTGCCGGGCGGCCGTACCGCAACATGGCGGCGACGCTGGAGGCTCCGGGGCACCGCGCGTGCATGCTCTATGCCTCGATGGTCTGCCCGTATCTGGCGCGCCCCAACGCGCGGCGGGGGCTGACAGCGGAAAACCCGGACGACATGACCGCGCATGTCGTCCGGGGTGCCGTTCGTGGTGAGCTGGGTGCCGTGGTGGGCTTCGGCGACTACGAGTTCGCCGTCACCTCGGCCCAGGTCCTGTTCCGCTTTCTCGATGTGGTCGAGTACCTGCCGCATGACACGGCCGACCAGCATCTGGAGGAGCTACGGGCCGAACTCGCCCGCTCCGGCGGCCGTTTGGGCGGCGGTCAGCCGCGGTAGGCCGGCAGGCCGGTGTGCTGGGTGACCTTCACGGGCTTGCCGAAGCCGTGGGCGGTCCTGGTCACGGTGTACGTGCCGGAGGGCGCGCGGAAGGCGAGGGTCCTGCCGTCGGGCGACCAGGTGGGCTCGGTGTAGTCGGTGGTGGCGTGCGGCGTGATGTCCTTGACGGCGTTGCTGCCGGCGCTCAGGTCGTCGACGAAGAGGTGGTCGTGCCCGCCGACGGAGCGCACGAAGACGACCTCCTCCGCGTCGGGGGCGAGCGCGGGCTCGGAACCCCTGGTCAGCGCACCGCCCTGCTGACGCAGGTAGTCGTCACGGATGTAGACCTCGCCGGTGCGGGTGTTCTCGTAGACGGAGGTCCCGTAGGTCCCGCCGACGTTGGGCCAGGTGTTGTCGGTCTGCGGGAGGCCGCCGCCGTCCGCGTCGCTGTTCAGGCTGATCCTGGCCGGTGTGCCGTGGTCGGCGGTGGCCTTCACGCGCTCCAGGACGGTGCTGCCGTGGACCCTGGCCGAGAAGATGATGTTGTTCTTCGCGGGGATGCCGTTCGCCCGGTCGGCCGCGGTGACCTGCCACGTGGGGTGGGACCAGGTCTGCCCGCCCGGGTTGGCGGCGACCGTCACCCGGTGGCTGCCGTCGGGGTCTGAGACCTCCAGGTTGCCGTGGCCGTCGATGAAGGCGGCCTTGGTGCCGCGGGGGTTCCAGGCCAGGTCACGGACGACGGTGCCGAAGTCGATCGACTTGCCGTTGACCCAGACATGGCGGGTGCCGTCGCTGATGGTGAGACCCCTGGGCACGGTGAGCGTGTGGGTGGACGCGGACGCGGCGACCATCGCGGCGCTGCCCCTGGCGTCGCGGCCGGAGGACGGAGCGGCCATCGCGGTGGCGGCCGCGCCACTCAGGGCGAGCAGCGCGGCGACACCTGCCGTGATGACGGCTGCGGTGCTCCGACGGTTACGAGCGGACATCGAGGTTCCCCCAGGAAGGCGAATGACGTTGCGGCGAGAGTCTCGCGGGAGCCGCCCGCCGTCCCCGGGACCCGAACCGGTCCGCTCGGCCTGCTGCTCTTCGCGATGAGAGGAAGTCTTCCCATGGGGCGTGACGGAGCCGTGCGCTCGACGTCACAGCTGTGCAATAGCGGGTCGTACGAGGAGCAGCCCCGGGCCGGCGGCTGCCGCTCCGAGTCGGGGCACGGGCGCCGCAGCGCAGTCCCCGCATCCCATTCGCCCGTTCCAGGGCGACTGTGTTCTCCCAGGTCAGCGACCGTTTCGGCGTTCCAGCGTCCCTAACACGCTGCCGGGCGTGGCGGTTGGGACGGATCACCTCGCAGGCTTCGGTCATCCGATCAGCACCACCACCCGAACACCGAAGGGGCACACCACCATGTCCGGTCTCCGTACCTCCCGCACCCGTCTCGCAGCCGCCGCCGCGACCGCCGTTCTCGCCGCACTCTCCCTGACCGCGTGCAACAACGGCACGGGCACCCACGACGAGGGCTCGGCGGCGTCCGCCTCCACGGGCTCTTCGTCCGGTGGGACCTCGTCGGGCGCGGACTCCGACTCCACGGGTTCGACCGGCTCCGCGGGTTCGTCTTCAGGTTCCACGGGCTCGACGGGCTCGACCGGCTCCTCCGGCGGCAAGTCCACCACCGGCTCCACCACCGGTTCGAAGTCCACCAACGGCGCCTCGGCGTCGAAGGGGAAGGGGTCCTCCAACAAGCCGGTCACTTGCGAGGGTTCCAACACGAAGACGGTCGCGGCTCCGCTGACCCGTCCGGTGAACCACTTGCTGCTCACGGTGACCAACACGGGGTCCAGGACGTGCTTCCTCTACGGTTATCCGGCCGTGCAGTTCGGGCAGGCGCAGTCCGTGCCGCCGGTCATCGATGACTCGCAGCCGCAGGCGGTGGTCACGCTGGAGCCGGGTCAGTCGGGGTATGCCTCGGTGAGCCTGTCCGCGACCGACGGCAGTGGCGGGCACGGCTACACGTCGAAGTCCCTGACGGTGTACTTCCAGGGCCGTTCCATGGCGGGGAGTGTCGGCAAGGGCGCGCACCCGTCGCTGCCCGCGAAGGGCGTGTACGTCGACGACTCGCTGAAGGTCACGTACTGGCAGCAGTCGATGGACGACGCCGTCAACTGGTGACACCCGAACCGGACCCGGAAGGCAGGCAACCCACGATGCGCAGCAGCACCCTCAGGATCACCCGCTTCGTAACCGCCTACTTCGGCGCGGCCTTCCAGGTCGTCGTCATGGGAAGCACATGCCGCCTGGCGGAGGAGGCGGGGGTCCTCCGCCGCGGCCACGCGGTCTGAACTCCTGCGCCGGCCGGCAGCCGAAGGTCCGGCGGAGAGCGTGCCACCCCCGCCGATCGGCGGGGGTGGAACAGCCGACTGCCGGATAGGCACGGAAGCAGAAATGGAAAATACTCCTTGCGGGAAATTCTCGTCTCACTCGGGGTTGGTCGATTGTGATTGTTCACATTTCTGAAGACTGAATCCATCATTCTTGAGGCTCGGTAAAGTAGCAGGTCAGGCGGGTTTTGAAATTCGCTCGGTGAGTACCGTCACACCTCCCGGATAAACCGGCCAAGCATTCCCGTCGTCAGGCAGGTCGAGAACTTCTTTTCTGGAAGGGATTCTTCTTGACCACCAGTGGATCTGCGATATCCAAGCAGCGCCCGGCTCGGCGTCGGGCGGACATGGCGGTGTTAGGAGGTGTGCGGCCGCCGCTCGTGGCCCTGCCGGTTCTGTTGGCGCTCGTCGCCGGCCTGACGGTGTTCGCCGTCGGGAGCGATGCCGAACGGGGCGTTCCCGAGGCCGTCCTCAGCTCCCAGCAGCACATCGCCGAGGACGGGGCGGTGGCGCTGCAGGGCGCCGTCGACCAGAGCGTCACCGATCTGCGGACGGCGGCCGCGGACTTCACGGGGTCCACGTCCGTATCGGCGGACGGAATGCTGACCCGCCTCGACCGGACCTACCGCAAGTGGCGCGGTACCGCCGTGGTCGACCGGTCCACCGGTCGGCTGCTCGCCGCGCAGGGCGAGGCCGTACCGCTCGGGAGGGTGGACCTTCGTGCACTGCCGGCGAACCCGCCCCCGAGACTGGTGCGGGACGACTCGGGCGTCACCCGGCTGCTGACCTTTGCGACGCTGTCGCAAGGCGGCAGGCAGGAGTTGCTCGTCGCCTCCCAGAGCGTGAAGCTGCCGGGCATCTCCGTCGGCAGGAAGCGCACGCTGGGCGTCGTGGACCGGGACGGAGTCACTCTCACCTCGGCCGGGCCGGGATCCGGCACCGACCGGGCCAAGGCGCTGGCCGGGAACGCGGCCCGCGAGGCGCAGGGCAAGGGACCGTCGGACACCGCCGCTGCCGGCGGCTTCGACGGTCCGAGCGGCAGTCTCGTCGGGGCGGCGGACGGCAACACCCGTACCGCCGTCGGGTACGCCGCAGTGGCCCGGGGGCTCGCCACGAAGGAGAGCCCGAGCAGCGCACTCGGACTGACGGTCGTCACCACGGTACGAACCGAGCGTCATGGGGCCGGGACCGGCGACCTTCGTCTCGCCCTCCTCGCCGCGGCCGTGCTCCTGGCCCTCGCGGCCGGCCTCACCGCCGCTCTCCACCTGGCGGTGCAGCGGCCTCTGCTGCGGTTGCGTCGCGACGCGCTAAGGCTCGGCTCGGGCGACCTCACGGCTCCCGTCCGCGTGCCCCGCTTCGGGGAACCCGCCCGGGTCGGCGCCGCGCTGGAGGCACTGCGCCGTCAACTCGGTGGCGGGGACGGGTCGTCGCAGGAGACGGTCGCGCGGCCACCGGCCAAGGGGCGTGTTCTGCCCGGGACGGGCAAGGGGCTGCGTCGGCTCGGACTGCGCACCGTCCTCGTGGTGTGCGCGTGCGCTCTGCTGGCCTGGCCCGCGTCGACGCTGCTGACGCTCGCCGGCACCTTGCCGCGCCCGGCCGCGGTCGTGCCGCGGCTGATCTCCGAGGACCAGCGGCAACGCACCGAGACGACGGCGGATCGCGTGCGCAGGGGGATCAACGACGGATACGCGGATCTCGCCCATCTCGCCACCGTGGTCGACCCTTCGCGGTCGCAGGAGGCGCGCAAGGTCCTCGGCAGATCCCTGGAGCAGCACGGCCGGTATCGGTCCCTGTACGTCGTCGACGGCACCGGAAGAATCCTGGTCCGCGCAGGCGAAGAACCCCGTACCCCGAACAGGGCCCGCATCAGGCCCGGAGTCAGGCAGACGAACACCTCCGGCACGGAACCGGTGCTCGCCGCCGTGGCCCCTCAGCAGGGCAAGGATGCGTCGGCGAGGTCCCAACACCGCTATGTCGTGGGCGAGTTCAAGGTCCAGTATCTGACCGGCATCCTCGACCGGCCCGGTCTCGGCTCGGTGTGGCTGGTGGACTCCGCGCATCGGGTCATCGCGTCCAACAAGGGGTTCGTGGCCTTCGGGCGGGTCTCCGACAGCCGGCTGCGGGACCGGCTGAAGGCCGTCCGCACCACCGGGGGCTCCGCCGAACTGCTGCTCGGCTGGAGGGATCCGGCGGTCGCCGCGGTGGCGCCGTTCCACGACAAGCCGGGCGTCGCGAGCGCACTCGGCTGGAAGGTCGCCTCGATCAGGCCGGTGTTCTGGATCGGCCTGCCCGAGTACGAGGCACAGCGGCGGATCATGCTCGTCGGTCTGCTGGGGGTGACCACGGGTGGCCTCTGTTTCGGCTGGCTGTACCTCGTCGTCGTCCGTCCGCTGCGTGAACTCGCCCAGGGCGCCGAGGCGTTGGCGGCCGGGGACCGCACAACGGTGCTCTACCCGCGCCACCACGACGAGGTGGGATCCGTTGCCCGCAGCCTCGAACTGATCAGACAGCGTCTCCCGCGCACCGTCGCACCGCCGGCGCCCGCCTCCCCGGACGAGGCGCCCACGCCCTCCCCTTCCCCCGGCCCCAGGAGCTGACCCGGCCGTGCTCTTCCTGTACTGCGTCCTCGCGGCGTGCTGCGCCGGCCTGCTCGTCGCGGGCCTCGTCGAACAGCGCCGCCATGACGCGAATCTGGCCGCCATACCCACCCGAGTGCTGGTCAACGGCATCCGCGGCAAGTCCTCCATCACCCGGCTGTGCGCGGGCGCGCTGCGCGGCAGCGGCCTGGTGACCGTCGCCAAGACCACGGGCACCGCGGCCCGGTTCATCCACCCCGACGCCACCGAGGAGCCGGTCTACCGCAAGTTCGGCATCGCCAACGTCGTCGAGCAGATCGGCATCGTCCGACGGGCCGCCGGCTACCGGCCCGATGTCCTGGTCATGGAGTGCATGGCCGTCATGCCCGCGCTCCAGGAGATCAACCAGTCCAAGCTGATCCGCTCCACCATCGGCGTGCTGTGCAACGTACGCGAGGACCATCTCGCCGAGATGGGACCGACCTTGGACGACGTCGCCCGTTCCCTGTCCCGCTCGATGCCCGTCGGAGGCATCTGCGTCACCGCCGAACGCGAGCGGCTCCACATCCTCCAGCAGGAGGCCGACGCCCGGAACTGCGAGCTGGTCCACGCCGCCCCGGAAACCGTCACCGACGAGGAACTGCGCGGCTTCAGCTGGTTCACCTTCAAGGAGAACGTCGCCATCGCCCTCGCGGTCGCCGAACTGCTCGGCGTCGACCGCGCGACCGCCCTGAAGGGAATGTACGAGGCGCCACCGGACCCGGGTGTGCTGTCCGTCGAGCGATACCGCACCCCTGACGGAAGGCGACTGCGATTCGCGAACGTCTTCGCCGCCAACGATCCCGAGTCGACGCTGATGAACATCACGCAGCTGCTCGAACTGGGCGCGATCCACCGCCCGTTGCACGTCGTCATCAACTGCCGTCCCGACCGTGTGGAGCGCAACGGGCAGATGGGCGCGCTCATTCCCCGGCTCGACCCGGAAACGGTGTTCCTCATCGGCCACCCCACCAAATCGGCCGCCGACGCCATACCCACCCACTGGACCGGGAACGTCGTCGATCTCGGCGGCGACCGCCGCGACCCCGACCGGCTCACCGCGGATCTCCTCGCTCACCTGGGGCCGGACTCCTCGCTCGTCGCCATCGGCAACATCCACGGCCAGGGCGAACTCCTCCTGGAGCGGCTCGCGGCACTCGCACCCGACCACCCCGACGCCGCCGCCGACCCCGTCGACCCGGGCGACGCCCCCACAACGCCGGTCGCCCACCACAACTCCTCCCGTGGAGAGTCCCGTTGATCCCCGCAGTAGTCACCCCGCAGATAGCCGCCATCGGCATCGCACTCGGTCTGGTCTTCTCCCTCCTGTGCTACCTGACCACGAACCTCTCACCGGGCGGCATGATCACCCCTGGCTGGCTCGCCCTCACCCTCGTCGGCGATCTGCGGCGCGCCGCCATGGTCGCGGCCGTGGCGGGCCTGACCTACCTGCTGACCAAGCTGCTGCAGCGCTTCGTCATCCTCTACGGCAAGCGGCTCTTCGCTTCCGTCGTGCTCATCGGCGTCCTGCTCCAGGCCGGGCTCTCCCTGTTGCTCCAGCAGCAGTTCCCCCTGCTGTTCGCCCATCAGGCCCTCGGGTTCATCGTCCCCGGACTCATCGCCTACCAGCTGGAGAGGCAGCCCAAGGCAGCGACCGTCCTCTCCACCTGCGCGGTCACTTTCGCCGCATACGTGATTCTGGTGTCCGGGCTGCTGCTGGGCGCCCTGCCCACGACATGAGCCGCCCCCTCCCCGTCACGCGGCGCCCGCTCGCCTTCCCGCCCATCGGAGCTGACCAGTGAAACGGCCCCTGCCCAGAATCCGGAAGTTCTCCCTGCCCAGGAACGCGGCCCTGTTCCTGGTGACAGCCGTCCTGCTCGCCGCGAGCTGCGTCCTGACCCTGCAGTTCAGGCACCGCACCGACCATCCGGAGGCAGCACCCCCGGCAGCACAGACAGCACGGGCAGCACCGGATGCCGGAACCCGGGCCGACGGCGGCAGACTGCACTTCGAGCGGATCGGCAACCCCGCCCGCACGGTCGCCCGCGACCGGCGCGGCACGGTCGTCGCCACGTTCACCGACGGCGCCCGTACGGCCGTACTGACGGGGCCCAGCAGGACCTTCGCCGAGCCGCGCACGACGGATGCCGAGGTCGTCACCAAGAGCTGGGTGCGGCTGCTGCCCAAGGCATGGGCCCCTGGCGCGGAGCGGAGCGGCTGGTTCGGGACCTGGCTCAGGTCCCGGCTCGGCAGCCGCGACCCCGACATCCTCGCCACGGCCTTCGACTACATCGCCGGTGCCCCGGCCCGGACGACGGCAGCGGGAGTCAGATACGGCGGTGCCGCCCGCTACACACCCGGCACCGCCGGCGACCCCGGGCGTACCGGGCAGGACAAGCGGCGCACGGGTTCGGACTTCTACGACTACCTGGGCATCCCCTGGACCTTCCCCGACGCGGTCACCCGCCGCCCCGAGAAGGACCGCGCGCGCTCCGTCGACAGCTCCGGCTACGTCCGGCTGGTGTACGGATACCGCTCGGGGCTCCCGCTGAACAGCAGGGACGGCACGGCGGGCAGCGGGCTGCAGCGGACCCCCGACGCGATCGCCCGCGGGCGGCTCGGCGTACCCGTGATCCCCCTCACCGGCCACCGCCCCGTCGTCATCCAGCAGCTCCAGCCCGGCGACCTGGTCTTCTTCAGAACACGGGATGTGCCCGGCGGACGGATCGGCCACATCGGCATCTACCTCGGCCTGGACACCGCCGACCACCCGCGCTTCATCTCCAGCCGGAAGAACGCGGGCGGCCCCACCATGGGCGACAAGGGCGGCACGTCACGGCTCGACGGCGACGGCTACTACGCCCAGGGGCTGCGCGCGGCCCGCCGCCTCTGACCGCGCTCCGACGGCTCCTACCCCAGGCCGGTCTTCTCCAGCCACTCGGCGGGGGCGGACCCGACGGTCGCCGGATGTGCGGAGGGCGGCCCGGCGTCCAGGCTGGAGGCATGACACAGCAGGTTCGTGACAAGGAACCCGAGACCACCCTCGGGGCGTCGGCCGACATCGACGTGCGGGGACATGACGTCCCACCCGGCAGAGGGGGGTTGCTGGAACTTCTCTGCCTGACGCTGGTGGCGGGCGCCGCCGTCCTGTTCGTCCTCCGCCCTGAGTTCTACGAGGCAGGGGTGCAGATCGTCGCCACGCGGGCGGCCTCACTGGTCCACTGAGCCGGCGACAGCCCCGGCCGGAGCGCCCCCCCCGACCGGCTGGAACCGGCCTGCCGGGTGGCGGGGGTCCACAGCGGCCGCACCGTCGCGCGCCTTGCCCGACGTACTGTCGTCGGCAGGCGATCACCGTACGAGAACGTGGCTGCCCCGATACGGGGTGCACGGGTGGCCGAGAAGCTGGACCGAGCAGACGAGTGTGAGGCGGAACGCCGGTGATCCGGGTAGTGGTGGTGGACGACGAGGCGCTGGTGCGGTCCGGGTTCGAGCTGATCCTGAACGCCTCCGACGGCCTCCAGGTCGTGGCGACCGCGCAAGGAGCGCAGGCCGCCGACGTGATCCGGCGCGAGCAGCCGGACGTCGTGCTCCTCGACATCCGCATGCCCGATGTGGACGGCCTGGCCGTCCTGAGGGAGATCCAGACGCTGCCCGAGCCGCCGACGGTGGCCATGCTGACCACCTTCGACACCGACGAGTACATCGTGACCGCGCTGCGCTCGGGAGCCGCGGGCTTCCTGCTCAAGGACACCGAGCCCGAGCAACTCGCCCACCTCGTACGCACCCTGGCCGCGGGCGGGGTGGTGCTGTCCCCGAAAGCCTCGCGGGCTCTGCTGCGCGGCCATCCGGGTCCGGGCGCGCCCCAGGACGCGGACGCGGCGCGCGTGAATCTGCTCAGCGACCGCGAACGTGACGTCCTCGTCCTGATCGCGGAAGGACTGTCCAACGCCGACATCGGCGCCCGCATCCATCTGAGCGCGGGCACCGTCAAGGACCACGTCAGCTCGATCCTGACCAAGCTCCGGGTCGCCGGCCGCGTCCAGGCGGCGCTCCTCGCGGAGCGCGCGGGGCTGCTCAGCGACGACGACGCCGACACGGCACGGGGCAACGGGTGATGAGGACGGGTCAGGCACTGTGGCGGCGGGTGCCGACCTGGGCCCTCGACGCGGGCCTCGTCGTGCTCGGCGCGCTCGACGCCTGGATCAACCTCTACGGCGAGGCGACACCGTTCATGTTGGCCTGCGCCGCCCTCGGGTGCGCAGGACTGTTCCTGCGCAGGCGCTTTCCACTGACCGTCTTCCTGCTGACCCTGCCCATGACCCTGTTCATGGACGTGGCGGTCGCGCCGATCGCCGCCCTGTACACACTGGCCACGCGCACCCGCAACCGCCCGCTGCTGGCCGGCTGCGCCCTGCTGAACGCGGCGGCGAGCACCCTCGCCTGGCCCCTGTCCGACTCGTTGTCCGGCGACCAGACCTGGACGCTCATCCAGTTCGTCTACACGCTGGCCACGGCCTTCGCCCCGATCCTGTTCGGCCAGCTCGTCCAGGCCAGACACGAGGTGGCCCGACAGCTCGTCGAGGTCGAAGTGGCCCGCGAACACGAACGCGCCCTCCACGCCCAGACCGTCCTCGCCCGCGAACGCGCCCAACTGGCCCGCGAGATGCACGACGTCGTCTCCCACCAGGTCAGCCTCATCGCCGTACAGGCCGGAGCCCTGCAGGTCGCCGCCAAGGACCCCGCCGCCCGCGACGCCGCCCGCACCATCCGCACCCTGAGCGTGAACACCCTCGACGAACTCCGCCACATGGTCACCCTGCTGCGCGCCTCCGGCGGCAAGGAGACCGAACTCACCCCCCAGCCCACCCTCGCCGACCTCCAGCAGCTGATCGCCAACAGCGGCATCGAGACCACCCTGACCGGCGGCCTCCCGCCCGGCATCAGCACAACCGCCCAGCGCACCGTCTACCGCACGGTCCAGGAAGCCCTCACGAACGTACGCAAGCACGCCCCCGGCGCCCGCGCCGAGGTGCGCCTGTGGCAGGACGCACGGCACTTCGGCGTCACCGTCACCAACACCGCCCCCACCCGCCCCTCCGTCGCCCTGCCCAGCGCCCGGCACGGCCTGATCGGCCTGAGAGAACGCGCCGAACTGCTCGACGGCACCCTCACCGCCGAACCCACCCCACAGGGCGGATACGAGATCGAGCTACGGGCCCCCACCCGGCCCGCCTGAGCACAACCCGCGGCGCTTTCGCGGTCGGAACGTCTCTGACCTGGCCGTACGCACTCCGGCCGACCCGGGGGCGCTTCGCCTTGCACACTCCTGCACCGAGGCCGCTCCCCCGCCGGCCACGTCGGCGGGCGTAGGCTCGGAGGCACCGAGGGCACCTCGTGTGCCGGCTCACGCGCCGGTGCCGTTCTCGGCGAACGACGACGCCGGGCCGGACCCGTCCGGACCCGGAGCAGGGTTCGCCCATGACCGTGAACACGCCGGACCGCCCGGAGACCGCCCACCCGGGGATCCCCGGCCGGCAACCAGCGCTTCCCGAGGCGCGGCCCCAGCGGCGCCGGCAGGGGCCCTCACCCGAGAGGGGCGAGTTCGTCCGTCCGCTGACCCGGCGCCAGATCGACGACCGCATGCGGGAGCTCGGCGAGCTGTACACGAACACCTCTTCCCACCAGGTGGGGGCCTCGGACGCGTCGGGCCAGGGCCGGTCCGCCGCATTCCGGCGACGGCTCACGGGCCACATGCGGCGACCGGGGTTCGAGCTGCTCGTGGCGGAGACCGCCGGCCCCTCGGGCGCCATCGGCCTCACGGCATGCGCCTACGGGTTCCCCGTGCGTGGCGACGGGCCCTGGTGGGACGGCCTCGACGGGTGGTACCTCCCGGAGAGCCTACTCCGCGTCGCCGCCTTCGGCAGGCTCTTCGCGATCGCCGACATTCTCGTGGAGCGACGGGTACGCACCCAGGACCAGAGCCGCGAGTGGAACCTCGCCCGGCGCCTGCAGAAGCGGCTGCTGAGCGATCACGCAGCCGCGCTCGGTGTCACCCTGATCGACCGGGACAACGCGGACACGCTCGAAGCACTGCTGTCCTGGGGCTGGCGCTGCCTGTCGGCCGAGGACCGCGGGGCGTCGCCTCTCGCTCCCAGCCGGCTTCTGGTGCTCCGCTGACCGGCGACCGGTGGTTGCGGGCCCCTGACCGTTCTCTTTCGACCGACACCCGCGTCGAGCGCACTGCCGCCCGTTCGCGTTCCACCCGTCCCGGATCCGTCCCGACCCTGGTGAGGCACCCATGCGCTGTGTGATCGCCCGTTACCCGTTCGACCTGTCCAAGGCGGAGGTGGAGATGTCGATGGAGAAGGTCCGGCCCGAGCCCCTGGCGGGGGAATGTGTCGTCATCGGGGAGCGGATGTACCCCGTCAAGCAGGTGGGAGTGGTGATCACCCGCCAGGACCCGCGCGACTTCACCGCCACGGAGATGGTCCGGGCACTGGTCCGTCTCGGCTTCACCTGCCGGACCGCACCCCAGCAGCCCCCGCCCACGCCCGGCCTGTCGTACGGTTCCGTCGACCGGTCGCTCGGCTGACCATCCCTTACGTCATCTTCTGCGGCCGCGCCAGGCGTCCTGGGCGCTGGCATAGGCGGGGAAGCGGCCGAGTACCCCGCCGTCCAGCATGACGAGTTCTATGCCACGGCTGCTGTGGACGACGCGGACCCAGCCCTGCCGGGCCCGGCAGTCGTCCCACGCCTCGCACAGGGGTTGCAGGATGCTTCCGTCCGCGAAGGTCACCTCGCGGAGATCGACGATGAGGAAGACGCGCCCGCATCCGGTGCGGGCACCCTCCAGAGCGTGCACCAGGGGTGTCATGGTGGTCGGGTCCAGCTTGCCGCGGGCGCGCACCATCCGGCATTCGTCGAACAGTTCGGGCCTACGGAAGGGCTCGGACGGGTCGGGATGAGCGCACATGCGCCCCATCTCCTCTGTCCGGTCGGAACTTCAGAGTCCTTGGACGGGGCCGGGGCTCCCGAGCGCCTCCGAGGCGGCCTGAAGGGGGCTGCGGGCACCCGCAGCCGGGATCGGCGCGGCTTCGGGACGGGCGTGGCAGGTGAAGCCGAGGCGGGCCATGGTCCGGGTGACCTCGCCGCTGGTGAAGTCGCGGCGGTCCTGCCGGGTGATGACCTCACCGACCTGCATCACGGGATAGCGGCGGCGGCCGATGGTCACGGAGTCACCGGTGACGATCTCGGGCTGGACTCCCGCCATCGAGTCCAGCACTCCGTGCTTGGTCAGTTCGAACGGGTAGCGGGCGATCACACAGCGCATGGTGCCTCACAGGGAGAAGGTGGAAGGGCTGACGAACGGGCACGGTGCGCCGAGGACGTCCCGCAGCCGGACGTGGTCCGTGTAGGCGGAACTGTCGCGGTGCACGGCGAGTTCGGCCCGGGTGACCGAGCCGGTGCGCTCGTCGTCCCCGTCGCACAGGAGCAGGTGGTCCACGCCGGCACCGGCCATGATGGACAGGGCCACCTCGACGGTCATGTCGTCGAACACCCGTAGCTCGATCGCGTCCACGTGGTCGACCCGGACCATGACGTCGGGCACGGTCGGGTTTCGATGCGTCTTGAGCGATCGATGCGTCTGAAGCGGTGTCACAGCTGCCTCCTGCGGTACGGGCGGATTCTCTGAGCGCGACGGCTTTGCGCAGGCGGTCCGTCGCCGACCGGCGACGGACCGCGACCTGTCATGCCGCGCGGCGCTGCCCGGCGGACCGGCCCCGAGCGGCCCGCCCCCGACGGCCTCGGGCCGAGCCCGAAGCGGGGGCTGCGGCCCGCCGGGGCGGCTCCGCGGCCGGCGCGGTGATGACGACCGGGACGCCGGACGGGGCCTTGGCGCCGGTGATGCGGCTCAGTTCCGCCTCTCCCGAGCGCACCGCGGTGATCGTCGGGTTGATGCCGGCCGAGGCCATCAACCGGCTCACGTCACGGCGCTGGGCCGGGGTCACCAGGGTGACGACGCTGCCCGACTCGCCGGCCCGGGCCGTACGGCCGCCGCGGTGCAGATAGTCCTTGTGGTCGCCCGGCGGATCCACGTTGACGACCAGGTCGAGGTCGTCGACATGGATGCCGCGCGCAGCGACATTGGTCGCGACCAGCGCGGTCACCTGCCCGCTCTTGAACTGCGCGAGGGTCCGGGTGCGCTGCGGCTGGGATCTGCCGCCGTGCAGGGCGGCCGCCCGGACACCGCTGCCGAGGAGGTGCTTGGTCAGCCGGTCCACCGCGTGCTTGGTGTCCAGGAACATGATCACCCGGCCGTCCCGCGCCGCGATCTCGGTCGTCGTGCGGTGCTTGTCCGCCTCGTGCACATGGAGGACGTGGTGCTCCATCGTGGTGACGGCACCCGCCGACGGGTCGACGGAGTGGACCACCGGGTCGGTCAGATAGCGGCGGACCAGCTTGTCGACGTTGCGGTCCAGGGTGGCCGAGAAGAGCATCCGCTGGCCCCCGGGACGCACCTGGTCGAGCAGCGCGGTGACCTGGGGCATGAACCCCATGTCGGTCATCTGGTCCGCCTCGTCCAGGACGGTGACGGCGACCTCGCCGAGCCGGCAGTCGCCCCGGTCGATGAGGTCCTTCAGCCGCCCCGGCGTCGCCACGACGACCTCTGCCCCGGCCCGCAGCGCGTTGGCCTGCCTGCCGATCGACATCCCGCCGACCACGGTGGCCAGCCGCAGCCGTACGGCGCGGGCGTACGGGGTGAGCGCGTCGGTGACCTGCTGGGCGAGCTCGCGGGTGGGTACCAGGACGAGGGCCAGCGGCTGTCGCGGCTCGGCCCGCCGTCCCGCCGTACGGGCCAGCACCGGGAGCCCGAAGGCGAGGGTCTTGCCGGAACCCGTGCGGCCACGACCGAGTACGTCACGGCCGGCCAGGGAGTTCGGCAGGGTCGCCGCCTGGATCGGGAACGGCACGCTCACGCCTTCGTGGCCGAGCGCGGCCAACAGCGGCGCCGGCATGGCGAGTTCGGCGAACGACTCGACGGCGGGCAGTGCGGGCTCGATCGTCCTGGGCAGCGCGAACTCCCCGCCGGTCGCGGCCTGTCGGCTGTCGTGGCCCTTGGGGCGGCGCCGGGCGCCGGAGCGGTTTGCGGTGGAGCCCTCGAAACGGTCGTAAGGGCGGGTGGAGCGCGTGGCGCGCTGGGGGCGTTGAGCGCGTGAAACGCGTGTTCTGTTCATGTGGGATCTTCCTCGATGCGGGCGCGTATCAAGGAATTCCCGCAGCATGATGAACGGCGCAGAGAATCGCGAGAACGAGCCGAAGACGACAGGGGCGATTCCCCCTGAAAATGCAGCGAGCTGGGGCCCGCACCCCAAGGTGCGGGCCCCAGCTGCGAAGTATGCGTCGGTGCTGTGGTCAGGCCGGAACGATGTTCTCGGCGGTCGGGCCCTTCTGGCCCTGAGCGATGTCGAACGACACCTTCTGGCCTTCCTGCAGCTCGCGGAAGCCCTGGGCGGCGATGTTCGAGTAGTGGGCGAAGACGTCGGCGCCGCCGCCGTCCTGCTCGATGAAGCCGAAGCCCTTTTCGGCGTTGAACCACTTCACAGTGCCTGTAGCCATGTCATTTCTCCTTCGGAAACGGTGCTCGGAGTTCGCCCTGTGCGCCCTCCGTGTCGCCGCGATGATCAGCCCGTCGGAAAAAGAACCTTTTGGCAACCACAACTGCAACCTGTCTCGACAGTAGCACGGCGCGCTCGGCCACCTGCCGCGAAAAAATTCCGCTCCGTCGGCCGGGCAGGGAATATTCCCCGTTCCCCGTGCCTCATTCTCTCTTCGAGCCGACGAAATATTTGCCACTATTTGCCACGTCAGCGGCTCAGAAGCGCGCCCGCGCCGAGGTGGAGCGCGGGGTCGGCCGCGGCGCGAGCATCAGCCGGGCGGCTTCCACCGTGATCACCCGGCCGGGTGCCATCACCGTGTGCGGTGCGTCGAGCCAGTGAGCGGTGTCCAGCGGGCCGCACAGGGAGTCCCAGACGACCGCCGCCGGTGATCGAACGACTGGCGGCGACCGTCGGAAGGGGCTTGCCCCGGCGGACCCGTGGCCCTTTGTGCCCGCGGCAGCCGCCCGGTTCACGCGCGCAGCAGCCGCCCGGTGATCTCCCGGTACTCCCGCAGCGCGAGCCGGAGTTCGGCGGACTGCGTCTCGGGGTCCCGGTCCTGCCAGCCCGCGCGCAGGAGGCGCCGACGTTCCGCAAGGGCGTTCACCAGCGCCTCGGTGGCTTCGTCGAAGGCGTTCTCAGCCTCCTCCAGGGCCTCGCCCGGAGCGTCCGCGAAGGTGTTCACGGCGTGTCCGAGGCGCCGGACGATCCTGTCCCGTTCGTCGGGCGGGAGCAGCGGTTCCACGCCTGGGGCGCGGCGCCCGGCGAGGCCCGGGGGCCGGTCGGCGGGTTGCTGGGCGCGTGTCTGGTCGTACATGGTCGTATGCACCGTTCTCGTGGTGATGGCGTCGCCGCCCGAAGACGCCCTCGGCCTTCTCGGCGGCCTGCTCCAGGCTGCCGGAGACCCGGTCGGCCCTGCCCTTCACGGCCCTGCGCCGTTCCGTCAGTCAACGTCCGGCGCCGATCCGTGTCAACGTGGCACCGGCCCGAGCCCACCCCGCCCGGGGGCCTGACCAGCGGTCTCCGGGTGCTTCCCGGCACGGGGAGTACGGTGGGGAGAGCGAGGGTGCGTCGTGCCCATCTGACAGGTCGTCTCCAGTACACCACCCATCCATCACGGGCAGCCCGTGACCCCTGCCGCACCTCCGTCCCAGCGGCCTCCGCCGAGGTCAAGGAGCCCCTCCATGTCACCCAGGCCGGACGGCCCGTTGCCCGCTCGCGGCGGCGGGGAGCGGCTGTATGTGCCCGCGCCGGCGGTGATCGCGGTCCTGCCGTTCCCGGCTCCCGGCCTGGCCGGCCGGCTGCTGTGGGGTCGGATCGGCGTCAACCATCCCATCGTGCAAGGCAGTTGGCAGGAGCCGTCATGGCCACCGCACTGCAACCACCGCTTCCCTCCCGGCCCGCCCTGCGCCTGCGTCTGGCCCCGCACAGGGACCTGCCCCGGGCCATCGACGGCGCGTGGTGGCCTCGTTCGTACGACCTCCTCGTCGAACTTCCGCAACTGCTCGCCGGGTTGCCGCACGCGTGGGGCCACATCACCAGCGTCACGGTCAGCGGGGCGACGTGGTCCGCGGTGCCCGGCCGGATGCTCGTCTCCAACCAGGTCGTACGGCTGCGCAGGACACCGGCGGCATCCGCCCCGCGCACCGTCGTCCTGCTCGCCCCCGGCCGGGGGCGCTGGGACCTGCTGGTCGTGCCGCCGGACACGACCGAGGAGGCCGCGGAACCGCTCATGTCGGCCGCCGCGGGCGGTCGGGCCTGACCCGGCCCGTGACCGGGGTGAGCCGGACGTCACATGCCCGCCGCCGGCCGGGGCGCCGGGCCGGCCCCTGTGTCGTACGACGAGGCCGTGCCCTCGGGCTGCTCCGCCGCCATGAGGGCGGACGCGGTCCGGCGCGGGCCCGCGCCGGCGCTCGCGGCGGACATCAGCCGGGCGGCAGCCGCGTCGTCGGTCTCCGGGGGAACCACCAGGAGGTTCCGGAGGACCGACGTGCCGGACAGCAGCAGGATCTTGTGCGGATCCAGCTCCGAGGTGAACCAACCGACCTTCACCACATGGCCGTTGACAAAGATTCTGCGCGGAATGATCGGCCAGTAGCGGGGATTGACGGCGATCCGGGTGATCCGGCCCCACATTGGGTCCAGTACGTCGGTCAGTGGGGCGAGTTCCTGTGCCAGGTCACGTGAGCGGGGCCACCAGGCGCCGTCCAGCTCGACGGGCTCCGGGGAGGGGCTCAGGGGTTTGAGGGCGAGACGTGCGGTCGGAGCCCTGAAGGGCATGGCGCTCAGCGGAGGACGGCCGGTGTTCGCGGACATCGTGCGGACCCGTCTCCGGACTCCCTGCGCGTGGGCAGTCGTCCGGCGTCGTTGCTCACCAGGAACGACACCGGCGTCGGGGCCGGTGTGCGAAATGCTCCCGATGACCTCACGCTACTCCTCGAACAGACCGAACGGGCTGCCCTGGTTGTCGCCTCACTCGCCCCGGCTGTCGGCTCCCGGGGGGCGGCTGGTCTCCAGCCAGGACCGCGCCGGTTCTGCCGCCCGCGTCGTGTCCACGACGAGCTCGAGGCGTGTTCCGCCCCCGGCGCCCGCGGGATAGCTGCGCTGCTCGGTCGCCGCGAAGCAACGGCGCAGCACCTCCGCGACACGACGGGCGACCTCGGGGGAGGCCGCGACGACGCGTACGTCGGCGTGCCCTTCCGAGGGGGTTTGCTCGGGCTGCTGCATGGCGACCTCGGGTCATCCGGGCACGGAGAGCGGACCAGATCTCCGACTCTACTCCGGCGCGTCTCGCGGCTCACGCGCGTGACCAGCGGCCTTCCCGGCCGCAGTGGGCCGCGGAGTACCGTGAAACGAGGAATCCGCCTACTACGGCGCCTACAGCACCGCCTCCGGCATCGCGATCTCGCTCGGGAACCTGGCCGTGGGAGCGCTGTTCGACACCGGTGTGCGGTGGCTCCCCTGGGTGGTGCCGGCCGCCACGGGTCTCCTCTGCGCCGGGCTGGTGGCGCAGCTGCATCGCGCCGGGTGTCTCACGCCGCTGCCGGCCATGGTGGCTGCGCCGGGGTCACGGCCAACAGGCCCCGGCCGCCCTGGCCGGGGCCTTTGCCGGGGTGTCGCACAGCAGGAGCGAGGCGGACCGAGACGCGACAGCGGGGCACCAGGGCCGGCCGCGAACGTCCGGGACCGCTTTCGGATCGCCGTGGCGGAGCGGGATCAGTCGGCCAGTCGGTTGACGGCACCGGCAGTGATGCCTTCCAGGTAGCCGGGGGCGTCGCTGGGCCGGCCGGAGAGTTCGACGATGCCGAACCTGTGGCCACTACGGATCACCGCGATGCCGCCGGCGGCCTTGCCGTCGCCGTTGAAGGCCGGGTACCAAGTGCCGTTGCCGGCCTTGACGGTGATCGCGTGTCCCTTGCCGTAGTACCAGTGCCCCTGCGGCTCGACCTGGCAGCCGCGCACCATCTTGTTGAGCTGCTTCTCGTACGAGGCCGCCGACGTGGCGGTGGAACCGTCCGCGACGGATTCGGTCAGCGAGGTGCGGCCGGTGTCGAAGGCCCAGGTCACGTCGGCATAGGCGGCGGCCTTCCCCTTGGTCAGCGAGCGCATCGTCTCCTCGCCGGAGCACGCCGAAAGAGCCTGCTTCCCGGTCAGCTCCACGGTCGCGCCGACCGGGGTCAGACCCTGCTGGAAGAAGTCGTCACTCTGCAGCAGGGCGGCGGATCCGAGGCCGGGCGCGGCAGCAGCGGCGGCGGTGAGCGCGGTTGCCGACCGGCTCGCGGCGCTCGTGTCCGCGCCGGCGGCGGGAAGCGCGCCGATCCCGACCGCGAGCAGCGCGGCCCCGACGGAGGCGGCCACTCCTGCCGTACGACGGCGACGCGAGAACTTCCTGCCGGCTGCCTGGTTGTCGAACATGTCATCTCCTGTCTGGTCGCGACGCGGTGGGCGTCGTCGTACACCTGGGAGATGCCGGAGGTGCGGGAGATGTTGGATGGCGGCCTGCCGTGTTTTGTGTGATCCATGTCACGTCAGGTGGCGAGGTGGGAGTGGTCTCAGGGTGGTCTCAGAGCTTTGTCACGGCCGCACGGACGATCCGCGTCATCGTGGCCGTGTCCAGGCAGGCATGCACCTCCAGGACCCCGTAGTGAGAGCCGTTGCGGAGTACGGCGATGCCTCCACAGGGCTCCTTGCCTCGGGGTGCGGTCCCTGTGGTGTTCAGGTCGCCGTCGTACACACCCATCCAACTCGCGGTGATGTCCGCAGTGATGTCGATCGTGTGTGTCGGCCCGTAGATCCAGTGGGTGGCCGGTTCGCTCTGGCACGGCACTTCCTCCAACAGCAGGCGTTGGGCGAAGTTCTGGGCCAGTGCCCGGCTTCGGGCGTCGTCGGCCACTTCGCGTGCGACCTGATCGCCGATGTCCGCCGCCGTGGTGGGGTCGTCGCTGCCCGTGTCCTTGCTCGTCACCAACCCGCGGAAGTGCGCGCCGTACGATCCCAGGGTCTCGCCGAGGGTCCTCTCGCCGGTGCAGGCCGCGTTGGCGTAGTTGCCGTCGCCGACGCGATCCCGTACGTAGATGCGTTGGGAGAGGCCGACCTTCCTGAAGTCGGCCGCTGTCAGCAAGTGCCGGTTCGTCATGGGGCCGCTCGCGGGTCTCGGCTTGGGAGAGCCGTTGCCCGACGAGGAGGCCGCGACGCCCGGACGTACCGTCGGGGTGGCCGGAGCGGAGGGCGGAGGCAGGACGAACCGGCCGGTCAACAGCCCGAGTACGGCGGCTACCGCCAGGATGACGACGATCGTCCGACCCCGCACGGCAGCACCTCCCGGCCATCCGTCGAGCTGATGCCGGTGGGAAGCGGAGAGCCGGGGCGTCTCAGAAGCCACCGCCCAGACGCTCCCGCATGAAGCGACGAGCCTGATGGATGCGGTCCTTGACCGTGCCCAGCGGAGCGTCGGTGATCTCGGCGACCTGAAGATAGGTCAGGTCGCCGAGATCACGGAGCACGAAGGACTCCACCAGGGCCGGGTGCCGCTCCTCCAGCGCGGCCAGCGACTCCATCAGGTCCAGGCGGGTCCCCGCGATGACGCTCGTCGTCCGGGGGTCGACCCCGTCGGGAACGACCGCATGACTGTCCTCCGCGCGCCGGCGCATCGAGCGATACGTGGACCTGGCGGCGTTCGACGCGATCACGGTCACCCAACCGAGGAACGAGCCTCGCCCGGTGTACTCGTGCAGATGTGTGCTGATGGACAACAGGGCATCCTGCGCCGCCTCTTCGGCGTCGGCGTGGTGCGGAAGGAACCTGGAGCAGCGGCGCATGACCGTGGGCCGAAGCCTGACGAGGAGGCGGTCCAGGGACCCCCGGTCACCGGCCTGGGCAGACGCCACGAGCTGCGTCAGCTCATCCTCTTCGAACACCCTGCTGTCCCCCGATATCGTCCGACCTGGATCCCACAAGGTCGCACAGTAGTTCCCAGCCGCATCCGCCGCATCCGCCGTATCGCCGCAATCCGCCTTATCGCCTCAGGGAAAATGTTGCCGTATGCAGAAGCTAGGTCGTTATCTCCTTGAGGACAGGCTGGGAGCCGGTTCGTTCGCCACTGTCTGGAGGGCATACGACCCCGAGCTCGACACCGATGTCGCGGTGAAGGTGCTGGCCGACAACTGGGCTTCGAACGCCGATGTGCGACAACGGTTTCTGGCGGAGGCGAGGCTGCTCCGCAGGATCTCCAGCCCACGTGTCGTGCGTGTTCACGACGTCGGTGTCCAGGACGACCGGCCGTACTTCGTCATGGACTACGTCCGGGGTGGCACTCTGGCCGAGAAGATAGGGCACTGCCGGCCCGCGGAGGCGCTCCAGTTGGCGGCCGAGGCCGGGTACGCCGTACAGGTGCTCCATGACGCGGGCGTCATCCACCGCGACATCAAGCCGTCGAACCTCCTCCTAGACGCCGACCGCACGCCCATGGCCGTACTTGTCGCGGACCTCGGCAGCGCGAAGCAACTGGCCGACGCGTCGGGGCTGACCGTGACCACCGGTACTCCCGCGTACATGGCACCCGAACAGGCCTTCCAGACCGGCGGGTTCGACGGTCGAGCCGACGTGTACGCCCTCGGTGTCGTCGCGTTCGAGCTGTTGACCGGGCACAAGCCGTTCGGTTCGGGCGGTCGCACAGTCCTCGTGCCGCAGCGGACATCGACGTCGTCGTTGCCGACGATTCCCAGAGATCTCGACGTTCCGGACGGCATCGCAACACTTCTTCGTGCTGCGCTGTCCGTGGAACCCGAGGAACGACCGCAAACCGCGCAGGCGTTCGCGGACGCACTGCTGTCACGAGGGGACGAGGAGCGGGCCCCCGGATCTTCGGGGCCGACACGGCTTGTGGTCTGGCTTGCGGCGGTCGCTGTGTTCCTGATGACGACGGTGCTGACATGGTTGGCCCGCTGAACGCGGATGGTGGCCGGGCCCCACAAGATCTCACGGACTGTGCTGCGCTGGAACAGGGTGCGGTGCACGGCGCCGAGCTGAAGCGGCTGCGTGCCGAGGGCGTCGAGATCGCCGTGCCGCTGCGAGAGGAGCCCTGGGGCGAACGCCTCTTCCAGGTCACCGACCCCAACGGCGTGATCGTCCAGTTCGTCGAATGGGTCACCGCGTCCGACCATCGGCAGGTGCTCAGAGCCGGCCGTACCACTGGAGCGGCGAGGACCGCCAGCACCCGCCGGCGGCCCTCAGTGTCCACCGGCAGATCCAGTTTGTTGAAGATATTGCCGATGTGTTTGTTCACAGCCGCCTCGCTGATGAACAGGTGCTTGGCGAGGCCGGCGTCGGTGCGGCCCTCCGCGATCAGCCCGAGCACCTCGCGCTCGCGGGGGCTGAGCCGCTCCAGCGGATCCTGGCGCAGCCGGACCAGCTGGTGGATCACCTTCGGGTCCACCACCGTCCCGCCTGCGGCGACCCGTTCGATCGCGGCCGTGAAGTCGGCCACCGCGCTGACCCGTTCCTTGAGCAGGTAGCCCACCCCCTCAGCCAGGGCGGGGCCGCAGGCCGTTGTGGCCGCGACCCCGCTCGGGCGTAGGGGTCAGGACGGGTCGCCGTACTGGAGGCCGCGTCCGTTGGTGCCGATGTAGACGCGGCCGAAGGTGTCGGGGTCGCCGGTGATGATGCCGATGCCGCTGATGCCGCCCCACTGGTGGGCGTCGTCGTTGACGCGGAGCCAGGTGGCGCCCTTGTCGGTGGAGCGGAACACTCCGGTGACGTCCTTGACGGTGCCGATCAGGTACAGGGCCTGGTAGGAGGCGCCCGACGCGGCCTTGCCGAAGCCGAGGGCGGAGGCGGACTGCACCGAGGAGAGCGTGGTGAAGCTGCGGCCGCCGTCGGTGGAATGCAGCAGCCCCTTGCCGCCGCCGGAGAGCCACAGGTCACCCGCGACACCGGGGACGGCGCTGAGCTTGCCGCTCGGCAGGTTGGATGCGCGGGCACCGAAGGTCGCGCCGCCGTCGGTGCTGGCGTAGAGCGTGCCGTTGTTCAGCGAGTAGAAGGTGTTGGCCGAGGACCGGTCGGCGACGACCACGGCATCGTTGCCGAGACCGTTGACCCTCGACCAGCTCGCGCCCCGGTCGGTGGAGCGGTACGGGGCCTGGCCGGCCTCGGCCCAGACGAACGTGGAGCCGTCCGCCGCGATCGCGATGTGGCCGCTGTCCGCGCTGGGCACCGGCTCGCCCTTGAAGCCGTTCCAGGTGTGGCCGCCGTCGGTGGAGAGGGCGCCGTCCTGCTTGCCGCCCCGGCCGACCCGGACCACCAGCGAGGGGTTGGACTGGGCGAAGTCGACGGAGGTGCTGTTGTACATCTCCGGGTTGGTCAGCCGCCCGGTGGGCTCCTTCGTCAGGTCGTCGTACACGAAGCCGCCTTGGTCGCCCAGCGAGGTGATGAGGGCGGCGGCGCCGGGCGGGGAGACCGCGTCGTAGTACGCCGTCTCCTCCAGCCCGCGGGCTCCGATGAACCAGTGGCTGGTGCCGCCGTTGTCGGTCGCGTTGGCGTCGTTGCTGGCCCAGATGCCGTTGCCGGTGCCGTACAGCACGTGCCCGGAGTCGAACGGGTCGATGCTCAGCGCGGTCATCCAGTGCCCGATGCCGGTGCCGAGGTACGGGGCGATGGAGGCGTTCCGCACGGACCTGTCGGACTGGGTCTTCCAGGTCGCACCGCCGTCGGTGCTGCGGTAGACCTCGTCCTGCGGCCACCAGCGGTCCAGCGTGGTGACCATCACCGTGGACGGCTTCTGCGGGTCGACGGCCAGACCGCCGAAGCCGTAGTTGCCCTGTGACGGCGAGATGTTCTTCCACGCCCCGCCGGCGTACTTCCACACCGAACCGCCCGACACGTTGTTCGGGCCGGTGTTGTTGGAGTACGACACGTACAGCGAGCCGTCACCGGAGAGCACGCCGTGCTGCGGCACCAGGCCGGTGGGCTGCCCGGAGACCGCCTGCCAGGAGCTGCCGCCGTCGGTGGACCGGTACAGGCTGGTGGACCTGTCGGCGACGCCGACGTAGATCGTGTTGCTGCCGGCCGGGCCGTACGTCACGAAGGAGATGCCGGTGCCGAAGCTCGCGCCGTCCTTGACCGGGAACGAGGAGACCTGGCTCCAGGTCTTACCGGCGTCGGTGCTGCGCCACAGGCCGTTCTTGCGGGTGCCCAGCAGCAGGTGGTCGTGGTTCGCGGGGTCGATCACCAGGCGCTCGCCCGCCCCGCGGGCGTCCTCGTTGCCGCCCAGCTTGAACGGCAGGTCGGTGCGCTGGAAGGTGCGGCCGCGGTCGGTGGAGCGCAGGAGCGCCCCGTTGCCGGCCCACTCGTTGGTGTAGGTGCCGGCCGCGAGGTAGAGCCGGTCCGGGTCGACCGGGTCGGTGGCCAGCGACTCGATGCCCAGCAGGTTCCAGTCCTTCTCGCCGAACTGGTCGGTCAGCGGTATCCACTGCTCGGCCCCGGTGTCCCAACGGTACGCGCCACCCATGTCGGTGCGCGCGTACAGCAGGCCCTTCTCCTTCTGGTTGAAGACCAGGCCGGTGACGTAACCGCCGCCCGCCACCGGGGCGTTCTTCCACACATACGGTCCGGCCGCGGCCGTGGTCTGCGCGCTGCCGGTCCCGGACGCCTGGGTCTCGGCTGTTTTCACCAGCTTCCACTGCTGGTTGGTGCCGCCCGTGCCCGGATACTGGATGACTGCCGCGCCGTCGGCCGTGGAGCCTCCGGAGACGTCCAGGACCTGGCCGCTCCTACGGGAGGTGAAGGTGACGGCGTCGGAACCGCTCACATCGCTGATCCGCCACTCCTGGGAGGTGGCGGAGCTGTCGGTCTGCTGCTCGGCGGCGGCCGCCTGGGCGGTCGAACTGCCCGCTATGCCGAGCACCTTGCCGCTGTTGCGGTTCACCAGTTCGTAGTAGCCGTCCCCGGTGGCCCTCAGCTTCCACTGCTGGTTGGCGGTGTTCTGGTCGGTCCACTGCTGGATACGGGTGCCGTCGGCGGTGGAGAAGCCGTTGACGTCCAGCACCTTGCCGCTGCGCACGGAAACCAGCCGGTAGTAGGAATCGCCGTCGACGGTCGCGGCCTGCGAATCCTCCTGCGCGAACAGGAGATACGGCACGACGGCGAGGGGAACGCCGAGCAGCAGGGCAGTGGCGGTCCAGCGACGGCGGTGACGCCCGCGGCGCCCGCCGTTCGTGGGGTTGTTCATGGGGAGGTGTTCTCCTTGCATGCCGTTCACCGGAGGTCCGGACCCAGACACCGAAACTGGCCGGATCCGATCCCTTGTGGTCACAGGCTCCGCAAAGGGTTGCCTCGAACCGGGAAATCTTTCACCTCGACGACGCCGGGATTGTGGTCGTCACCGTCGGTCGGCCCGCCGGGGGCAACCGCGGCTCCTGCAAGGCATGGAAGATGTCCGGCGCGAAGGACGTTGTCGGCAGGGCCACGGTGATCGCGGACGGCGGCCACCGGGGCACCGGCCTGGTCATCCCGCGCCACCGCAGGCGTGGCAGCCGCGGTCGAGCCGAGTCGCGGCGGTACCTGAACCGGTACGCCGAGAAGGGGCCGAACGGGCTGCTTTTCGTAGGGGAGAAGGGGGCAGCGTTCCGGAGCACCACCTTCGGTCGGGCCCGGCGGAAGCGTGCTCGCCAAGCGGTGGGGTTGCCGGTCCGGGCCGGGCAGTCCTCGGAGAAGGCGGCGTTGATCCATCAGCGCTGCGACGCACTCCGACGACGAGCGACAGCGCGAACTGGCGGCCGGGCTGGCCGAGATGGTGCGCGAGCCCTTCCAGGCTCGGGGTGTCTCGTCCCGCATGCCGACTGAGTGGCGTCATTGCGACTGCGCATGTCGATGCGGCGCCCACCCCGCTGAGCCTCATGTCCTTCCCGGTACGGTCCACCGCGCGCCGGCTCCTGCACGGCATCCGGCGACTCCGTCACCTCGCCCGCCTTCAGCACCGACAGCACCACGCTCTGCACGGCCGACGCCGACTTCCCCGCCCAGCGCTGCACCATCGATCCGGCCCTGGCGGTCACCCGGGTCTGCGCACGGACCGGCGGGGCCGGCCGATCCGAGAGAGGGTCATAGCTGTGTGGCCGTGCGGATCAGCCCGGCGAGGGCGAGCGAGCGGCTGTGCGCGGGCCATGCGATGTGGGTGACGACGGGGGGTGCGTCGGTCAGGGGGACGGCGGTGTGCTCCGCCCACAGCCAGGCGCGGGCGGAGTCGGGGAAGACGGCCACGGTGCGTCCGAGGGCGATCAGTTGGGCCAGCTGCGTCTGGTCGTGGATCTCGGGTCCCGGGCCGGGTGGGTATGTGCCGTGGCGGGGCCAGCGGGCGAGCGGAAGGTCGGGGATGTCGCTGACGTCGGCCACGGACAGAGTCCTGTGCGCGGCGAGAGGGTGCCTGGCGGGCAGGACGGCGACCTGCCCCTCGGTCATCAGTTCCTCGCTGTCGAACCCGGCGAGGGAGTTGAACGGCGCGTGCATGAGCGCCACATCGGCGCGGCCGTCGCGCAGCATCTCTTCCTGCTCACACATGCCGCTCGGCAGCACCTCGATCTCGGCGGCGTCGGGCTCGGCCGCGTAGGTGTCGAGGAGCTTCTGCAGCAGCTCGTGAGACGCGGCGGCCTTCACTGCCAGCACCAGGCGGTTGCGTGGGCCGCCCGGACTGTCGGTGCCACCGGCGCGACGGGTGCGGCGAGCGGCGGCGGTGGTCGCGTCGAGGGCTGCGCGCCCCTCGTGCACCAGCACCTCTCCGGCGCCGGTCAGGGATACGCCCCGGCGGTTACGTTTCAGCAGGGAGACGCCGAGGCGCCGCTCGAGCTGCTGGATCGCCCGGGACAGCGGTGGCTGGGCCATGCCGAGCCGCTCGGCGGCGCGGCCGAAGTGCAGTTCCTCGGCGACGGCCATGAAATATCTCAGCTCGCGGGTCTCCAAGGTGTCCATGGCCACAGCGTACGTCGGTGATACCTACCGGGTATGACAGGGCACTGTATCGGTCTTGGATGCGCCACTCGTCCGCGAGCGAGCATCGACGTCATGAGCGAAACGAAGATCGCGCTGGTGACCGGCGCGAACAAGGGAATCGGGTACGAGATCGCGGCCGGGCTGGGCGCTCTCGGCTACCGCGTGGGCGTGGGAGCCCGCGACGCGGCCCGGCGCGAGGCCGCCCTTGAGAAGCTGCGCGCCGCCGGGGTGGAGGCATTCGGGGTGCCGCTGGACGTGACGGGCGATCAGAGTGTCACCGATGCCGCGGAACTGATCGAACGGCAGGCCGGGCGTCTGGACGTCCTGGTCAACAACGCCGGCATCTCGGGAGATACGGGCCCGGGGTGGGTGCAGGATCCGACCACGCTCGACCTCGATGTGGTCCGCACGGTCGTGGAGACCAACGTCATCGGTGTCATCCGGGTGACCAACGCGATGCTGCCGCTGCTGCGGCGCTCGACGTCGCCGCGCATCGTCAACGTCTCCAGTTCCGTCGGCTCCCTGACCCGGCAGGCGGACCCGGACATCGAGATCGGCCCTGTCATGGCGGCCTACGCACCGTCGAAGTCGTTCCTCAACGCCGTCACCGTGCAGTACGCCCGGCAGTTCGCCGGTACGAACATCCTGATCAACGCCGCCTGCCCGGGCCTCGTCGCGACCGACTTCACCGGATTCCACGGGCCCCGTACTCCCGAGCAGGGCGCAGCCACAGCGATCCGACTGGCCAGGCTGCCCGACGGAGGCCCGACCGGTTCGTTCTTCGAGGACGACGGCGTCGTCCCCTGGTGACCCCGAAACCGTTGTGATCACGCCGTGAGCCCTGGCGCGCCTCGACGCGACCACGCATACCGAGGCCAGTGGCCCCGGGTGACGAGAATCGAACTCGCGCTCTCAGCTTGGGAAGCGACGGCGTTGGGCGGGCTCCACGGCTGTTTTCCGCTCTTACGGGCACGCGGAGGGCACGGACTTCGGAAGGGGGGGGAGGCCGACGAGGTCCTGGTGGGTGGTGTCCCAGACCCACCCCCTTTCTCCATGAGGCGTTTCTCCGCCATCCCCGGGTGGGGGCCCTGGCCGCCGCGCGCACAGCCCGGCGGGAGAACGAGTTCCGTTCCGTGGAACGCAAACTGGACTGCATGCGCCGGGCCGGCCTCGACGACGCCGAGGCCGCCCGCTACTACCGGGTCTTCGCCGACCTGGTGCTGGCCTACAGCGCCATGGACGCGAGCCTGGCCGCGCTGTCCCCGGAGCTCAGGGACGCCGATCTGCGCGCCTGGAAGACCGACTACCTCACGCTGCCGCCGGACAAATACCCCAACATCGCGCGGGTCGCACCCCGGTTCGTGGGCCTGGACGACCCCCAGAACTTCGTGACGGCCGTCCAAGCGGTCATCGACACGGTCCGGGCGAAGTCGGAGCGCGAGGCCCGCGGCACCTGAGCCGCAGCGCGCCGGGTCCGGCCGTGTGCGCCCGCACCGTGGGCTCGGTGATGTCGAGGCGGCGGGCGAACCACTGGTTCCGTTCGCCGGTGGCGAGCAGGAGCAGGACCTCCCGCTCCCGGTCGGTCAGAGGGGCGGGCGGATGCTCCGCGCGGAAGGAGTCCGGGTGAACGCTGGTCATCTGCCGCCCCAGCTCCCGCAACTGGGCGATGGCGGCATCGGGCTCCGCCACAGAAGGCGAAACGGTCCGCCGACTCCGTCGGCGGACCGTCGTGCAAGATCGAAGCTAGGCGCGGATCATGAAGTATCCCCAGCTGCTCCACGTGGGCAAATTGGCTGTATCGGTGCCCTGCGGATTGGACTCCGCCCTGACACGGAACCGGTCACCGACCGGCCCGGTGTAGGAGAACGAGTAGGTCAAGCTGCTGGTCGCACTCAGGCGAACGCAGCTCAGGTCCTTCGAGGTATGCCAGGATCCCGAGTAGTAGTGCTGCACGAGCAGCCGCGTGCATGCTCCCGGCTTGGCGGGGGCGACGGTCACCGTGTACTTCTGCTTCGCGGTGTGGTGGTAGACCCGATAAGACGTGCTCCCGTAAAGCGCGGTCGTGTAGTAGCCGCTCAGCGAACCATGAACCGATGCGTGGACGCCCACAGATTTGGCGACGGTGGTGGCGAAGTAGTAGTGGCGGCCGGCAAACACCGCGGTGAACGTCGTGTCCCTGGTGGCCTTGTAGCTCACGGCGAGGTTGCCGGAAGAATCCACGGTGCCCGATTTCAGCAGCTGCTTGGTGGCGCCGGCAGGCTGAGCGTAAAGGGAGACCTTGCCACCCGTGAAGTCCACGCTCAGGTGCGCAGTGACCTTCGCGGTGGCGCCGTAGGCGTAGCTGCTGGCGTCGGTGCCGACGCTGAGCACCTTGGCCACGCGTATCGTCGCGGTGGTGTCTGACGGCAGGTGGTCAGCGTCGCCGGAATATCGCACGTGATAGGTGTACGTCCCCGTACCGGGCGGCGTGTCCTGGAAAGCGAAGCGGCCGTCGGATGTGAGGGGTGCGTCGGGAAGCACGACACCGTTGGGATGTGCCGCGTCCGCGCGGCTGATGTGGACCACGGCGCCGGCCGAGAAGGGGAGTGCGCTGCTCACCGCGCCGCTCTCGGGGAGGGCAGTTCCCGTGTTGAGGATCAAGTCGGGGTATGTAATGCCCATGGCGGTTTGGGCTGCTCGCGGCCGCAGCAGCTCGTGCAGCCGCAGTGTGCCCATGGTGTCGATCACCGACAACAGCCGGGAACCGTCGGGAGTCCATGCAATGTCCTGCACCGTGATTCCGGTGGACTGGAAGTCCGGGAAATCGTAGGTCCGCAGCCTGTCCGTGCCTTGGGGCTGGATGGTCAGGACACTGTCGTGACTCAAACTACCCATGCCGTCCCAGCCCTCCACGGCCATGGTCCCATCGGGAGCGAATGCGAAGCTACTCAGCGCCCAACTCCGGGCGGGGAAGGAGCTGTAATCGGTGTCCCACGAGAGGTCAGTGAGCCGCAGGACGCCGTTGACGTCAGTGGCCACCCCCTGGCCGTCGGGCGTGATCACGAGGCGTGACGACCAGACGCCGGGGGCATGCGCCGTGATCCGGGGCGTGCCAGTGGTGACATCGACGACGTCGAGCTCCGGCTGACCGGCCACCTGGAAGGACGCCGCCAGGGTGCCCGGCGCTTTCGGGCTCGACTGCACGGCGTACCCCTGACCCAGTTCCGTGCGGGCGGCCGGCGCGGCCGGATCTGCAGGATCGAGAGAGCCGAGCCCACCGCTGTCGCCCTGCTTGTAGGTGAACCAGATTCTCCCCGCGCTGAATGCGAGCGAGGTAGGGACGGGACGGTCTGCAGTTCCGGCCTGCCCGCCAGTGTCGTAGCGGGCGACCTCCGAGAGCGTTGTCGTGTCGATGGCTGAAATCGCCCCCTGGCCCGGCAGCAGCGCATACAAAGTGCTGCTGTCCGGCGACAGCGCCAGTTTGGTTGCACCCGGCTCGTCTGCGATCTTGCCGATCGCAGCACCGGACAGGTCCGTAACCAGGATCTTGTCGTCGGGGCTGCCACCGCTGAGGAAGAGCCGATCATGCACTGGATCGACTATCAGGCTGTCGAAGTCGGCCATGGGGAGCACCGGGCCCGTGTCATCCTCCACCGCTGCCGCGGTCCCGGCCACCACCAGATTTGCCGCGAGCAGCACCAACGCCGTCACGACACCAAGCCGCACTCTCTTCACTTGCCCCCCTGAACTGCACTGTTGGTGCGAGCACTTTACTGGTTTGGAGGACGCCGTATGCGGATCGCGGCTGGGTCGGCAACTCCCTGACCTGGACCGCAGCGTGACCGGCGCCACCCCTGCGCGGGGGGAGATGAGGTGATGACAGCGTTTGGCATCATGCTGTCCATAGTTGAACGGTGCCCGTGCCAGCCACAGCGTGCGTGCGGGAACGGGCTCTGTGCGTGGCTCGGCTGGTACGGATATCCGGTTCGGGCAGCCTTCGCGCGTGCACAGCCTCTCTGGCGAAGTGGGACCGACCCTGTTGCCGGGATGGGGTCGTCGTGGGCTGTAGGTGCTGTGCGCTGTGAGAGATCGGGGAGCCGGAACCAGGGGTGTCGGCATGCCGACAGCGCCGCCCGCTGCACGACGAAAAGGGCGCCTGACCGGCATCAGCCCAGGTCGGGCGCCCTACTCGGGTTGCTGGAAGAAGCTGACTCCTATGCCTGTGTCGCCTCCGGCGCTTCCGTTGCCGCCGTCCGCGCGGTGAGGGGGCTCCTGCCCCTGCTGAACGCCAAGTAGAGCCCCCCGGCCACGACGACTCCGATGAACCAGGAGTACGGACCCAGCGTCGTCCCGTATCCGGACGGTCCGTAGACGGGGAGGATGCTGGAGAAGACGGCGCCCACCACACCGGCGGCGAACGCCCGTATGTTCCAGCCCCCCTGGAAGCGGAACTCCCCGTCTTCCTCGTACAGAGCGGGCACGTTCAGCTGGGTCTTCCGGATGAGGTAGTAGTCGACGACGATCACACCGAAGATGGGGCCCATCGTCGAGCCGATGGCGTTGACGAAGCTGGGGGCGTTGTCCCAGGGGTGGAGCGGGTAGAGCAGGAGTGCGATGACGGCGGCGATGAGGCCGCCCCTGCGGAAGGTCACGTGCTTCGGGGCCACGTTGGCGAAGTCGAAGGCGGGACTGACGAAGTTGGCGACGACGTTGATGCCGAGGGTCGCCACGGCGAAGGTCAAGGCGGCGAGCAGGACGAGGAACGCGCTGTCGAACTTGGCGGAGATCTTGGCCGGTTCGAGGATGACCTCGCCGTACACCTTGCTGGCGGCGGCCGTGGTGATCGCGGCGACGAGGGAGAAGAGGATCAGGTTGACGGGCAGGCCCCAGAGGTTGCCCTTCTTCAGGGCCTTCGTGTCCGGGGTGAAGCGTGCGAAGTCACCGAAGTTGAGGAACAGGGCGGCGAAGTAGGTGACCCAGGTGGCGGCTATCGCTGCGATCGCGGCGAGTGAGCCCGGGCTGACGTCGAGCCCCGTGGCGCTCTTGGCGAGCGCGGCAAGGTCGCCGCTCGGCATGTCGACGGAGAAGGACAGCGTCCCGGCCTTCACGGACAGCGCGATCGCGAGGATCAGCATCATCAGCCAGACCGCCGGGCCGGCGAAGTCCTGGAAACGGCGGACCGTTTCCATCCCCTTGCTGATGATGAGCAGCTGGGCGGCCCACACACCGAGGTAGCACAGCACTTCAAGGCCGCTGTGGTCGAAGAGCCGACTGGTCTCGTGCAGATGCTTGGGTCCGTCGTAGCGGACGAGGAAGGCCACGATGGCGCCGGCGGCGGCGCTGGTCTGGGCGCCGTACCAGAAGGTGGCGACCACGGCCCGTACGAGAGCGGGGACGTTGGCGCCGAAGGTGCCGAACGAGGCGCGGGCGAGGACCGGGTAGGGGACACCGGTCCTGACGCCCGCCTTGCCGATGAGAGTCATCAGCCAGTAGATGATCACCGAGCCCACACCGATGCCGATGAGGAACTTGAAGGTGTTGCCCGCGACGAGGAACAGGCTGGCGGCCAGGAAGTAGCCGTACAGACTGTGCACGTCCGAGGTCCAGACGTTGAAGATGCTGAACGCGCCCCACTTGCGTTCGGTTGCCGGGGCGAGGTCCGCGTTGTAGAGACGGGAGGAGTACCCGGGCGGGGCGGCGGTTCTGTCCGCGTCAGCGCTGTCCGTGGCCGTCATGTCCTGCTCCTTCTTGCTCTGCCCCATCCTCTACCGGCGCTGCGCCGGATGGTTGATGCGGCAGCTAACGGCCCGGACGTTGCACCAGCGTGTCGGGCGTGTACCAGCCCCGTCAACGGAAAATCTCTTCCATTTCAGGATCCAGTCGCCGGTTGATCAGTGCCTGTGGAGCGGTTGGACGAGGGGCGTGACCACAGGCGGGACGGACGCCCATGGAGCTGTTGGCCGGTGACAAGGGCCCGAGACGTGATGCGCGGCGCATCCTCGTGTCGCTCACTGCTGGTGACGACATCGCATGCAATGGCGGCGATGCCAAGTCCCTTTTGCAGACAACAGAGTTGTTCTGCCTGCGATCGCACGGCGACCGCACCGACCTCGGCGGGCAAGGTGCCCCTCCGCGTCCAGGCCGGGACGGTGACGCGCCCAGCGGCTACGACGCCGGTGGCCAGGACGCGCGGCTCACCCGGATCGCCCCGGGTCGTCAGAAGGGCCCGACACCGGCTGGCATCTGCATGCCGAGCGCCGTCGATTGCCGCCGAGGGAACTCGACGCGTAAAAGGGGCCGAGCCCTGTCGACATCCTGGCGCCGCCACTGCCCACGCTGAGTCTCGCCGCACGTGGCCCGACCGAGGTGCGCACTCCACGAGTCGAGACCCGCACCCGAAAAGGGGGCGGGCGAGGGCGGCTCAGCTGGTCCTCAGCGACACGACATGGGGAGCTGCGCCGGATCCATCAATCTGGTACATGGACTACTCTTGGTACATGTCCATGAAGCGCACCAACGTCTACGCCGACCCCGAGGACCTGGCGATCATCAAGGAGGCTGCCAAGCGCCGGGGTGTAAGTGAGGCCGAGATCATCCGCCAGGGCATCCACCTTGCAGCCATGGCGAACCGGGTCTGGGACGAGCCGCTGTTCTCACGCACCTTCGAGGGCCCGGGGCGCACGCTCTCCAAGTCGGAGATCCGCGGCACGGTCACCGACGCCGTCCGGCGTGAGACCGACTCGGGGTCCGGATCCGCCGCGTGATCATTGTCATCGCCGATACATCCGGCCTCCTGGCAGCGCTGGACTCTGCTCATCCGGAACACCGGGCGGCGAACGAGGCCATCATGGCGGCGGGCCTGCTGGTCATGTCCCCGCTCTTGCTGGCCGAACTGGATCACGTGGCGACGCGCGAGCTCGGCAGGGAGGCTGCCCTCAGCGCGGTCGACGACCTGCGGCGCTGGATGAGCCGGGGTCGTGTCGTCCTGCCGGAGATCACGGAGGACCACCTGGGCGCAGCCCAGTCCGTCCGTGTCCGTTACCGCGCGCTGGACCTCGACCTCGCCGACGCGGTGAACGTGGCGCTTGCCGCCGACTACGACACGGACGCGATTCTCACCCTGGACCGACGAGACTTCCGGGCCGTACGCCCGTTGGGCCGCTACAAGGCGTTTCGGGTACTCCCCGACGACCTCCCGCTCTGACATAGGACCCTCCGCGGTCAAGTGCCGGCTTCCACAAGGGCCTTGGGCTGCGTGCCCAATCTCGGGATACAGGAGTACTCGCAAAACGCGGCAAAAACTCCCCAAATGAAACAGCCCCAGGCTGCTGACCTGGGGCTTCAAAAAGAGCGGGTGACGAGAATCGAACTCGCGCTCTCAGCTTGGGAAGCGACGGCGCTTGGGTCGCTGCATGACTGATGACCTGCGCGGATGCCTTCTCCTTACGGATGCCGTGTGGGTCGGGAGATACCGCTGTCGACCGTGGTTCCCCGCTCTTGAGGGCACGCGGAGGGCACGGGTACCGGGGAGGAAAGCGGAGCCGCGCCCGTGTGCTGTGGGCCGCTGCCGAAGCCGGCCGTGCGTGTGCGGGATGCCAGGGCTTCGCCGGTCACAGCCGGAGGGAGAACCAGGTGGTCTTCCCCTGCTCGTCGGGGCGGACGCCCCAGTTGTCGGCGAGGGTGTCGACGAGGATGAGGCCGCGTCCGGATTCGTCGTCCTGGGCGGCCAACCGTGGCTCGGGCAGGTGCGGGCTGTGGTCGCTGATCTCGACGGCGAGTTCGGTGGCGGTGTGGCGCAGGTGGAGGACGACAGGGCCTTCCGCGTGCTGGACGGAGTTGGTGAGGACCTCGGAGACCAGCAGTTTCGCGTCGTCGGCTTTGTGGGCGCAGCCCCAGGCGGCGAGGGTCTCGACCACGAAGGAGCGGCCGGCGGACACTGCGGAGGCAATGGCCGGTAGTTCCTTACGTGCGATGTCCAGCGGGGCGGCGGGGAGCTGGGCCAGAAGGAGGGTGACGTCGTCGTCGTGGCCCTCGGCGTCGGGCAGCAGCGCGGCGAGTACGTGGTCGGCGGCATCCTCGAGGCCGCTGGAGAGTGTGAAGGCGGTGTCCAGGGCCGTGGTGAGCTTGTCGATCTGGTGCTCGATGTCGCTGCCGGGGGTTTCGACCAGGCCGTCGGTGTAGAGCACAAGGGCGGCGCCGGGTGCGATGGCCGCGCTGGACTGCTGGTAGAGAATGTCGCCGACGCCGAGAGGGGCGTTCACCGGTGTGGGAAGCCGGCTGACGCCGTTGCCGGCGGTGGCGACGAGTGTGGGCAGGTGGCCGGCGGAGCACAGGGTGACGGATCCGGCGTCCGGGGCGATGACCAGGTAGCAGCAGGTCACCAACTGGTCTGGGACATCGAGGTCGGCGACGACCGCGTCCAGAGCCTGCATGAGCTGACGGGGCTGCATTCCGGTCTTGGCCAGGGCATGGGCGGCGGAGCGCAACTGACCCATGACGGATGCCGCTTCCAGACCCCGGCCCATGACGTCGCCGATGAGGACGCCGACCCGGCCGGCGCCGAGCGGGATCAGATCGAACCAGTCGCCGCCCACGCCGGCGCCCTGGGTGGCGGGCCGGTAGCGGCTGGCAGCGGCCAGGCCGGGGATGGCAGGCGGGGTGCCCATGAGGCTGCGCTGCAGGGTGAGGGCGATGTGCTTCTGCTGCCTGTACAACTCGGTGAGTTCGGCCTCGGCGCGCTTGCGGTCGCTGATGTCACGGACGATGGCACAGGCGCCGACGACTGTTCCGGTGGCATCCCGGGTCGGCCACAGGGTGACGTCGACGTCGAGCATGACACCGGTACTGGTGACCCGCAGGGTTTCGAAATGCTCGATCTTCTCGTCCTGCCGCAGCCGCTCCAGCAGCTGGATGATCTCGTCCTTGCGCTCGGGCGTGGCCAGCATGGACACGTGCTGCCCGACGGCTTCCTCGGCCGTGTAGCCGTACAGCCGCTGGGCGGCGGTGTTCCAGTACGTGATGCGGCCGTCGAGCGTCTTGGCGAGGATCGCATCCTGAGAGGACTCGACCAGGGCGGCGAGCTCGGTGATGCGCGCCTCGGCGGCCTTGCGTTCGCTGACGTCCCGTACGGCCGCGGAGACGAGTAGCCCGTCAGCCGTCTCCAGGGGGCTGAGGCTGATCTCGACGGGGAACTCGCTGCCGTCCTTGCGCAGTCCGTGCAGTTGGAGCCCGGCCCCCATCGGCCGCACCTGCCGGGTGGCGGCATAGCCGTCCCGGTGCCGGGTGTGGTGGGTCTGGAACCGCTTGGGCACCAGCAACTCGACCGGGCGGCCGAGGAGTTCGTCGCGCCGGTAGCCGAAGAGGGCTTCGGTCTGGGCGTTGACGAGTCTGATGGTCCCGGTGTCGTCCACGATCACCATCGCGTCCGGGGCCGCCTCCAGCAGTGCCCGGAACCTTTCCTCGGCGGCCTTGCGTTCGCTGACGTCGCGGACGGCGGCGGAGACGAGGAGGCCGTCGGCGGTTTCCAGGGGGCTGAGGCTGATCTCGACGGGGAACTCGCTGCCGTCCTTGCGTAGTCCGTGCAGTTCGAGCCCGGCCCCCATGGGGCGCACCTGCCGGGTGGTGGCGTATCCGTCGCGATGGGTGGCGTGGTGGGCGTGGAAGCGGCTGGGGATGAGGATCTCGACGGGGCGGCCGAGGAGTTCGTCGCGGTGGTAGCCGAAGAGGGCTTCGGTCTGGGCGTTGACGAGTTTGATGGTCCCGGTGTCGTCCACGATCACCATCGCGTCCGGGGCCGCCTCCAACAGCCCCCGAAACCGGTCCTGGACTGTTCCGGGCGTGCTCGGACGGTTCGTGGTGCCGCGTCGGCGGCCAGCCTGCTCGGCAGCTCCTGCTCTGCCGGTCGACCCTGATGTGATCGTGTCGCTCATGGCGGCCCCAACTGACTGGCAGGTTGCGGTGAGTCGGGCCATCCCAGCGCATCCCGGTCACGCCCCGCCCCGGTCTGCCCCTTATTGGCCCCGGGACGGCCGTACCTGCCTGCTTGCGACCGGACGCTGTTCCTGTCTGGCGAAAATGAGAGGGGGGACCACGATGTCACTGGTCAAAAGCGTCCGACGCGTTTTCGGCGCATGTCCAGCGGCCGCAGGCCACGAAGAAGGCCAGGCGCTGGATGCCGGGCAAGGGGGCTGGCGTCGTCACGCGCGGGGCCGGCCCTCGCCCACCTCTGTGGCTGTGGGAGCCGGGCAACCCGGATCAGGCCGAGCGTGGGAGTCCAGCGGCGCGGGAGATGAAGGCGTCGAAGCCGCGGTCGGAGAGGAGGCTGCGGAGGGTGATCATGGGGCGGGCGCCGAAGCCGGTGGCGTAGCGGGTCTTGGGCTTGCGGGCGGTGACGGCCTTGCCGATGGCGTCGGCGATGACCTGCGGGGAGGACATGCGCTTGGTGTTTGCCTCGGAGGTCATCGAGCCGGCGACGGCTTCGGCCTGACGGGCATAGGCGCCGTCGCCTGAGGCTTTCCGCAGACCGTCGGCGGCGATGGAGCCCCACTCGGTGGCGATGCCTCCGGGTTCGATGACGACGACGTCGATGCCGAAGGGCTTGGTCTCCAGGCGGAGGCAGTCGCTGAGGGCTTCGAGGGCGAACTTGGTGCCGTGGTACCAGCCACCGAGGGGGGTGTGGATCTTTCCGCCCATCGAGGTGATGTTGATGACGGAGCCCGAGCGCTGGGCGCGCATGTGCGGCAGGGCGAGCTGGGCCAGGCGCATGGCGCCGAAGACGTTGACGTCGAACTGGTAGCGGGCCTCGGACATGGGGACGTCCTCGATGGCGCCGTAGGAGCCGTAGCCGGCGTTGTTGACCAGGACGTCGATGCGGCCGGTCTCGGAGACGATGCGGTCGATGCCGGCGCGCATGGAGTCGTCGTCGGTGACGTCCATGGCCAGGGGCCGGATGCCGGCTTCGGTCAGCTGCTGCAGGCGGTCGGTGCGGCGGGCGGCGCCGTAGACGGTGTAGCCCAGGGACTGGAGCTTGAGGGCGGTGGCCTCACCGATGCCGGAGGAGGCGCCGGTGACGAGAGCGGTCTTGGCGGTCATGAGGACTTCCTGTCGATTAAGATGAACTCCGGTTCACTATCCATCATGAACCCTGGTTCACGTTAATGCAAGACGAGCCCTACCCCGCAGGAGAGCCCATGGCCCAGACCCGAGCACCGCGCGCCGACGCGGTCCGCAACCGCAAGAAGATCCTCGACGCCGCACGCGAACAGATCACCCTGCACGGCCCGGACACGGGCATGGACGAGATCGCCGCCGTGGCGGGTGTGGCCGTGGGCACCCTGTACCGGCATTTCCCGACCAAGACCGACCTGGTCGCCGCCGTCATTGCGGAATACACCACGCATGTCGCCGAAGCCGCCGAGGCCGCCTGCGAACGCCTCGCCTCCGGTGCCCGCGCGGTGGACGAGATCAGCGACTTCCTTGCCCGCGTCACAGAGGCGACAGCCACCAACCACGCGGTGAAGGCCGCGGCCCGCGCCCTCGGCGCCGACCCGGTCGACCGGGACGCCGAAGCACGAGCGGGCGCCGCACTGGCCGCGCTGATCCAGGCAGGGCAGGCTGACGGAGACATCCACCAGGACGTCACCGTCGACGACATCTATCTGCTCTTCAGCACCGCCCCCACCGACCAGCCACCCGCCGCCCGCGCCCGCTGGCTCACCCTGGTGCTGACCGGCCTGACCACCCACACGCGAACCGCGAACGAGAAGCCCGCCTCCTGACCAACTGTCCTCCGGTCAGGGCGGCTTGACCGCCCAGACGCAGGTCAGACGGGCTGGTTCAAGGCCCTCTGCGCGTCGTCGCTCAGCGGACTGCCGCCGCCGGGTGAGGAACGTGGCCGCGGCCCGCTCGGGAAGGGCCCGTCAAGGAGGCTCGGCCGTGCCCGTGACACCACCGTCCAGCACCCGCCCCCGAGCAGCCGAACAACCCCGCCACCAGGGCACATACCCAGTGAAAGAGGAATCCAGCACTAGCTCGGCGTGACGGACTTCGGCCGACGCCGCCCGCGCAATCTCGTCGGCCGGCAGCGTGGCGATGTTGCTGCCGGTGGCCACGACGATGGCGTACAGCTTGACGTTGGTGTGTGGGGAGATCTCGAGCAGTGGGGCGAAGGCGTGCCCGGCGACAGGTTTGAGTGCTGAGTTGCACGTGGTGCTGTGTGAAGTCGCTCCGGTTCCTGGTGCCCGGTGAAGGCTGCCACCGACGGAGACCGGCGACCAAGGTCGCCGGTCTGTCTGACCCGGCACGACCGACCGGGTCGATGACGTCACACGTCGGTGTGTCTTCATGCCATCGAGGCATCCATCTTGGTGGTACGCCGGGTGGCGGCTCGCGCCTTGGGCTCTGCCGGCACCGCGCGCCGCAGGCTCTTGAGGCCGACCACCGCGCCGGCCGTCACCAGGACGCCGGCCGCCACCGCGCCCGCGAAGAGCAGGGGCGAGCCGAGTTTGCCGATCGCGAAGACACCGCCGATGGTGCTGGTCATCGTGGAGCCGAACGTCATGGTCAGGGTGCCGGTGACGGCACCGCCGGCCAGCGTCGCGGGCAGGACTCGCAGCGGGTCGGCCAACGCGAACGGCACAGCGCCCTCGTGGACGAAGGCGGCGCCGAACAGCCAGGAGACCTTGCCGTAGCTGCGCTCGGCCGGGGTGAACACACTGCCGCGCACGAGGGTGGCCAGTGACAGGGCGATGGGCGGCACCATGCCCGCGGCCATGACCGTCGCCATGATCTTGAAATTGAGGCTGTTCGGCGCGACCTCGACGCCGGTCGCGGCGAACGCGATGGCGGCCTTGCTGATCGCGCCGCTGAGGTCCGCGGTCACCAGCAGCCCCAGGACCAGGCCCAGTACCGGGCCGCTGGCCCAGGTGAGTGGCGGCAGCTCGTTGTGCAGCGCGTCCACGAGGTCGCTGACGCGTGGTCCGACGAGTTCGAAGATCACGGCGGCGATGACCGCGGTGGCGACCGTGGGAACGAGCACGATCGAGAGGGTGCCGCGCTGTGCCAGACTCGGTGCAGGACATGGCGTGAGCCCCGGAGCGATCATGGCCCCGGACCCACGCCATGCTGCGGCCGGCATAGGGGCCGGGGAGACGCTCGGGCCCGAATTTCCTTGACCATGACCGCCTACACCGGCGAGTCGGCGAACGGCTGTTGCTCGCCGGCCTTGGCGTGGCCCCACGTCTCGTACAGCGCCTGCACCTTGGGGTGGGTCACGTCGACCAGCAGCACGGCGAGGTCCTCCGTGCGCTCCTTCAGCAGCGCTTCGTGGAGCCGTTCGGAGATGCCCTGCTTGCGCCGGCCCGGACGCACCATGACCTCGGAAACCGTGTAGGTGGAGGAGTAGCCGTTGTTCGGCTCGTAGGCGGTGGAGCGCCACCCCTCCCGGCCGGGTGCGAGTGGGGCGCCGTAGGCGAAGCCGACCGGCTCGTCGCTGTCGTAGGCCACGACGCTCCGGGCCCCAGCGACCAACAACATCGAGCTCGACCGTGTCGAGGACGTGCACGGGCCACGCTCCTGGATGAGAGCGCCAAGGCCGGACCGAGCCCGGCAACCCGGGAGTTGTCAGCCATCCCTCCTCTCATCAGGGAAAACAAACTCAGCACCGCGGGTACGAACAACTTCTCCGGCGGACATCACAGTCGGAAAGGGTTCTCGTCCGAGGGGGACGAAAAGTACCTTGTGCTGCGGATCAGCATGTTCTGCTTGTATGCGAAAGAGGCTTCGCCATGGGGCGCCCCGAACTACCGGTCGACCCGGCGGCCGGTCCCGTGCAGCGACTCGCCCATGATCTTCGGGAGCTGCGCCGTTCGGCGGGTGGCGTGTCATACCGGGCCATGGCGAAGAAGGCCGGCTTCTCGGTGACGACCCTGGCGAAGGCGGCGAGCGGCGAGCGGCTGCCGTCGTTGGCCGTGCTGCAGGCGTACGTCCAGGCATGCGGGGAGGACCCCGCTGAGTGGGAGGCCCGGTGGGCGGAGGCCGAGGCGCTGGCCGGGGAGGAGAGGCAGGAGGATGCCGACGCCGCACCGCCCTACCGCGGCCTCGCCCGCTTCGAGCCGGACGACCGTGAGCTGTTCTTCGGCCGGGACCGGCTGATCGAGGAGCTGAGCGAGCTGGCCTGCGGGTCCCCGTTCGCCGTGGTGTTCGGGGCGTCCGGCAGCGGCAAGTCCTCCCTGCTGCGGGCCGGTCTGATTCCCCTGCTGCGGGAGAAGATCGCGCAGCAGGGGCGTACGGCGGTGCTCCGTATCCTCACTCCGGGAGCCCGGCCCGCCACCACCTACGGGCATCTGCTGACTCCGACGGCCGACGACCCGGAGAGCTGGGTGGTGGTGGACCAGTTCGAGGAGGTCTTCACCCTCTGCCGCGAGCGCGCCGAGCGGGACCGCTTCCTCGACCTTCTGCTCGCCGCACGCGACCCGGGAAGCCGACTGCGCGTGCTCATAGCCGTACGGTCCGACTTCTATGCGCGGTGCGCCGAGCACCCGCGGCTGGCGGAGGCGCTGCACAAGAGTGGGCTGCTGGTCAGGCCCATGACCGCGGACGAGCTGCGCGAGGCGGTGATCGGTCCCGCGCAGGCGGCCGGGCTCATCGTGGAGCGGACCCTGACCGCACGGCTCGTCGAGGACGTGCTCGACGAGCCCGGCGGACTGCCGATGCTGTCCCACGCCCTGCTGGAGACCTGGCGGCGGCGCAAGGGCCGGATGCTGACCCTGGCCGCGTACGAGGCGGCCGGCGGGGTGCGCGGCGCGATCGCGGCCAGCGCCGACAAGGCGTACGGGGAACTCTCACCGGAGCAGGCGCACGTCGCCCGGCACCTGCTCCTGCGGATGGTCGAGCCCGGCCAGGGCAACGCCGACACGCGCCGCCCGCTCAGCTGGGAGGAAATGGCCGGGTGGGAGGACCCTGAGGTGCGAGCCGTCGCCGGGCGGCTGACCCGGGCCCGGCTGCTGACCACCGACGACGACGGAGTTCAGCTCGCCCACGAGGCACTCATCACCTGCTGGCCGCGGCTGCGTGAGTGGATCGACGCGGACCGGGAGCGGCTGCGCCACCACCGGCAGCTGACCGACGCCGCCCGTACCTGGCTGGAGCACGACCGCGACCCGGGCACGCTCTACCGGGGCACCCGCCTGGCGCGGGCCGAGGAACTGTTCGCGGGCGACGACCGCGGCCACGACGGTCTGACGTCCGAGGAAACGGCCTTCCTGGTCGCCGCGGCGCAGCAGCGGGCGGCGGAGGAGCGGTCCGCCACCCGGGCCCGGCGCCGCAGCCGCACGCTCACGGCCTCGCTCTGTGCCGTGCTGGCGGTGGCCCTGGTCGTCGGGCTGACCGCTCTGCGGCTGCGTCAGGACAGCGAGCAGCAGACCACCGACACGGCGGCCCGCCGGGTGGCCGCGGTCGCCGACGGACTGCGGACCACCGACCCGCGCACCGCGATGCTGCTCGGCGTCGCCGCATGGCACACCTCCGCGCTGCCGGAGTCCCGCCGGGCCGTGCTGGGTGCGCTGGCCCAGCCCGAACTGGACAACTTCACCGACCCGGCGCCCGGTGACACCCCGGCGCGGTTCCTCGACGTCTCCGGGCGCACTCTGCTCAGCACCACCGACAGCAGCACCTGGCGGACGTGGGATGTGGGCACCCACCGCCGTATCGCCTCGGGGCCGCTACCGCACGGGGCCGTACTCGACGCGGGTCCGGGCGGCCGGGTGCTCGTCATCCAGACCACTGACAGTACCCAGCGGCTGTGGGACACCCGAACGAGGCGCTGGATCGGGGGTCCCCTGCCGGACACATACACCGTGAGCTTCGCGGCGAGTGGGCGCAATTACCTGGTGACGAGCCTGTTCGACGACCGGGTTGGGCTCTACTCAGCCACCGACGGCCATCTGGTCTTCCGGACCCCGTCGGCCGGCAGCGGGGAGCGCGCCACCGCGGCGGCCGACGACCGGCTGCTGGCCGTCTGCCCGCGCGGCCGGGCCCCGCAGGTCTGGGACACCTCCACGCGCAGAGTCCGCTCCGGTGCCTGGACGAGCACTCGCGGCGTCTGTGATGACGGCACCCTCCTCGACCTCACCGGCGGCCGACTCCTGGCTCTTGCCGGGGGCCGGGTGCGGGTGTGGGACACCACGTCGGGACGAAAGCTCGCCGACATCGCCCACCCGGGTGCCCTTTCGGCCGTCGTGAGCGCGGACGGCTCCTTTCTGGCGACCGGCGGCGGCCAGGAGATCAGAGTGTGGCGGCTGTCCAAGGGCGGTGCCCCCGTTTTCCGACACTCCTTGGACAACGAGTCGCTCTCGGGTCTCGCCTGGGACCCCTCGCGGCCCCTGCTGCGGTACCTCGAGGGAGGCACGGTCCACACCCTCGACCTCACCACGACGCTCACCCGCGCCTGGCGCAGGAGTCCGCTCGCAGGGGTCCGGCTCAGCCCCGACTGCAGGACGCTCGCCACCGCCGAACGTATCGGTGACCGCTACGTCGTCCAGCTGCGGAACTCGCGTGACGGCCGTCTGCTGCGAACCCTGCCGACCCCGTCACGTCCTTCCTTCCGCACCGGCGTCCCGAGGGTCCCCGGGGACATCACCGAGCCCTTGCTGTCCTTCAGCCCCGACGGCGGCACGTTCGCGTACGGAGTGTCCGCCCCGTGGGACACGGCGCCTCAGCGTGTGACGGTGTGGGACGTGGCCGCCGGACACACGAAGGCCACGGTGGACCTGGCGACGGCGTCCACCACATCCACGGACGCGATCGCCCTGGGACCAGGCGGTCGTACGCTCCTCACCGCACGTCTGACCGAGGGCGGCTACTTCAACGAGACATGGGACACCACGCGGCAGCGGAGGACGGCGCTTCTCCCCGGCCCGGCCGGCCGTCATCTGGCCGTCAGCCGGGACGGCGGGCTCCTCGTGACCGACAACCGCGTCGTCCGGGCGGGCCGGTCCCACGCCCATGACCTCGTCCAGCACGACGACATCGGAGCCATCGCCTTCGCGCCGGACGGCGGCCGCCTTGCGGCCGGCGACGGGACAGGGCGGGTGGCCATCTGGGACGGCGGTCTCCGGCACCGAGCGGGCATCCTGAGGAACGTCTTCTCGGCGCCCACCGATCCGTCCACCGGCTCAGCCGAGACGATCACGTCTCTCGCGTTCAGCCCGGACGGCAGCACCCTGGCCGTGGGCGGCGACGCGGGCACCGTCCAGCTCTGGGACATCTCGACCCAGCAGCCTCTCGGTCCTCCACTGCCCACCCCCGGTGAGAGCGTCGACACGCTCGCCTTCAGCCCGGACAGCACGATGCTGTACGCGGGAGGCAAGCACGTCCCGATCCAGCGGTACGTCGTGGATCCTGACCGCGCGGCATCCCTTGTCTGCTCCCGTGCCCAGAACACGGAGCTGACCCGGGCGCAGTGGCACACCTACGTTCCGGACCGGCCGTACAGGCGGGTCTGCCCCTGACCGTCACGGGCCTCGCGCCGGTACGGCGCGAACCAGCCGGACGGCCCCGCGTACCGGGAGATCAGCGCGAGGGCGTGCCTCGCGCTCCCTTGGCGACCTCGCGGCCCGCGAGAGGGACGAGATCGACGAGACGGGAGACGACCGGCCGGCCCCTCCTGGGCATTCCCACCGGCACAGCCCGGCCGTGACCCCGTGGTCTCGCGTCCTGCCGCAAGGCGCGAAGAAGCGGGCGGGGCGTCGAGCAGCGGGTTCACATCCGGACAAGTAACGTGGAACTTGATCCTCCGGAATTGTTTGCGGTGGCCAAGGGGGCCTGCCGGACAACCTCCCGGCTGTGAGCGTCGGTCGTGACATCGCTGTACGTCGAACAACCGGAGCACACCATGCCCACCAGCGTCCTCATGGTGGTCGCCTTGTCCGTCCTTCTCGGGATCCTGGTGTTCTTCACGGTGCCCAGGGACACCGAGACATCCACCTCGACGGCGGCGGACCATGTGACGATCAACGCCGAGGACGTCGCCGGCAAGAAACACGTCGACTTCCCGCAGGTCCGCTGGAACATTAACCGCGGCTCGCGCGCCTATCTGACAATGCTGGACAAGCTGCGCAACCTCGCCGAGACCTCGGCCACCGGCCGCGTCATGCCCGGCGTCGGCACCGAGGTGAACGTCGCCATCACCGGCAGCACGGAGAGCCAGAGTTTCGCCGACATCGTGATCAGCAGCGGCAACCACACTCCCACGGTGCATGCGCTCGTCCGGCTCAGCGACTTCCGCGTCGTGCGGTTCTTCTCCAGCGACACCCCGCACAACTTCGTCCTGAACCTCGCCTCCGACGTCCCCAGCCAGGAGGACGCCGACGACTGGTTCCTCGGCAAGGACGGCTACGACACCCTCGCCCGCGTCGCGAACCAGTCGCTGACCGCCGTCGACCTGAGCGAGTCCAGCCTTGAGAACAGCCTCAGAGACCTCGGCATCCGCGGCACCGACCGCACCGCCCAGGCCCGCGGCATGCTGCGCTACATCATCGCCATCACCGAAGCCTCCCGGTTCCGCCCCATCGCCCACCACATCGCGAACGGCATGGACCACGGGTCAGATGTCTTCGTCACCGCACAGCAGGTCGGCCTGATCCGTAACTAGACCGGCATCAGCCATGTCCTCATCGGCCGCACCGACCTCTCCGCCGGCACCAGCGTCGCCGGCAACGCCATCGCGGACGTCCGCGTCGCCGCTGACGCGGTGCACGACCCGGGCAAGATCCTTGTTTGGACGACGATGGCGGCTCATCGAGACCGAGCAAACGGTGTGCGCTGCCCTCCGATCAGCCAAGCCGGCGGACGCAGGGCACGGAGCCCGCGCGATCTTTCAGAGTCACCGCGCCATGGGTCGAAGGACGAGACCGGACGGGTCGATCACGGTGCGCAGCAGATGGAGCTCTTCGCGCGTGGGCCGAGGTGTCTCCTCGACTGCTTTCGCCGGGTCGACGGGCCACCCGGTCGCAGCCGTCACGGTCGACGCGTCGACGCCGGGGTGTCGGGACCTGAGCGCTGCGAGCCCCTCCTCGAACGCGAACGTCGCGAGATTCGTGATGATCACCGAGGGGCCCTGAGGGCCGTGTGCGTCGCGAGGAGTTTCGGGATCGTGCCCCGGGCTCGTCACGAAGTCGACGCGTGGGGTCAGTCGCCGCGCGTTCTGGTCCAGGAGGACGACGGTGCGACGGCACAGCGATCCGATGTCGTTGGCTCCGCCGCCGCCGGGCCAGCGCACGACAGGGGCGTCGTAGGGGCCGGCCGCGACGCTGTTGACGTTGCCGTGCCGGTCGACCTGTCCGGCACCGATGAGGCCGAGGTCCACGCGCCCGCGGGCGGCGAGGGCGGTCACATATCCGGCCGTGTTCAGCAGATCGGCGCCGTCCTGCGTGCTCAAGGTGTCGAGCAGCATCGGCAGCTCGCACGGTCCCGACCGGACGATGCCGGTCTCGAAGACGATCGTGATGTTGGGCGCGTGCGTGAGCTTGGCGAGGAATGCCGCGATGACGGGCTTTCCCACGCCGACGAAAACCGTCTCCCCATCGACGATCTCGTGACTCGCCGCGACGCACGCTATCTCGTCGGCCGTCCAGTCGTTCATCGCATCTCCAGACGATCGTTCAGTGCGGCGTTCGGTCGAAGTGCCGCCGCTCGCAGCTCCTCCATGTGCGCTTCTCCGAACCGCTTGGTGAGCGCCGCCAGGAATTCCTCATGCGACTTCGGTGCGACCACCAGTTCGTCGACGACCGATCGATAGCCCGCGTCGGAGGTGAGCGACCCGAACCATGTCCGCAGGTCGTCGCCGTACTCGCCGTACAGATGCTGCGGCCAGGAGCCCATGGGCACCTCGACGACGGCGTCGACAAGGAATCCGGGAACGGTCACGAGGTTCGGCGAAGCCTTCAGCTCGCTCTCATCGACGATGCGCTCGCACGTGACGATGACGTGTTGCGCCGCATGGACTCCCGCGACGTCCATGCCCAGGCTGCCGAGCTTCACGGCATTCCCTGCGCGGTCGGCCTCCTGCACGTGGAGGATGGCGACGTCGGGGCGGAGCGCGCGAACAGCCGCGACTGATGGGCCCCCGAAGGGATCCGGCACTGTGCTGAGGAACTCGGGGTTCACCCGTAGGTAGTCGCTCCCCAGCAGTGCCCGGGTGGGCAGGAAGGGGACGCCGAACTGGGCTGCCTGCAATGCGAGGTGCAGCGCGCCGTGCGAGAACTCGACCAACTCGATGCTCGAGTCCTCGCTCACTCGCCGGGCGACCTCGCTGCGCCTCGCGTAGAGCGCACTCGTGAAGGCCGTGATCAGCCGCCGGACGCGCCCCTCCGAGAGCAGGAGCTCGGCGACCACGGGGATCTGGGGGATCAACGTCAGTCCGTTGATGCCTTGCCGCAGGATCTCGAGCACCGCGCCCGCCGGCTCCCCGTGTTGCATCCCCGAGAGGAACAGGGTGTCTCCCGAACGGACATGGCGCTCGACGGCGGTGGTCAGGTCGACGACCTTCGACGCCGTCATGCCTCGCCTCCCTTCGCGGTCAGGGCGCGCACGGTCGCCAGTGCGGGCCGGGCCACTCCGTCGATGGACGTCGGTCGGAACAGCCTGCTGTGCGGGACGGGCAGACCGTAGATCCGTGCGGCATTGCCGCCGAGGATCAGGTTGCGGTCGTCCTGCGAGCAGCGGACGGACAGCAGCTCGTTCAGACCCCACCCCCAGTAGTCGCTCTGATGCTGGATGGGGCCGGCCGACCGGATCTGCTCGAAGTGGCTGTGCGGCGGCGACCCGAGATGCGTGACGCACGGGATGCTGGCTCCCCAGTCGGTACCCCAGATGAGCTTCTCGGCGCCGAGGTTGACCTGCGCGAGCGCCTGCTCGTAGAGCTCCCGCCACCACAGGCCGGTTTCGAGATACACGTTGTCGTGGGCAGCGGTCACATGCAGCCCCTGCTGGAAGAAGGTCTCGAACGTCGAAGCCTGGATGCCGCCGTGATTGATCACGAAGGTCACGTCGGGGAACGTCGTCGCGAGATCGTCCACGAGCAGCAGATTGATGTTGATCGGGCCGAGCTCGCCGGTGTATGCCCCGACCTCGTATCCCATGGTCCAGCCGGAATGGACCCGGCAGATGACCCCGAACTCCTGCGCGACCTCTGCCACGCGGAACATGTTCCGCAGCGCCTCGGCCTCAGTGATGATGTAGTCGATCGCCTTCGCCCCCTGCGGGCGGATCGGCATGTACGGGGGGACTTCTCCGATTCCGACGAATCGCCCGGTACCGAGCGCCGCGCGGAGGTCCTCGACCACACCCTCGATCGACCACTCGATCTCGCCGCTCCGGCAGCGCCGCCCGTACTCCATCGCGCCGTACTCGGCGACGAACCGATCGGGGTAGCGCTCGACGAGCGTGGCGTTGAGCTCATCCGTCATGCCGAAGGCCGGTAGCAGCACGGCCATGTCGACGTCGTACGTCTCCATGTCGAAGAGGAGGCGTTCCGAGTTGTCGTAGGGCTGGAGCCCGAACATCGTGTCGCCCAGCACCCGCCACGGGTTCAGGCGGGTGCCCGAGGCACGCGCCTTGGCCAGCGCCTCCTTCACTGCTCCGCCCGCTGCTACCCGCTGCGCGTGCGCATGTGTCTCGACGATGAACCTGCCAGCTTTCACGACCGCGACCCTTCTGCCCCAATTGCTCTGCCGTAGGACAGTTACACTGACGATCGCACGCTAAAGTGTCAAGCATGGTCGACCGGGCCGGCCCGGGCCTTGCCGTCGGATGGAGACAAAGGAGTCGATGATGACTGTCATGGACGCAGCCGACCCAGCCCGCGGTGAACCCCTTCCGCGATCGCGCGCCGGATCCTCTCCGCAGCATCTGCTGCTGACCCTGATCGGGGACTTCTGGTTCTCCGAGACCACCGACGTCGACTCGGCGGCGCTCGTGGCGCTTCTGGCGGAATTCGAAGTGCCCGCGTCGGCCGCGCGGGCCGCACTGAGCCGGCTCGCCCGGCGCGGTCTGCTCGAAAGCGGTCGAGTCGGCCGGTCGACGCGGTACCGGCTGACTCCCTATTCACACGAGGTGCTCGTCGACGGGCTGCGGCAGATCGAAGCGCTGACTCGTCCCCCCGGGCCCTGGGACGGCCAGTGGACCGTGGCGTCGTTCTCCGTCCCCGAGAGCCAGCGAGACCTCAGGTCCTCGCTTCGCAGACGACTCGGCTGGCTGGGATTCGCTCCGCTCCTCGATGCGCAGTGGGTGTCGCCGCGGGCCGACCCGATGGACGTGGTGAACCTCTACCGGAAGCTGGAGCTCACCTCGGGTTCGGTGCACCGGGGCCGATGGCACCCCGAGAGCCCGCTCATGCCCGTCGACGCCTGGGACCTGCAGCAGATCCGACTCGAGTACGAACAGTTCATTCAGCGGTACTCCGACCTGAGTCGACAGGTCGAGCAGCACGCCGTCGATGAGACAGCCGCCCTCGTGGCACGGGCACGGCTCATGGACGACTGGCGTCGATTCCCCGACTGGGACCCGCAGCTCCCGCAGGAGGTGCTCCCGCCGCGATGGCCCCGAGCCGAAGCGCAAGCGCAGTTCCTACGGCTCTACGAAGCGCTCGGAGCGTTCGCAGTTCGCCGAGCTCGTGAAGTCGTCGGCGCAATTGATCCCTCGGCGGCCGAGCGCATCCAGCATCATTCGTTCGTGGAGACCCGATGAGGAACCGCGTAGACGCACGGACCGTCACCGCCGTCGACCGCGTCGACCTCGAGGCCCATCAGGACGAACGACTCCGCAGCCTCCTCGCATGGTGCCGTTCGAGGTCAAAGGCATGGCGAGATCGCCTCGGCGACGCGGACCCGACGGCACGCGACATCAGATCGGAACTCGCCCGAGTGCCCCTCGTCACGAAGGCCGACCTCCGCGAGGATCAAGCCGCGCACCCTCCGCTCGGAGCGCTCGCCTGCGAACCCATCCGAGCGGGCTCGCGGTTCTTCGCGACCTCAGGAACGACCGGCGTCCCGATCGCGCGTCTGTACTCGAGCGACGACTGGCGACACATGGCGGGCTTCGTCGCCGAAGCTCTCCGACCCTACGTGCGGCGGGACGATGTCGTCCTCGTCACGAGCCCGACGGACGGGCTGCTCGGTCCATCCGTCACCGTCGCAGCGGCGCTGCAGCTCGGCGCGATCCCAGTGCTCGCCGGGCGCTGGAGCACGGAGACCCGCGTGCAGTTCATCCGCACGGCCGGCCCGGCGGTGATCGCGGGGGCGACGACGTACCTCCTCCACCTCGCCGCCGCCCTCGCAGCCCAGGCCGCCCCGTTCCGCCCTCCTCGACTCATTTCGTGCATCGGCGAACCAGGCGCCGGATCACCCACGAACCTCGCGGCATTTCAGCGGGCTTTCGGCAGAACGGTCATGATCCAGGACGGCTACGGCAGCACTGAGATCGGACCGGCTGCGCTCAGCTGCAAGGGCAATCCGCAACTCCACCTCCAGGAGCGGGACTTCCTCATCGAATGCCTGGATCCAGCGACGGCAGAGGCTGTTCCTCTCGGTGAACCCGGAGAGATCGTGATCTCGACACTCTCGCTGCGAGGCCAGCCCCTCATCCGCTACCGGACCGGAGACATCGCCCGCCTGTCCTCGAGCGCATGTCCCGCTTGCGGCTCCGTCGAGCGACGGATGCTCGAATCCGTCGAAGGCCGCGTGGATGAGATGACGTGGTACCACGGTGTGAACCTGCTGCCAGGGGTATTCGTGCCCCTGCTCGACGAAGACCCCGACGTCAGCGGTCAATTCGAGCTCGTCCTCGACGAGCGACCATCGCTGCCGACGCTGACTCTCAGGGTCGAAACGGTCATTGAGGTCGAGGACGCGATGCAGATGGCTGCTGCGCGACAACGACTCGTCGCGAAGATCAATCGGCGTCTCGGTCTAAAGATCGATGTACAGCTGCTGCCGCCGCGCACGCTGGATGCGTTCACCTCGAGCGGAAAGCGGCAGCGGGTCCGAACGATCGCTCGCGAGGAGCCCTCGTCCCCGAGCAAGCTGAACTGACCCGGGCCTTTCACGGGCGGTGATCGGACTTGCTGAGGGTCCGAATCGGTCGAGCCAAGGAGCACTCTCTTGGTGAAGCAGCTTACCGAGTTCTATCCGCGCGTCCGGGGCGATGCGGCGGGCTCGGCGGTGGTGTCGCACGCCGGTGCGGTGGTCCTTGTCGAGGCCGTGCGGCGTCTGGGGCTGGACCGTGCGCTGTCGGTCGGGTTGGGCCGGTGGCGGCGGCCGACGGCGGTGCACGACCCGGGCAAGGTCGTGCTCGCCCTCGCGATCGCGGTCGCGTCGGGCGGGGACTGCCTGGCCGACGTTGCTCTGCTGCGCGCCGAGCCGGGCCTGTGTGCTGAATTCGGCCGTCGTGGGGGACGGCGGGATCGCCCGCCTTTGGGCTGAGGACGATCTCCCAACTGCTCCGCCAGCAGCTTGATCAGCCTGGTCACATCAGGCGGCCCATCGGATCCCCGCCGGGATCGTCAGCCAGCACGATCGCGGCCATGACGCGTTTGCCGACCGGCTCGCGCCGCACCTCAAGGCTGCGGCACACCGCCATCACTATCTCCAGGCCATGCTGTCCGACCCGGCCCGGATCGGTCGGACAGGCAGCCGGCAGGGTTGCATCGGTATCCCAGACGCTGACCTCCACGGCACCCTCGTTGACCTCCAGGTCCACCAGGCACGGCCCGGGCGCGTATTTGTAGGCGTTGGTCACTAGCTCACTGACCACCAGCTCGACCGCGCTCATCGCCCGCTCCGACACCGGGATCCCCTGGACGGCCTGCACGTCGGTCATGAAACGGCGGGCGGCTTGCCGAGCCCTGGCGATCGGCTCGTTGCCCTCGAAAGCAACGGCGGACACGCTCGGGCGGCTGATCAGTAGCTCGTATTCGTCTTCGTGCACCGGGCCGCACCCCACCCCCGAGCCACCCATCGGCCTGAGCAATTCAACGGCGTCCGGCTACCCCCGAAACGACGCCGCACACCATACGTACGGGCGGGTCGCCCATTGGAACCGCGGGGCGCGGCATCGATGCCGTGTGCCCCATCCGCGACGACATCGAAGGTCGAGCCGGGCCTGCTCGCCGACATTGGTGTGGCCCCGCGTGTGACAGCTGCTATGCGTCCGTCAGGTCACGTGAACTGCCCATTTGCGCAAGCGACTTCGCAGGTGTTGCACGTCGCCGTGACGCAGGCCACACGAAATGCGTCTTACTGTTCGAGTCGCCAAGGGCGTGGGTAGCTCGAGATGACACTCGGACTAGACAACAAACAAACCCCAGGCCGCTGACCTGGGGTTTCTCTCTGGAGCGGGTGACGAGAATCGAACTCGCGCTCTCAGCTTGGGAAGCGACGGCGCTTAGGGAGTCGGATGGCTTCTGACCTGGGCATACGTGCGCTGGTGTAGCTCCGGGGAGCGCAGGAACGCGCCGTTGTTGACCGGGGTTCACCGGTCTTATGGGCACGCCGTCGGCTCGGCGGGACGCCCGGCTGCGCTCGGTGCAGCGGATGCGCTGTGGTGGGACGCCGATAGCTCGATCTGCGCGTTCGGACCGCATATGGCCGAACAGCACGCGCGCTGCGAGCAAGCGGTCATCGGTGCGCTGGGCGAGGCGTCGTACAGAGGCGTTCGCCGAAGGCGGCAAGCACCACACCCCCGGTTAAGGCCGTCGACTTCGCCCTCGCCGCCGATTCCGACACCGACACCGATTCCGCCACCGACGTCCCTCACGACGGTGGCACCGAATGCGACGGTGGCATCGATGCCGACGGTGTTATCGCTGTCAGGTAGCCGGCATCGGACGAGATGCGACGACGGCACACGCCTGCCACGGCACACCCCGAGCCTGTGTCACCCGACGAAGACCGCCGCGCTCACGACGTGCTGTTTGTCGACGACGACCCGACGGCCAGGGAGAGCACCCGGCTCACCCAGGTGGTTCGGTCCCTGCCGCGTTCGACGGTGTCGGTACGACGCCGGGCAGCGGGGCCATCACCCAGTTCCGGGACTGTCCTCGGTACGTGCGGTGCCTGCGCCACAACGCTCCTCACCGACTGCCGGTAGGTGTTCGTCGAATGGTAAGGGAGTGCCGGATCCGGCGTAGGAGCCGACGACGGTTCCGCACACCGCGCCCCGTCCGGTCCTGAAGGAACTCCTCCCGAATTCGCGCCGTCAGGAAGGCGAACCAGCCCCGCCGACGTGGTGAACGATCGTCAAAAGGTATGCGAGGTCGAGCCGAACAGCGCTGCCGTGTGCTGTCCAACTCCGCGGAATGCGTGGCCGGATTGCCCTCCAGCGTCTGCATTCCGCGATCGGCGCCATTCGACCCGTCGAACATGAGGCCCGGTGCCATTCGGTTCACTACGCTCAAACACCAGCCCCAGCTAGCAGTTGGGCCTCAGATCGTGCAGGTGGGCGGCCTGCCCGCGAGGAGTTTTCACCACCCGTTGATCACTCAACGAATGGCTACCAACGGGTTCGGTCACCAATTCCCGGCCGATGGAGCCTTTCTGAGGGTTACACGTGTCGTCGTGACCGACGTCTTGTGGGCTTCCCATATCCAAGCCGGTTTCCGTCCTGCTAGATTGACGCCCGCGTCTCCGAAGTGAAGCCGGGCAGACCTGCCGCCTTGCGGAGGCAGCAATTCTCCTGTGCCTTCACCAAGGCCTTCTTCGGGTGCCCGGAAATTGCGGCGGATGAGTTTCGCTGCTCCCCAACCACGGCTCACGCCAATGTTTTCGGCATCCAATCCCCCCCAACAACTGGAAAGCACAAGCAAGTGATGAGATCCCTTCAGCGTTTCGTCCCCCCGCTGACCATCTCTGCCATGGCGATCGTGCTGAGCACGCCCGGTCTGGCCACTGCCGACGAGGCGACCAACGGCAAGGACGCCACCTACTACATCTCGCTCGGCGACTCCCAGGCCTCCGGCTACCAGCCGGACGTCGACAAGGACACCGACGTCGCCTACACCGACCAGCTCTACGCGCAGCTCAAGCAGCGCACCCCCGGACTGAAGCACATACGCCTGGGCTGCACCGCTGAGACCACCGAATCCATGATCAACGGCGGAAAGTGCGACTACCCCAACGCCAAGTCCCAACTGGACGCCGCCCTGAAGGCCATGGCCCAGCACCAGGGCAAGGTCGCCTACGTCACCGTGACCGTGGGCGCCGACGACATCCTCCTCAACTGCGTCACCCCGGCCCGCACCCTCGACGGGGCATGCCTGACCAGCAAGAGCCAGACCATGGCGAAGAACCTCGCGCAGATCGCGGGCGCGCTCCGCCAGGCGGGCACGGACAACACCCAGTTCGTGGGCTCGACGTACCAGAACCCGTTCCTGGCGGCCTGGCTGCAGGGCGCGGCGGGGCAGCAGGCCGCCAAGGAGTCGGCACCCCTGGTCAAGGCCGCCAACGCCGGGATCACCCAGGTGTACAAGTCCGCCGGCTTCAAGGTGGCTGACGTGGCCGGGGCCTTCTCCTCGGACGACTTCACCACCCAGGTGAACGTGCCCGGCGCGGGCGAGGTGCCGGCAAACGTGGCCAAGATCTGCCAGCTGACCTGGGCGTGCCTGAAGCAGGACCCGCACCCCAACGCCGACGGCCACAAGGTGATCGCAGGCGTCTTCGCGGCGCAGCTCGCCAAGAACGACGCGCCCGGTGCGAGCGAGTCCCCGGCCCCCAGCGAGTCGCCCACGCCCGGTGCGAGCGACTCTCCGGCCCCCAGCGAGTCGCCCACGCCCGGCGCGAGCACGGGTACGGGGGCGAACACCCCCGCCCCGAACGGTGATCTCGCCGAGACCGGCGCGTCGAGCAGCACTCCCGTCCTCGCGGGTGCCGGTCTCGCGGTCGCGGCGGTCGGTGCCTCCGCGGTCTACTTCGCGCGCAAGCGCCGCAGCAGCGAGGAGAGCTGACGATTGGTCAGTAGATTCCACTGAAGTAGAGCAGGCCGCCCGCAGTGCCGCGGGCGGCCTGCTCTACTTGGCGTGGACTTCGCAGTTGGCCAGAACGAGCAGGACCCGTAGCAGCGTTGTGGCGTGATGGGCGTCCATGCGGACCTTGGTCAGGATGCGCCAGGTCTTCAGGTACGGGCGGGGTGGTCAGCCGCGGTGCGTCTGGGGGGCATGCCGGTGACGGCGTCGACGATGAATTCGCCGACGGAGCGCCAGGGATCCCGGGGGCTGGGTGCCGGTGGCGAGCTGCTCCTCCTACCCGGCACAGGCGCGCGCTGATCTTGAGGTGCCCGAAGGCCGCGTACTCGGCGAGTTCGCTGAGTATGGGATCTTTCTGCATGGTCGGCTCCCGTGTCAGTGGGGTCGCCTCGAGGGCCCGGGTGGAGATAGGCAGGGTCGTCGGCCTCACCCGCGCGTTCAGCCTCGATGAACTGCCCGATGACCTCTGCGGCCTTCAGCCGGACCACCTCGGCATCGATCGCGAGTTCCTTGCGAAACCGCTCGGCGCGATCGGTCAGCACCACCCGTCACTGCATCACCCACCTGGGACCCTACGAAAAGCCAGGACCCGGTTCGGCGATTCCGGCGAAGCTGCCACACGCCGGGTGATCACCTGCTATCGATCACGCACCCGACCGGCTGGAGGCTCCCAGCCGCAGCCCACGCCAGCCCCATGACCTGTATTGAGTTCAGGCCGCCTCGGGAAGCGGGAAGTTGCGGCGCATCAGGGCGTCGAAGGCGGCGTCGGGGAGCAGGCGCTTGGCCAGCATGGTGGCGCGGGCGAGGACGCCGATCGCGTACCGGGCGCGGGGCTTGGCGGTGGTGGCGGCGCGGACGATCACCTTGGTGGCGGCCTCGGCGGGGACGGCGCCGTTGCGGCGGGTGAAGGCGTGGTTGGCGTACATGTCGGCGAGCTTGGCGCGGAAGCCGGCGTACGGGTCGGCGGCGTCCGTGGCGGGGGCCATGGTGTCGACCGCGGTGCCGCTGAACTCGGTGATGGTGGGCCCGGGTTGGACGACGACGACCTCGATGCCGAAGGGTGCGACTTCCAGGCGCAGCGAGTCGCTGATCGCCTCCACGGCGTGCTTGCTGGCGTGGTAGAAGGCGCCGCCGGGAGGGGAGAAGCGGCCGGCCATGGAGGAGAGGTTGACGATCCGGCCGTGCCCGGCGCGGCGCATGCCCGGCAGCACCAGCTGGGCCATCCGGACCAGGCCGAAGACGTTGGTGTCGAACTGGGCGCGGACCTCGGCCGGGGTGGCGGACTCCACGGGCAGGTGCAGCCCGAATCCGGCGTTGTTGATCAGGATGTCGACGCTGCCGTGCTCGGCCTCGACGGCGGCCACCGCGTCCTCCATCGACTGCTCGTCGGTGACGTCGAGCGGCAGGGTGGATATGCCGAGCGCGGCCAGGTCGGCCAGGGTCTCGGGGCGGCGGGCGGTGGCGTACACGCGGTGGCCGAGCCGGTGCAGGGCCAGCGCGGCCTGCCGGCCCATGCCGGAGGAGCAGCCGGTGATCAGGATGGTCCGGGTCGGGGTCATGGGGTGGCCTTTCGGTGCAGGTGGTCCCAGACGGCGGCTTTGGCGCGGTCCAGGTCATCGGTGGGGAGGGGGCCGAGGCCGCCGGGGCGGTCGAGTTACATCCTAAGCTAAGTTTGCAGCAGGCTGCAAGATTGCGATGGGCTGTAATTTGCAGGCGTTCTGAGAGCAAGGTCTGCGGGAGCGTGGCAAGGCAAGGCGCAGCGAGGCGGTCATCCGGGCGGCCTTCGAGTTGTTCGCCGAGCAGGGCTACGACGCCACG